>SUXO01000061.1 GCA_015060885.1 Bacteroidales bacterium
AGAACCAAACGCCCGGCACGCGAGAAAAATCAGTCGCTCGGTTCTTTGTTCACGTCGCCCAAAGTCGAACCCTCAGTCGAACCTCCCTTGCCGTGTTTATCTTTCTCACATTTGCAGGGTGCTGCGGAATTAAATGTAATTTAATAGACAATGCTTGCAGCAATTAGTCGCACGTAGTGCGGGATGCGAACAGCAAGCATTGTCAACTTATGTCAAACATTCTCGCTTCGCGCAACCTCGGCTGCATTCGCTTTGCGTGCAAGTAAACTTTCACTCGCTCATTTGCACGAGCTTTCGCACTCTCTCCTGCAAATGCTCGGATAAACACTGTGATTTTAACGGTGCCGGTTTCTTTTTGAGAATTACCATTGTAGGATATAATTCGTTACACAAAGGGCTGCGTGAGGTGACACAACTTATTAAAAAATCAACTTGTCCACACGAAATTTCTACTGAACTTTTTTTGTTCTTGTGTCTTCATCTCCTCCGTCACTGCGCTTTGCTTGTGTGTGTGTTTTGGGCGCACACATCGTTGCGCCCCTACGTTTGTTTGTTTTTCTGTTCTTGTGTCTTATTGTTTTTTTTGCCGTAGGGGCAGACCGGTGTGTCTGCCCGGTATTTCTTTGCCGGTGCTTATTCGCAGTCGCGGTAAACCTCAAAGGGAACACGCACGGCGGCACCGCACCTGAATAGGTCGGTAATGTTGGGGGTGAGGCGGGCTTTGAACCCCTCCCAACTGCGTTGTGGCATATTGCTCCAACCAGCCTCGGCAAGAGCCAGGGCGCGTGGGAATGCCATATAATTCACGCGGTTTATGTCGCGTATGGCCTCGCCCCAAAGCGTGCCCATAATGCCGGTTATGTGGGCTGTTTCCTCCTGGGGTAACCCATACGAGGGGTCCAGTGAATATGTCTGCTCCAATGTCGTGACAGGCATTCCCCAGTTGTTGTGTTCGGGCAGGTCGCCACGGTATTGCGGGTAGTCGAGGTAAGCGTGTTCGCCCGGTGCCATAATGAGGTTGTGCCCGTGTTTGCGGGTGAGCTCTATGCATTTTGGGGTAAGTCCGTAACGCCAGGTCACAAGCGTAACGTCGGCAGGGTAGGGGAACAGGTAGTCGTTGGCGGGCGGGTATATGTTATCGAGTTCGCACCACAATGTGGGCTTCTTGCCGTTCTTGCGCACAAGGTCGAGCATTCGGCCGAAGAAAATGTTCATCAGCTGTGCGGGCGAGGAGTAACCGTTGGCTCTCATAAGCGCAAGGCAGTCTTCGCATTCTGCCCAGTTCTTTTTTATTGCCGCCTCGTCACCACCCAGGTGAATATTCTTCGACGGGAAAATGTCGGCAAGTTCCTTGAAAATGTCGCTGTATATGCTGTAAGCCTCGTCGCTGCAAGCGCATAGCATCATATTCGTGGTGCTGTTCAGGTCTTTTGTTTCACTATGGCGGAACGCACACCCCAGGTGAGGGTAGGCTGCGAGAATGGCTACCGAGTGCCCCGGAATATCAAGTTCGGGTATCACCTCAATGCCGCGTTCTGCGGCGTAGCGCACAATCTCTTTCAGTTCCTCCTGTGTGTAATATCCGTTGTCGGGGCCATTGCTGCCGCCCTTGCTGTTGCGGAAAGCCCCTTTCGCCGTAAGTTCGGGATGGCTCTTAATCTCCACTCGCCATCCCTGGTCGTCGGTGAGGTGCAGTTGCAGTGTATTGTATTTGTATTTTGCTATCAGGTCGATGAAGAACTTGACATCTTCCACGGGCAGGAAGTGCCGTGCCGGGTCAATCATTATGGCACGGTGGGGGTAGCGCGGCTTGTCGTCGATGAAAATGCAGGCAATGCGCCCATCGGTGCTGTTTGCAATGTCGCCCAGCAGCATCTGGTCGAGCGTTCTTGTTGCGTGCAGCAAGGCTGTTTCTGTGGCACCTGTAATCCTTATCTCCTTGCCCGTTACCTTTATGGTATATCGCTCGGAACAGCCCAGTGCGGTGTCGATGCTCATTTTTATACAACCCTTGCCGGCATAATGCAATTCTATTCCGGTGCGCTCTTTAACAATGCGTTGCAGCTCCTTCACGGCAAAAGCGTCGGCCGGGAGGTCGCTTGTGAGCGTGTTTCTCCTTTTTAAATTAAAGGCGTGTCCCGCTTTTCCTTGTTCAATGTGGTTCGGTACGGGGATGAGTGCGGCTGTGGGGCCCTGCGCCGTAGCAGTGCAGCAGAGAATAAGGGTAACGGCAAGCGTGAAGAATGTTCTCATTTTGTTATTTTCAGTTTGTTGAGTGCCTGCTGGTAACGTTGGGCATTCCTGTTATGCTCGGCAAGAGTGGCGGCAAAGTTGTGTGTGCCCGAAAAATCCTCTTTCGCACACATATACAAGTAGTTGTGCCTTTTGTAGTTCAGCACGCTTTCAATTGCCTGGATTGTGGGTATGCGTATGGGGCCGGGAGGCAATCCCTTGTGTTTGTATGTGTTGTAAGGCGAGTCGGTTTCGAGGTCCTTTTTAAGTATGCGCTTGCGTGTGAAGTCGCCCAGTGCGTATTTCACTGTCGGGTCGGCCTGCAACGGCATACCGCGTTTCAGGCGGTTTATGTAGAGCCCGGCAACAATGGGCTTTTCGGCATTGTTATTGGTCTCCTCGTCTACTATCGACGCAAGTGTGGCAACCTCCTCAATGGTGAGCCCGATAGCTTTGGCCTTCTCACGGCGTTTCTTGTTCCAGAATAGGTCGTGCTCACGCAACATCCTTATCATAAAATTCTGCGGTGTGACATCCCAGTACAGTTCGTAGGTGTTTGGAATGTATATGCAGGGCATTGTTGCAGTGTTGTATCCCATATAGCCGTAATAACGGTGGTCGGTAGCCAGCTTGCACAGCGAGGCCGAGTCGAGCATCAGCTGCTTGCTTGCGGCCGACAGCAACTGCTCCACTGTGCGTGTCGACGGTATTGTAACCATTAGCGGAGTCTGCTGGTTGCTCACCAGGCGGCGGTAGAGTGTGTGCATATCGTCGCCGTCGTATATGGCATAGCGGCCCGTTTTTCTCTGTTTGTCAAGGTTGTTATGGTCGGCAAGCAGCTTGAAGCCGAGCATTGTGGTGGGGTGGGCCGCCTCTTCAATCTTCTCCAAGATGCTGCGGGCATTGTCATACGGGTAAATGTATATGTAGGCAGTCTCTTCGAGGCTCACCTGCGGGCATTTGAGAATGTAATAACCGAACGAAAGAGTGCCAAGTGCGGCAACAGCAACAATGGCAATTGTTATAAATGCTATTTTCAATTTCATAAAGGTCCAATATTTGCCACGAAGATAATTCAATAACGGCATAGAAACAAGCGGGCGGCTCCGACACTTTCCTTTTTCTCACTTTTTATTTGAAAATTTCACCGCATTTCTTTATTTTTTATATATTTGCAAAATATTTGGGTATCTATGTCCGTTAATTGCATAAATGCCGTTTATTGTTGTAATAAAGGATTTGAATATATGAAACTTGTGAATTTTAAACTTTGTGGTTTTTTAGTGTTGTCGGTTATGTTGTTTGCAACATCGTGTACCTCGTACAAGCAAGTGCCTTATTTGCAGAACAGCAATGAAATCCCCAATATGGTTCAGGCCGACACTGTCTTCGAGAACAAGATACAGCCACGTGACCAGCTTCAAATTATTGTTACATCGCCCAACGATGTAACAGCGGCCTCTCCTTATAACCTGTTTGTTTCCCAGCCTTTTGAACTCCGTAACTCGGTAACTACGCAACCTACATACCAGAACTATCTGGTTGACAAGGATGGAAATATTGAGTTCCCGGTCCTCGGTACTCTCCACGTTGCCGGCCTCACAAAAAAGGAACTTGAAATCATTATACTCGATAAAATAAAAGGTGCCTTTACCATTGCTCCCATTGTTACCGTGCGTTTTGCCGACTTCAAGATATCGGTACTTGGTGAGGTGGCAAATCCCGGAACGTTTACTATCTCCAATGAAAAAGTGAACATATTCCAGGCATTGGCGCTTGCACGCGATATGACTATATATGGTATGCGCGAGAATGTAAAGGTAATACGCGAAGATGTGAACGGCAAGACTTCGGTTCACGAACTCGACCTCACCGATGCCTCTGTGATAACCTCGCCCTACTATCATTTGCAGCAGAATGATGTTGTCTATGTGACACCCAACAAAGCCAAAGCCAAAGGCTCCGATGTGGGCAGCACCACCTCGTTGTGGTTCTCAACCGCATCAATTTTGGTATCATTGACATCTCTTTTGTATAACATATTACATAACTAATACTATGGATGTGGAACGTAATTTGAACCAGGAAGAGGGCGGTAACGATTTTAACATCGCCCTTTTGTTGCATCACTTTTTGTTGAATTGGAAACTGTTTGCAGTTTCAGTTGTGGTATGTCTCTTTTTTGCTGCATTCTATGTTTATAATGCAACCAAGATATACCAGGTATCGGCAAAAATCCTTTTGCAGGATAACGAGAAAGGCTCATTTGCTTCACAAATGGACTTCCTTTCCGACTTCGGCTATCAAGGAGCGAATTCCAGCGTGGAGAACGAAATAGAAGTGATAAACTCAATGTCGGTAGTGCGTGGAGCGGTGGCCGATGCCGGTTTGTACGTTTCCTATTCACGCCCTAAACTTTTTGGAGTAACACCCATTTACAAAGGTGCAAGCCCTGTAAACGCTACAATTCAGGCAAAGGACCTCGAAAACTTGCGTTCAACATTGCTTCTCAGTCTAAACGTAGCCGATGATTCCCTGTACACGGTGTCGTATAAATACCTTAATGCAGCCGAAGGATTGGATGTTGAATCGGAGGAGGAATTGATAGAGGTATTCCCTTATCTGTTGCAGACCGAAAAGGGTAATATTCTTCTTACCAAGCAAGAGGGTTTTGATGAACTGTTCGATGTAAATATTGCAATTTCACCGTTGACTTCAACTGCGGCATCCTATAAAGGCTCTTTGGGCATAGCTCCCATTTCAAAAACCGCATCGGTGGCGATTGTTGCTGCAAATACGGCCGTGCCTGCCAACGGTATCGATTTCATAACTGCGCTTATCGAGAGCTACAATAATGTAACCAATGAAGAAAAGCGTCAGGTAGCAAGAGATACCGAGGAATTTATAAAGCAACGTATCGACGTTATCAACGGCGAGCTTACCGAGAAGGAGAAAAAGCTTGCCAACTACAAGAAAAGCAATCAGTTGCTCGCTCCCGAAATTGATGCTCCCCAAGTGCTGCGAAACAAAGAGGAGTACGTGAAGAAAATGGAGGAAATGGAGGTGGTAATGGAAAACTCCAAGTTCTTGAACGCATACGTAAACAATCCCAAGAACGACCTGCAATCAATTCCCTCGACAATGGGACTTATAAACGACCACTCTTTGTCGAACCTCATTGTGAAGTATAATACAGAGGTTGCGCTCCGCAACCAGTTGCTGCTTACCGCAACAGTGGAGAACCCTGCCCTAAAATCGCAGACCGAAACCGTACGCGCCCTGCAAGGTGACATCCGTGAGGCTTTGGCCGCTTTCGACAAATCGCTCGAAACACAATACGAAGTGTTGAAGAAACTTGCCGACGAATACACATCGCGCTTGAAGATGTCGCCCGATATGGAACGTTCGCTGGTTGAAATCTCTCGTGAGCGTGACATAAAATCGCAACTCTATGTGATGTTGCTTCAAAAATATGAAGAGAACGCATTGCAGCTTGCAGTTACAGCAAACAACCTGCGTTGTATCGACCCCGCAATGTGTTCATACGTTCCCATCGCACCCCGCAAGAGTATGATATTCCTTGCTGCGTTGTTTATGGGTGTGCTGTTACCCTCGCTTTATATATATATTAAGGAGTTGTTGCGCACCAAGATAGCAACAGTCGAGGAGGTACAGTCGCAGACAACACTCCCCATCGTGGCAACAGTGCCCGTGAAGCACGGTCTCGCCGGTCGCGCCTCTTTCATTGTGGTACGTGCCAACAGCAACGATGTTATGGCCGAGGCCTTCCGTACCCTGCGCACCAACTTGCAGTTTGTGATGAAAAAGACCACAGGCAATGTTATAATGTTTACCTCCACAGTGTCGGGTGAAGGAAAAACCTTCGTCTCGTCGAACTTTGCGGTGAGCGCGGCAATGCTGGGCAAGAAGGTACTTATGATGGGTGTCGATATCCGTCGCCCCCGTTTGGCCGAAGTCTTCAATATCAACCCCAAAGCCGAAGGTATTACCAGCTACCTGTGTGCCGACGAGAACGATGTGTCAATGCTCGACAAGTTTATTATCCCCTCGACCGAGGTGCATAATCTCTACTTGTTGCCCGCCGGTATAGTTCCTCCCAACCCCGCCGAGTTGCTCTCTAAATCGAACCTCGACATAGCTCTTAACTATTTGAGCAAGAAGTTCGACTATGTTATAATGGACACCGCTCCCGTAGGCCTTGTTTCCGACTCGTTCATCCTGAGCCGTGTGGCCGACGCGGTTGTATATGTTTCTCGCATCGACTACACCGAGAAGGCCTCTTTTGAATTCCTCAACAGCATTGTGAAGGATGGCAAGCTCGAAAATGTATCGCTTGTGGTGAATGGCGATGATTTGAATAAACGCAAACGCACCTACGGCTATGTTTCCAAAGGATATTCGTATTATGGGTACTCTTACAGCTCCGATAGCGAAACCATAGAAAAAAAGAAAAGAAGATAAATATGTAATATGGTAGCGGACAGGTCAACGACCTGTCCGCTGTTTTTTTACGGGGCAGACTTTTTATTAAACTCTCCCTCTTTTTTGTAATAAAGAGGGACGATGCGGTACCATAGCATCGTTTGCGACGACGAAACATTTATGTTTCACAATGTTGCGGTTAAGCGAGCGCAATGCAAATACTTGCAATTGCACAACGAGTGAGAGCAACATCGCCGATAGGCAAAGGAGTGCCGAAACGCAGTGAAGGCCTCAAAGCCGGGGAGGGAGTTTGACTTTCTTTGCTTGTGTGTGTTCGGGCGCACACGCCGGTGCGCCCTGCATCATCTTCTGTTCTTTTGTCTTTTCATTACATAGTTCCTGTCATATCGAGCGTATGCGAGATATCTCAAAATGCCACTGAATGGTGAGATTTCTCACACAAGGTTCGAATGACAATCTGTTTTATTTCCCGTAGGGGCAGACCGGTGTTCTGCCCGTTTTTGCGTTGCCGGTGAATTTTCTGGTGTTTTAAAAAACATTAAATTGTTCCGCAGTGTTATGTTTTTTTTAAAAATGATGCATCTTTAAGAAAAAATGCTTACCTTTGCACCTCGAAACGAAAATATACAAGATGGGTTTGTTAAAAGAGAAATACGCAAAATATGACTTGCCGCAACGCTTTATGGCAATGGGTGTCTATCCTTACTTCCGTTGTATCGAAAGTGAGCAGGATACCGAGGTGCTTATGAGCGGCAAAAAGGTGCTTATGTTTGGCTCAAACTCATATATGGGCCTCACCAACCATCCCCGAATAAAAGAAGCAGCCATTGCGGCTACACGTAAGTATGGTACAGGCTGTGCCGGTTCGCGTTTCCTCAACGGAACAGTGGACCTTCACCTGCAACTCGAAAACGAGCTTGCGCAGTTCGTGGGCAAGGACGAAGCACTTGTATATTCAACAGGTTTCCAGGTGAACCTGGGTGTCCTCTCTTGTATCACAGGCCGTCGCGACACAATCATATGCGACGAGCTCGACCACGCATCCATTGTCGATGGTCGCCGCCTCTCCTTCTCCACCGTGCGCAAGTTCCGCCACAACAATATGGAAGCACTCGAAAAAGAGTTGCAGGCTTGTGCCCCCGATACCATAAAGCTCATTGTGGTCGACGGTGTGTTCAGTATGGAGGGCGACATAGCAAACCTTCCCGAAATAGTGCGCCTTAAAGACAAGTACAATGCAAGCATAATGGTCGACGAGGCCCACGGCTTGGGAGTGCTCGGCAAGCAAGGTCGCGGAACCTGTGACCACTTTGGTGTCACCGGCGATGTCGACCTCATAATGGGTACATTCAGCAAGTCGTTGGCAACCATCGGCGGTTTCATTGCAGCCGACAAGGAGGTTATAAACTACATACGCCACAACTCCCGTTCCTACATATTCAGTGCAAGCAACACGCCCGCAGCAACAGCGGCTGCCCTGGAAGCACTGCACATTATACAGGAAGAGCCGGAGCGTATGGAAAACCTTTGGAACATAACAAATTACACGCTTAAAAATTTCCGCGACCTGGGGTTTGAAATAGGTAACACATCGACACCTATCATACCTCTCTACATACGCGACACCGACAAGACCTTTATGGTTACAAAGATGTTGTGGGAGGCCGGTGTATTTGTGAACCCTGTTGTTCCCCCTGCTTGTTCGCCGCAGGATACATTGATACGCTTCTCGTTGATGGCAACTCACACAAAAGAGCAGATAGACCGCGCTCTCGAAGTTATGGTGCCCATCTTCAAGCAGTTGGAAATTATAAAGTAACGAAGGTTACGGGGTGTAGCGCAGTCCGGTAGCGCACCTGGTTTGGGACCAGGTGGTCGCAGGTTCGAATCCTGTCGCCCCGACACTTCTATTTTTAGCCGATTCCTTTTTGGGGTCGGCTATTTCTTTTTTGGTTCGATTGATAATGCTCGCTCTTCGCACCCCGCGCGGTGTGACTTTGGCTCAGTAGCAAAAAGGTGTGAGCACTCACTATATACGATACTAAACATTCTTTCTTTTGACTTCTCGGTGTTATTTGTCGGTTATTCTCTCATTGGAAATATATCTTTGACGTTCTTTGTCGCGCAAAGAACCAAACGCCCGGCACGC
>SUXO01000014.1 GCA_015060885.1 Bacteroidales bacterium
TTGCTGCAAGCATTGTCTATTAAATTACATTTAATTACGCAGCACCCTGCAAACGGCAGAAAGGCTTGCAGCGACAAGCGAGTGTCGAACGAGTTATATTGCTTAAAGCAATTCACGAGCAGAGACAGGAGCGACTTGAACGCCCCGTGTGCCGGGCGTTTTTGTTACTTTTTGAGCGACAAAAAGTAAATAAAGGAATTCAATGATAGAAAGAATTGCTCACGGGCCACCGAGGATTTAGGAGTGAGAAAGTTTTATTCCCCCAACTTTTGCAGGTGAGCCATATATTCACTACCTTTACCGGAAAGAAAAAGACACTATGAAAGAACTCACAAAAGACGACACCAATATTCTCAAAGGAATTTCACTCCTCCTGTTGCTGTTCCACCACCTCTTCTACGAAGCCAACGGCTTGTACAGCGACATAACAATAGGAGATACCGGCATTGTGTGCGAGGTGGGAAAGGTGTTCAAGGTATGCGTTGCACTTTTTGTTTTTCTGTCGGGTTACGGGCTTGTGAAGAGCTGCCGCAACAGAGAAATATCAACACTCGGTTTTTACAAGAAACGCCTTGCGAGGCTGTTCCCCACCTATTGGTTAATATGGCTGCTGTTTGTGCCCGCAGGCATAATATTCTTTGGAAGAAGCCTCGAAAGTGTGTACGCGAACAACATTGTGCCAAAACTCATAGCCGACATAATGGGACTTGCCTACGCCTTTGAGTTCTACGGCTATAACGCCACCTGGTGGTTTATGTCGTGCATAATAATGCTTTATCTGCTGTTCCCGTTTATTTACAGGGTGCTTGGGAACAAAATCGCCATCACAGCCATAATGGCCGGCTCCATAGCAATAAGCTACTTCGACATACACGGCCTTTACCCCATAAGACACTACCTTATGACCTTTGTTGCCGGTATGATTTTTGCGCGATACAACATTCTGCAACGCTGCAAGGTGGACACGCCATTGAAAAAATGCGCGCTAATCATTGCACTCGCAGCCTGTTTCTACATAAGAAGCCGCCTCTTTCTCTACGCAATGAACTTCGACACCCTGTTATGCCTGTTCATAATTGCGGCATACGCCTGTTTTGGCATAAAGTGGCAATGGTGCAGAAAAGCACTCGACTTTACAGGGCGGCACAGTATGAATATATTTCTCTTCCACACATTCATCTACCTATATTACTTGCAAGAACTAATATACAGCCCTCGCAACCCATTCATAATTTTCACAACCCTGCTTGCCGCATCGCTTGCAATATCAGTTATTATAGAGAAGATAAAGGAGATTATAAGAATTGAGAAATTCGAAAAACTTATCAGCGGCAAATGACAATGAACGAAGCCACACGCAAATTCATAAAGGAGCACCTGAACGATGACATACACACCCTGGCCTTGCAGGCCGGGCGTTACCCCGACGTGGATATGCGCGAAGCTGTCACGCAAATAGAGGGATACAGAAATGCCAAAAGCAAACTGCCCGAATGGGCCCAAAAGGATGGAATAATATTCCCCCCGCGCATCTCAATGGAACAGTGCTCGTCGCAAGCCACCGCGCTCTACAAAGCTTCACTGTTGCAGGGCGAAAGCGTTGCCGACCTCACAGGCGGTTTCGGCATCGATTGCAGCTACATCGCGCGCAACTTCTCCAAAGCCTTCTACATTGAACGCAGCCCACTATTATGCAACATTGCGCGTAACAATTTCGCGGTGCTGGGGCTGCGACATATAACCATAACAGAGGGCGAGTGTGAAACAGTGTTGCCCTCCCTGCCCCACCTCGACTGGATATTCATTGACCCGGCACGCCGCGACGGCGAGGGTCGCAAGGTTGTTGCCCTTGCCGACTGCACCCCCTCGGTTACCGCACTCGAAGAGGCTCTCCTGCAAAAGAGTGGCAAGGTAATGATTAAGTGCTCGCCAATGCTCGATGCAGCAGCCGCCCGCCGTGAGCTTAAAAACATAAGCGAGGTACATATAATTGCTGTGAACAACGAGTGTAAGGAGCTGCTTTTTATCCTTGACCGCGAGAGGAAGGAGAGTGTAACCACCCACTGCATAAACATAACCGGCGAGAGCCGTGAAGCCTTCTCGTTCACCGACAAAGAAGAAACCGCTGCCCTCGCCACACACGCAAACGAGCTTGGACAATATCTTTACGAACCCAATGCCGCAATACAGAAAGCCGGCTGCCATCGCGCACTGACTACTGCGACAAACACCTGCAAATTACACCCAAACAGCCAGCTATACACAGCCGACCGATTTATAGCACAATTCCCCGGCCGCAAGTTCAGAATTATAAAGCAGTATGGTTTCGCTAAAAACGACATAAAGGAGCTAACAACACTTAAAAAGGGCAATATCACCGTGCGCAACTTCCCCGACAGCGTCGAGCAACTGCGCAAACGCCTTAAACTTGCCGACGGCGGGGATAACTACATATTCGCCACCACGCTCGCCGATGGGCGCAAGGTGCTTATTTTGTGCGAAAAGATATAAAATCACTCCACCTCGCCCTTGTACAAGCGACGGTCCTCCTCGAATGAAAATGTATGATTCTTCCTTTCATCGCGAATCAACAGAGCCGTATCGGGCCAATAAGGACGACCATCGTCGAGGACAAAGAGCATAACAGTGTCGTTGAGAAGTTCAAAAGAGACATCATTATATTTAAACTCGCTCCGGTCGATAAGATAGAAACTCGAATTATAGGAGTGTATCTT
Organism: Bacteroidales bacterium; assembly: GCA_015060885.1. Lineage (GTDB taxonomy): Bacteria > Bacteroidota > Bacteroidia > Bacteroidales > Bacteroidaceae > HGM04593. Next base: position 2,736 of record SUXO01000014.1, read on the forward strand.
ACTACGCACAATCTTTGTATCCTTTTTCTTTACACGAACTTCGGCTATATCATTATTATTAGAATCAAAATTTGAGCCATGTATTTTATTGCCAGATTCAAAAACGCCACAAATTGCAAAAAGCAAAGAGTCGTTACGCTCACCAACAAATATTGCAAACCATTGTTCGTCATTATCCTCCACCCAGCGCCAAGTACCCACAAAAGGCGACAGTTGCTCATCACCATCCTTAACCACCTGTGAAAAGACAAAGGAGAGAGAGAACAGGAACATTACCGATGCAAAAAACACTTTTCTCATATTCATACTGTTTTACTATTTAATCACTCCACCTCGCCCTTATACATTTCGGGCTCCTCTTTGAGCGAGAAAGTGTGATTTTCCCTGTCATAACGAATCAACAAAGCCGTATCGGGCCAATAATAAAAACCATCGTTGAGGATAAAGAGCATAACAGTGTCGTCAAGAAGTTCAAAAGAGATATCATTATATTTATACTCATTGTCGTCGAGAAGGAAGAAACTAGAAATCAAAGTATGTATCTTACTGCGCACAATCTTTGCATCTTTCTTCTTTACGCGGACGTGAGCCATTGGCTCACCAAGTTCATCCCATTCCGGAGTTTGCAATTTACCACCATACTCAAACACACCGCTCATTGCAAAAAACAGAGAATCGTTACGCTCGCCAACAAGAATATCAAAATCCTGAACGCCGGCAATATTATATACCCATCGCCAAGTACCTACAAAAGGCGACAGTTGCTCATCGCCATCCTTAATCACCTGTGAAAAAACATAAGAGAGAGAGAACAGGAACAATACCGATGCAAAAAACACTTTTTTCATATTCATACTATTTTACTATTAAATCACTCCTCGCCCTTGTATAAATAGCGTCCCTCTTCGGGAGAGAATTTGTAATTTATTCTATCGCGATGAATCAACAAAGCTGTATCGGGCCAATAAGGGAACCCATCGTCAAGGATAAACAACATAGTTGTGTCGTTGAGGAGTTCAAAAGAGACATCGTTGTATTTAAACTCACTCGACTTGGGGAATTTATAACTCGAACTCGTGGTATGCACTTTACTGCGCACAATCTTTGTATCCTTCTTCTTTACACGAACATCAGCAATATAAATGAAATCCATATCAAAAATTGGGAAATGTTCTTTCTTGCCATACTCAAAAACACCACCCATTGCAAAAAACAAAGTATCGTTATGCTCCCCAACGAGCACTGCAAAATTATGTTCGTCATTATCCTCTACCCATCGCCAAGTACCTACAAAGGGCGACAGTGGCTCATCGCCATCCTTAACCACCTGTGAAAAGACAAAGGAGAGAGAGAAAAGGAACAATACCGATGCAAAAAACACTTTTTTCATATTCATACTGTTTTACTAACAAGAATTCTTTAACGCCATTTGCAAAAGGAGAGCAAAAACTGTTGTCACTTCACCTCACGGGTGAGCACCTTATCTTGCCGGCGTTGCTTTATGAGCGCATATCCCTTTTTAAAGAAATCGTTATTGCGATTGAATATCTGAACAGCCTCACAGGTGTCCCAAATATCGCGGGCTACCAGCCATTTGAGTTGGAAGGAGATTTCGACAAGGGATTTCCGGAACTCCTCTTCGCTTGCGAGTTTCACACTGTCGCGCTCGCCCTGGCTGCGTAACATAGCCGTGAAAAGGCTGTCTACCTCGAATTCCGCATCGAACTTGGCAAGCGTGGGGTATTTCTCTTTGAGTTCGGCACGATGGGTATCGACATAACGCAAGGCTGCCATAACCACAGAACCCTTGCGTGAGAGGTCGCGATGATACTTCGTGTAGCGCAAAGTGTCAAGCGGCACGAAATAGTCGGGCATTATGCCCCCGCCGCCATATACCACACGCCCCAAACGTTTTGTATAGGCCTTTAAGGAGTCGGGGAAATGTATGCTGTCGGCCGTTGTGAGCTCGCCGCTGTTATAACGGTTCATAAGGTCGTCGTTATATCTTATGGAGTCGCCATAGGGTTTCTGTATACTGCGCCCGCTGGGTGTGTAGTAACGTGAAATTGTAAGACGTATCATCGAGTTGTCGGGCATCTGGAAGGGGCGTTGCACCAGTCCTTTACCAAATGTGCGGCGCCCCACAATTACCCCCCTGTCCCAATCCTGCACTGCACCGGCGAGGATTTCGGCAGCCGAGGCCGATGTTTCATCGACAAGCACCACCAGATTGCCCTTCCTGAAACGACCGCCACCTGCTGCCACGTGGTCGTAACGGGGCGATAGACGGCCCTCGGTGTAGACAATTAGGTTCGACTCTTCGAGCAGTTCATTGGCAATATCCACCGCCGCCGACAGATAACCGCCGCCATTGCCCTGCAAGTCAATCATAAGCGATTTCAGGCCGCACCCCTTCAACGAGTCGAGCGCAGCAACAAACTCCTTGTGGGTGGTTGCACCGAAAGAGGCGATGCGTATGTAGCCCACGCTCTTGTCGACCATATATGCAGCATCGACACTGTTGGTCGAAATCTTGCCGCGCACAAGTTCAAAGGGGAGCAAGCGTGCTATGCCGGCACGTTTCACCTGCAAGCGCACCTTTGTGCCTTCGATGCCACGCAGACGCGACATTATATCGGAACGTTCCATCTTGACACCGGCAATGAGTGTATCGTTTACCGTAACCACCCTGTCACCGGCCATAATACCGGCACGCTCCGACGGGCCGCCGGCAGTGGTGCGCACTACATAAAGCGTGTCATCGACAATGTTGAACTGTATGCCTATGCCACCGAAACTGCCCTGCATCTCCTCCATAAGGCTTTTGGTCTCCTTCGGGTCGGTATATGTAGAGTGAGGGTCGAGCTTTTTGAGCATCGCCTTTATACCCTCTTCGACAATCTTGCCGTCGTCGACCTCGTCGACATAGAAGCGGTTTATGACATTGCCGGCCGTAAGCAGTTTAAGCAACGACAACGGCATTTGGGGAGCCTCCTGCGCTGTAATGGCAAGAGCAGGGAGAAGTATTGCGAAAAACAGTATAATCCTTTTCATAGATGTATGATTTCAGTAACCAATCATCGGAACAACAATTCCAGATAACCCCTATTGTTTTAAGGGAGCAACGATGATACATCCTTGCCGTATGAGGCAAGTTCCCGCACCACACTGCTGCTTATCGACGAATATTCGGGAGTGCTGAACAGGATTACCGTCTCAATGCCGCCCACACGCAAATTGACATCGGCAAGCTCGCGTTCATACTCAAAATCCTTTACACTGCGCACGCCACGCAACAATGCAGTCGCACCAATCTTGCGTGCATAATCGACCGTGAGCCCCTCATAATGCGCAACCTGCACACGGGTTTCATCGGCATAAACCCTCTCTATGGCTGCGAGGTGTTCTTCAATCGTGAGTTTGCTATGCTTGCTCACATTCTTTCCTACCGCAACAACCACCTTGTCGAAAATGGCAAGAGCGCGTTGCACCACGGCGTGATGACCGAGTGTGTAGGGGTCGAATGTCCCGGCAAAAAGAGCTATCTTTTCCATTGTTCCTATTCGTTGGTTTTATCCTCCTCGACCACGAGGTTGTCAATAATAAAATTCTGTCGCTCCATTGTATTCTTGCCCATATAGTAGCAGAGGAGTTCGTCCACTTTGTCGTCCTTGTGCATCGACACGCGCTCCAAACGCATATCGGGGCCTATGAAATTGCGGAACTCATCGGGTGAAATCTCTCCAAGACCTTTGAATCGTGTAATTTCGGGGTTGGGCGAGAGTTTCTCTATGGCTGCAATGCGCTCCTCTTCGGAGTAACAGTATATGGTTTCAAAATCGCCTTTTGCGGTACCGCCCTCCTCGGCCGCCTTCTTGCCACGAGGCTGCTTGCGCTTGTTGCGTACGCGGAAGAGAGGTGTCTGCAATATGTAAACGTGCCCTTTCTTTATTAGTTCGGGGAAGAATTGCAGGAAGAAGGTTATCATAAGAAGGCGTATGTGCATACCATCGACATCGGCATCGGTAGCCACAATAACCTTGTTGTAACGCAGACCTTCGAGCCCGTCCTCAATGTTGAGGGCAGCCTGCAACAGGTTGAACTCCTCGTTCTGATAGACCACCGCACGGCTTAACCCGAAACAGTTGAGCGGCTTTCCGCGAAGGCTGAAAACTGCCTGCGTGTTGGCATCGCGGCTCTTGGTGATGGAGCCGCTCGCCGAGTCGCCCTCGGTAATGAATATGCAGCTCTCGTCGACACGGTCGCCCTTGCTGTCGTTGTAATGTATGCGGCAGTCGCGCAGCTTGCGGTTGTGCATATTCACCTTCTTGGCCTTCTCGCGCACCTGCTTTGTGAGGCCGGCAAGTTCCTTGCGTTCCTTCTCCGATGCCTGTATCTTCACAAGCATAACATCGCTCACGTCGGGGTTCTTGTGCAGGAAGTTGTCGAGTTCCTCCTTTATGAAGTCGCCTATGAACTTCTTCACGCTCATACTGCCCTCTTCGGGAGCAATGGTAGTGGAGCCCAGACGCACCTTTGTCTGGCTTTCGAACACCGGTTCCTGTATGTTCACGGCTATTGCCGCAACAATACCGTTGCGAATGTCGCAGTACTCGAAGTTCTTGGCCGAGAAGAAGTCGTGTATGGTCGAAGCCACCATCTCCTTGAAAGCACTCTGGTGTGTACCGCCCTGCGATGTGTGCTGGCCGTTCACAAAGGAGTAATACTCCTCGCCATACTGTTGTGCGTGGGTGAAGGCAATCTCAATGTCGGTACCTTTGAGGTGTATTATGGGATAGAGGCTCTCGGCTGTCATGTTATCGGTCAGAAGGTCGGCAAGACCATTGCGCGACAGTATGCGCTTGCCGTTGAACATTATGGCAAGGCCGGTGTTCAGGTAGGTGTAGTTGCGTAGCAGCGTTTCTATGAATGCCGCACGGAACTCATAGTTGCGGAACAGTTTGGCATCGGGGGTAAAGGCAATGTATGTACCGTTTTCATCGGCTGTCTTTTCGGTGACATCGCTTATGAGGTTACCCGACTCGAACACCGCTGTGCGCACAACACCCTCGCGGTAACTGCGTACCTCGAAACGGGTGCTCAACGCATTCACAGCCTTCAAGCCCACACCGTTAAGGCCCACCGATTTCTTGAAAGCCTTGTCGTCGTACTTTCCGCCCGTGTTCAGCTTGCTCACCGCCTCAATCATCTTGCCCTGCGGTATGCCGCGGCCATAGTCGCGCACCACCACCGAGCGGTTCTCCTCAATGTCAATCTCAATGCGCTTGCCGCCGCCCATCTTGAACTCATCGATACTGTTGTCGATGACCTCTTTGAGCAACACATATATTCCGTCGTCGCTTTGCGAGCCGTCGCCAAGCTTGCCGATATACATACCGGGACGGGTACGTATGTGTTCCATATCGCTCAGGTGGCGTATATTATCGTCGGTATATGATACCTGCTCCACAAGCGGAGCGTTATCGTCGAACATCAAATCCTTTTCTTCGCTCATAATATCCTATAATGCTTTCTTGTACGCTCTGCGGCGTTTGTGCTGTTCTTTTTCAAAACTCTCCCACTGCGCCTGAACCTTGTTGTTGGTTTCCAGTTCGGGATTGGTTTCAACATCCTCGAATCCCATAGCAATGTAGCGTGGCATAAGGTCGTTGAATAGCAGTGCCATAACCCCCTTGCTCTGATATTCGGGCTTAATGGCAACAAGCAGAAAATCGAGCCTTTTGGGACGGGAGAAGAAGAGTGCCTTTGCCAGATGGAACCAGCCGAAGGGGAAAAGGCGGCCTTTTGCCTTCTGCAACGCAATGGAGAGCGATGCGAGGGTAACGCCAAGCCCCACAAGGTTGTCGTTCTCGTCGACAATCAACGACACCAGACGCAAGTCTATCGCCGGGAGATACTGCTTAATCAACTGCTCCACCTGCCTGTCGCTCAATGGAGAGAAACCATACAACGGTGCATAACACTCGTTCACAAGCGAGAAGAGAGCCTTGCCGTAACGTTTGGCAAGCTCACTGCGCGACTTGCACTGCACCACACGCAAGTTATACTTGCGGGTAATTATTGCCGAAAGCCGCTCGGCCTTCTCCCAGTTCTTTTCGGGAACCTTTATAAGGAATTCCACCCAGTCGGCATCCTTTTCAAACCCCATACGCTCCATATGCTGCGGGTAGTAGGGGAAATTGTATATCGTGGCCATTGTCCCCAAGCGGTCGAAGCCCTCTACAAGCATACCTTCGCGGTCGAGGTCGGTAAAGCCCAGAGGGCCTTGCAGTTCGGTCATTCCGCGCTCACGCGCCCACTGCTCCACTGTGGCAAAGAGAGCATCCACCACACCGGCATCGTCAATGAAATCGATCCACCCGAAACGGGCAGCCTTTATACCCCAGCGCTCATTGGCGCGGTGGTTTATTATTGCAGCGACACGCCCCACCACCTTGCCGTCGCGCAAGGCAAGGAAATAGTCGGCTTCGCAGAACTCGAACGCAGCGTTGCGGTCGCGACGCAGGGTGTTCATTGCATCTTCATACAGTTCGGGAACGGCATACGGGTTGTCCTTGTAAAGTTCGTAGTTGTAGCGTACAAACTTTTTAAGCTGCCCCATTGTTTCCACTTTTACAATTTCGACAGACATTTATTATTGCAATTCTAAATGATGCGTAAATTTACTCCATTATTTGCAGAATTGCAAATAATGGAGTTGTTTGAATTCAGAAGTTGTTTAAATTTAAACGGTTTCTTACAGAGTGTTGATTCTTGTACTACGATGAGTTGGTTAGCAAGGGAATTTCACCGGCGTGTGCGCCCGGCCATTGCGCGACGGTTTCTTTGGGCAGACACATCGCCCTACACCTACGGGAAATACAATGTTATACGAACCTTTGTAGGGGCGCACCGGTGTGTGCGCCCGGCCATTGCGCGGTGCTTTCTTTGGGCAGACACATCGGTCTGCCCCTACGGGAAATGCAATTTTATACGAACCTTTGTAGGGGCGCACCGGCGTGTGCGCCCTGCCATTACGCGGCGGTTTCTTTGGGCAGACACATCGGTCTGCCCCTACGGGAAATACAATGTTATACGAACCTTTGTAGGGGCGCACCGGTGTGTGCGCCCTGCCATTGCGCGGCGTTTTCTTTGGGCAGACACATCGGTCAACACTTCTACGACATACAAAAAGGCCTGCCCTTGTAAAAAGAGCAGGCCCCGAAATATAAAAGTATTAAACTACTTCTTATTTTCTAATGAAAACCTTCTTGCCATCGATAATGTAGATACCGGTAACGGCAATAGAGTTAATCTTACGGCCGGTGAGGTCATAAATAGCACCCTCGCCGAAGTTATTGCCGGCAACACCCTCAATATTCTCAATACCGGTTGTACCGCCCCAGTCGAAGCCATAGAACTCAACAGTTTTGTTGGGTACTGAACTTGCGGGCAAGTAAGCCTTGTTGGCGTTGTTCAACCATGCAGTACCATCCATTTGGTTCATCTCAGCTTTGTAGAGGCCGACACCATCTTCACCATCTGCAAGAACATATGCTTCTTCTTCGACATTCGTGGGATAGAGTGTACCTGCAAGCAAGTTGCCGGTAACATCGGTTGTTGCTTTTTCATAGAAAGCAAATTCATATTCGCCTTGTTCGGCTTCAAGGATAAGACCAGTATTAGCGGGGATAATACCTGTAACCTCCGTCATCATTGCATAGCCGTTGCTTGTACCGGTTACAATATAAGCTTTAACACCTTCGGGAATTTGAACAGCTGCACCTAAATACAAGGTAGCATAGCCAGCCTCGCTCACTGTTAAAGTAGTAACAAGGCCTGTGGGTTGGAGATAAGTAACGGTTATGGCATCGAGACGCACCTGACCTTCCGTAAGATATATAGTATAGTTTTTAGTAGCCAGCGACAATGTTACAGTAACCTTATCACCCACAGCTTCCACGTCACCTATTGAATTAGCTAAATCAGTTGCATAAGCATCTGTATTACAATCAAATTCTATTTTAGACATATAACGTGTTGTCTCTATTGTAATAATTGAGTTCTTATACAACCTGACAGGATTTGAATAATCAGCAAGATTACTGCCTGAACCCTTATTATTGGTAAAGGTAACACCATTCTGCTCCCATACCTGCTGTTCAGTACTAAAAGAAGTACGCTGTGCTACATTAGCAAAGGACAATGTCGCTGTGGGCGCATTAGGGTCAATCGCGGTATAGGTAGCCTTGGCCACAGCACTATTGTTATAGCCATCAACAACAGCAATAGCCTTTAAGGTTGTTGTTTCGCTAATTACAATAGGAGACGAGTAAACATCACTCTCTTCTGTGGGGTCGTTACCATCGGTGGTATAATGGATTGTTGCCCCATCATCCTCAGCACTTATTGTTACAGCGAAAGGCTCGCCAAGATTAAAATCGCAAGATTCCTGTGAGAATGTAGGTTTCTTTGCTGTTGGAGTTACAGCGCCGACAGCTTCATATTCAATAGTAAACGACTGACAATACAATGAGTTTGCAGTAGCTGCTATTGTTATTACAACATCCTCACCATTTGCTATTGTATAATCGCTATTAGTCATCGCAGGAGTTACATTAACGTACGATGTGCTCCATGCACCATTCCAATTTGCGGTATTAAACTTTGCGTCGGTAATAGAGGAAATTGTTGTTTCCCCGACAACCATACTATAGCTACCGGCACCTTTCGAAGTGTTTGACCTCATACTCAATGTTATACCGGTAATTTTGTAACCTGCATAGCCACTTAATGCAAGTGTCATACTATTACCACTTGTAAGTTGACACTTGGTTGTATAGGTTGATTCATAAGTAGCAGACGACCCGCTTGGCGCATTACCTGAGACAGATACAGCTGAAGTAGATTCTACTGTATAAGTTACCGTTTCTGCCTGCACGGCGAACACAGCCATCAAGCAACAAAAAATTGAAAGTAAAAATTTTTTCATAGTAATTATTATTAGTTTAACATATTGCGTAACAATAAAATAACCGACAAAAACCCTCACACGCATCGGATAAAATGCACACGTTTTAAGGATTTTTGCCTGAAAATTTTTGCAAAGGTAGTCTTTTTCAATACAATAGCAAAAGAAAAAGCACATTATTTTATGTCATTTTCAACACAAGCACAATCTGCTTTTATTAAGGCAACAATATAGTTCTTGGCCCATTTTTTTTCGCGTACTTGTCATCTCGAACCTTGTGTGAGAGATCCCTCGTCGCTTTGCTCTGTCGGGATGACATCGATAACACGGCCTTGTTGCACACCACGCGGGAAGTACTACGTGCATCCTACGCGTGACTAATTGCTGGCAGTGTTATCGATTATGTATGAATTGACAAAGCGAGACTTTCGCAACCCGCACGGCACCAATTACATCGGTGCAACGTGCGACCTTTGCTGCTCGCTTTATCGATTAAAGAAGCCCTGCACGTAAAATTGACAACACTGCCTTGTCGCACACCACGCGGGATGTACTACGTGCATCCTACGCGTGACTAATTGCTGGCAGTGTTATCGATTATATATTAATTGACAAAGCGAGACTTTCGCAACCCGCACGGCACCAATTACATCGGTGCAACGTGCGACCTTTTGCTGCTCGCTTTATCGATTAAAGAAGCCCTGCTTCTTTAATTCATCTGCTACTATGAGCAATTCCCTATACCACTCCTCGCCGAAACGCTCGGTAAGAGGGCCTTTCAGGAACTCGTAGGCACGCACGCCGTTGCGACGACCTTTAATGAATGCACTGCGGCACACATCCCATTTGTGGAAGTTTACCGCCGTGAGGTCGCCCACCTTGCGCAGACGCACGGGGTAGAGATAGCACGATGCCGGCTTGCGCCACGCAGTACGCCCCTCGTTAAACGCCTTCTCTATGAGGCAGATGCAACCGCCTTTTTCGTCGCGCGAGGCAAACACGCAATCCTTGCCGTTCACTATGGATGTCACCAGGTCGCCGTCGCGGTCGGTATAAACAACGCCTTGTTCATCGACAACGGCACGCGCTTCGGGCGACATTTCGGGGGCTATAACCTCCAATGCCTCTTCGAGTTTTTCAACCTCGTCTATGAGCACCGGTGCACCTGCATCGCCTTCGATGCAGCACGCTCCCTTGCAGTGCGAAAAGTTGCAACAGAAATATTCCTGGAAAAGGTCGAACGAAACGATTGTATCACCTATCTGTACCATATTTACTTTACTTTATTTATTTTTATCCTGGGCGCACAACAACTCCCTCCGCGCTCGCAGCCTCGCGCTCGTCCCTCTTCCAAAAGAGGGACAGTTGAATTCAGGACACTCTCCCTCTGTTTATAGAGGGAGTACGGCGTTAGCCGGGAGGGAGTTGAAAATACATTTTTATTGTATCTAGAACACCATCCATATTATCCCAAATATCACTATTTTCAAATCTCAAAACACATATACCTTTTGATTTCAAGAATTCTGTTCTATCAAAATCGTAGGTATCACCATTTATAGTAAAATGCGAAGCACCATCAAGTTCTATGCATAGTTTATATTGAGGGCAATAAAAGTCCAATATATAATTTCCCACAGAGAATTGGCGTCGCCATCTTGTTCCTTGCAAATTACCCGCTTTAAGACGCACCCACAACACCGCTTCGGCAGGAGTTAGGTTTCTGCGCAACTTGCGCCTCAGTCCCTTCACCTCTTTCCTATTGACAGACCGTTTCATTATTCAATAATTTTAAATCACAGGAACTCCCTCCGCGCAAACAAACAAGGAAAATGACGGCTGCACGATACTCCGCACAGCCGTCATTTTATATGGATTTATTAAATCAAAGCCTCACCGGTCATATCGGCAGGTGCCTCCAAGCCCATAATTTTGAGGATTGTGGGGGCAACATCGGCCAGGATACCATCTTTTATTGTGGCGTTCTCCTTGTTGGTTACATAAACACAGGGAACGGGGTTCAACGAGTGAGCGGTGTTGGGCGAGCCGTCGGCGTTCACTGCGTTGTCGGCATTACCGTGGTCGGCAATGATAATCGATTCGTAACCGTGGGCACGGGCAGCCTCAATAACATCTTTAAGGCAAGCGTCTACTGCAAGAACCGCTTTCTCTATTGCGCTGTACACACCGGTGTGGCCCACCATATCGCCGTTGGCGAAGTTCACCACGATGAAGTCGAACTTCTCGGAGTTTATTTCGGCAACCAGCTTATCCTTCACCTCGTAAGCACTCATTTCGGGCTGCAAGTCGTATGTTGCAACCTTGGGAGAGGGAACAAGGATGCGCTCCTCGCCTTCGTAGGGTGCTTCGCGACCACCGTTGAAGAAGAATGTAACGTGGGCATACTTCTCTGTTTCGGCAATGTGGAGCTGTTTCATACCCTGTTTCGACACGAACTCGCCAAGAGTGTTTTCGACATTCTCCTTATCGAAGAGGATGTGCACGCCTGTGAATTTCGCATCGTAGGGAGTCATACAGTAGTACTGCAAGCCGGGAATTGTGTGCATACCCTCGGCAGGCATATCCTCCTGTGTGAGAACCACTGTGAGCTCTTTCGCACGGTCGTTGCGGTAGTTGAAGAAGATAACGGCATCGCCGTCGGCTATGCGGCCGTCGAATGCGCTGTTTACAATGGGTTTGATAAACTCGTCGGTTACGCCCTCGGCATAAGACTCCTCAACGGCTTTCACCATATCGGTAGCGGCTTTGCCCTCGCCATTCACAATGAGGTCGTAAGCAATCTTCACACGCTCCCAACGCTTGTCACGGTCCATTGCATAGTAACGGCCGATAATGGTTGCGAGTTTAAGATTCTTGGCTGTGAGGTCGGCAATGAAACCCGCGCCGCTCTTGGGGTCGGTATCACGGCCATCCATAAAGCAGTGTACGAAGGCATTCTCAACACCCTGCTCGGTTGCGAACTTATACATTGCCTCCAAGTGCTCCAATGAGCTGTGGACACCACCGTTCGAGGTAAGGCCCATAAAATGGAGTTTCTTGCCGTTCTTCTTTGCATACTCCACTGCCGAAACAAGTTCGGGGTTCTTTGCTATTGAACCGTCGGCTATTGCACGGTTAATTTTCAGCAAGTCCTGATAAACCACGCGACCGCCACCGATGTTGAGGTGACCTACCTCGCTGTTACCCATCTGCCCTGCAGGAAGACCTACATTTTCGCCACTTGCTTGGAGCTGCGAGTTGGGATATACCGATATAAGATGATCCCAATAAGGAGTGGGAGTGTTGAAAATTACATCACCTTTACCGTGGTTGCCTACACCCCAACCATCGAGAATTACCAATAATGCTTTGTTTGCCATAATATTCTGTTTTTAGTTTTTAAATCCTTTCCATAAACAGCCCGCAACAGCCGCCGGCTTATTACAGCACGAACCGCACGGGCGCTTTGCGATGCAAAAATACTACTTTTATTCCTTTTTTCGCCTATTATAGAGGTAAAAAAACTGAAAACACGAAAAAATGGCTCCTGGCCATATATTCAGGCGAAAAGGAGAAACAGCACTGCAAGCACCCCCATAAGAATGTAATAAAGTATATTAAGCGATATTGCAATTATCACAACCCACAACAACAAGCGAAGACACCCCATAATCAATGTTTTATGCACCTATTTGCAAATATACAAGGATTTTTCGTGTTAAAAGCCGTTCATAATATTAAATATTTAATAAAAAATTAATGACAAATATAAATTGCAGATAAAAAATGGGGAGCAGATGGCAAAAAAGCAGTATCTTCGCAAGCAGTAACGAAAACATAGAAAAGGCTATGCAGCAACACCCATTGGAGATATTCGGATACTGCCCGCGGTGCGGCAGCAGCAATTTCGGTGTCAACGACTTCAAATCGAAACGCTGTGCCGATTGCGGCTTTGTGCTTTACTTCAACGCCATAGCCGCCACCGTTGCCATAATAACCAACGGCAAGGGCGATATTCTTGTGGCACGGCGGGCAAAGGAGCCTGCCAAAGGGACACTCGACCTGCCCGGCGGTTTCATCGACAGCTTTGAAACAGCCGAAGAGGGCGTGGCACGCGAGGTGGCCGAGGAGACAGGGCTCAAAGCGAACGATTGCCGTTACCTCTTTTCGTTGCCCAACAAATATATCTATTCGGGGTTCGAGGAGCACACCCTCGACCTCTTCTTCCTGTGCAAGACCGACGATTGCACCCCGGCAGCCAATGACGATGTAGAGGAGCTGCAATGGATGGGCATCGACGAACTGCGTAGCGAGGAGTTCGGCCTTGCATCCATAAGACGCGGGGTGGAAATTATTAAAACCGATTACAAACATCTACTCACAATAAAATGAAACAACTGCTCACACTATTGTTGTTGCTTGCCGCAACAAACATAATACAGGCACAGACCATAACATCGACCGAGGACAACCGCTGGCTCATAAGCGAGGGACGCAGGCTCTACACCGACGGGGAGTACGGCCCGGCCCTGAACATACTGAACAAGGTGGAGAAACGCAGCCTCACTGCCGGCGAGGCACAGGAGCTCGACCTCTTGCGCGCAAGAGCCACCTTTGGTGCCAACCACCTGGAAGGGCGCGCACTGCTGTTGCAGTACCTTGCCGACTACCCCGAAACGAGCTACCGCGATGTGATTGCCGCGCTTGTTGCCGAGTCCTATTATTACAGTCACAGCTTTGCACTCGCCGAAGAGTGGTTCGCAAAGAGCGACTTTGAACGCCTTGAACCGCAGGAACGCGAAAGAGCCGGGCTGTACAAGGCACTCACCCTTTCGGAGTGCGGCCGCGAGGCGCAGGCACGCACAACCCTTGCCGAGCTTGCAGCGACAGGCAAGAAGCACGCCGACGACGCACAGTTCCACCTTGCAGTACTGCAATACCACGCCAATGAGCTGCAACAGGCCTATCAAGGATTCAAAAAGGTTGAATTCACCGACAGATATTACCTCGATACCCCCTACTACATTGCCGCAATATACCTCAAAGAGGGCAATTACGAACAGGCGGGACAGATGGCCGAGGCCTTCATTGCCGACCACGGCAAGAAACCGCAGGGCATTGCAATGCGGCAGATTGCGGGTGCAGCACTCTTCGGGCAGGGGAAATATACCGAAGCCGTAACGCCGCTCGAAGAGTATATAGCCGCAACACCGGCCGAAAGCCGCCAGCGCATTGCCACATACCAGTTGGCACTATGCTATTTTGAAACCGGGCAGCCTGCAAAAGCAAAAGAGCTGTTCCTCGTTTGCAGCGATGGTGACGATGCCATTGCCCAGAACGCCCTTCTGCACCTGGGAATAATTGACTTGGGCGAGGGCAACAGCGATGCGGCACGCCTCGCCTTTGAGCAGGCATCCAATATGACACACGATGACAAAGTGCGCGAAGAGGCTCTCTACAATTACGCCTTGTGCCTGCACAGCACACGCTACTCACCCTTTGCCGAGAGCGTAAAGGTGTTCGAGCAATTCCTTAACGAATACCCCCAATCGAAACATTGCGACCGGGTGAACAAATACCTTGTAGAGGTATATATGAACACACGCAACTACGATGTTGCCCTGCAATCGATAAACAAGATTACCGCACCCTCTCCGCTCATTCTCGAAGCGAAGCAGAAGGTTCTCTACCGCTTGGGAGTACAGGAGTACATCGATGGGAATATGGACAAGGCGATAAGCCGTTTCGACCAATCGATAGCACTTTCAAAGTACAACAAAGCCACACACAGCGATGCACTCTACTGGCGTGCCGAAGCCTATTACAACAAGAACCAGCTTGCAAAGGCAGCACAAGGGTACAGGAGCGTGATATCGTTGAACGATGCCAACAGCGACAAGGCCCTTTACGGCCTCGCCTACACACAGTTTCAGCAAGGGAAGTACAACGAAGCGATAAACTCGTTCACACGCTTCACACAGCTTGCACCGGGCGAGAAGGAGTTGTGCGCCGATGCTTACAACCGCATTGCCGACTGCCACTTCTACAACCGCAACTACAAGAAGGCCGACGAATTCTACGGCAAGGCCGCCTCAACCGAAGGCGGTGCGAACAGCGACTATGCCCTCTACCGCAGCGCATTGTCGCAGGGATTGAGAAAGGAGTACAACGAAAAAACAGCAACACTTGAACAACTCATAAAAGATTATCCCGCAAGCGATTACACCCGCGACGCTTATTACGAGCTTGGCCGTGCCTACATTGAAACCGGCAACAACGGCAAGGCTGTAAAGGCTTTCGACGCGCTTGCACAGAAGTACCCGCAGAGCGACATTGCACGCCGCGCCATAGCCGAGAAAGCTATGATATACAACAGCGACGGCAACTACGCCAAAGCCATTGAGACCTACAAGAGCATAATTACCCTGTACCCGCAGAGCGAGGAGGCACAGATAGCAGCACAGGACCTCAAAAACCTCTATGTTGAGCAGGGCGAGGTTGAAGAGTTTGCAAAATTTGCAGCCGCCACAAAAGGGATGCAGCCTGTGGAGAGCAACGAGATTGACACACTCACCTTCATTGCAGCCGAAAAGATATACGGCAAAGGCGACCGCAAGGTTGCAAAAGAGAAGTTTGCCGACTACTTGAAGAAGTTCCCCGAAGGCAGTTTCGCCCTCGACAGCCACTATTACCTGGGACTTATAAACTACAACAGCGGCGACCGCAAGGAGGCCCTTGCCCACCTTGAAGCGGTGAGCGGTTACCCCGACAACAAATACAGCGAAGAGGCTATGGCATACGCATCGGAGATACACTTCGACAATGGCGAATGGAGCAAGGCAGCGGAGCTGTATGAAAGGATAATTGCCAAGAGCAGCGACAAGGAGCGTGTAAACGCCTGCCGCGCCAACCTCTTGCGTTGCACACACAACACAGGCGACAACAAGCGCACAAGCGAGGTCGCAGCCACCCTGCTCGCCGACGGCAGCCTGCAACCCGAACAGAAACGCGAGACCGAATACTACCTTGCAAAAGCACAGCTTGCAACGGGGGAAAAGGAGGCTGCCGAAAAGACACTGCGCTCACTGGCAACCGACACACGCAGCATTTATGGTGCCGAAGGCAAATATCTGCTTGCACAGCTGCTGTTCGACAGCAACCGGTTCAATGAGTGCGAAAAGGAGATTTTCGACTACATCGACACCAGCACCCCGCACTCCTACTGGCTCGCACGCAGTTTCGTACTCCTGGCCGACCTCTACATTGCACAGGAACGCACCTTGGAGGCGAAGCAGTACCTGTTGTCGTTGCAGAACAATTACGATGGCGACGATGACATTGAAACAATGATAAAGGAGCGACTTGGTAAAATTAAGAACGAAGAATAAGAAAGATATTTATATATATGAAAAAGAGCATTTTACTTGCCGTTGCATTTATTGCCACGGGTGCGCTGTATGCACAAAAGGACTCGCTTAACGCGGTAATACAGGTGGAGAACGACTACAACCCCGTAGTTACGAAAGCGGTGAAAAAGGGATTCACTCCCACAACCGAGAAGAGCGACAACAACACTCCGCTTGAACTTGAATTTTCACAGGAAGCCACCCCTTTCAAAGGGTTTACGGGCGAGAGGAACATTAAAGAGCTGTTGCCCAAACAGAACGGCAACTACAACGGATATGCACGATTGGGATATGGCACAGGCAACAATGTCGATGCCAAAGTGTCGTACCAGCACGCAATGGGCGAAAAGGACAAGGTGAGCGCGGTTGCCTCGCTCGAAGGGTTCAATAGCAACATCGACGGCCCCGACGGCAAATGGGATTCCCGTTTCTACTCGTCGTGGGTGGGAGTAGGACACACCCACAAGTTCAGCAACGCCGAATGGCAGAGCAACATCGAGTTCAGCAACAATGTGTTCAACTACAACACCACACAACCCGGCGACAAGCAGAACGTGCAGAAATTCCACATAGGCACAGGCCTCTCGTCGATGCTTGCCGGCCCGTTTGCCTATGAGGTGGGCGTGAGATATTCGCGCAACCACTACAAACACCTGCCCTTCCTGTGGAACGAGGCGGTACAGAAGAAAGGACGTTTCGGCGAGAACAATTTCGGTGCCGATGCCGTGCTTAAATATGAGCTTGACGGGGAGACCTGGCGCAACATCGCTCTTGGCATAAACCTCGACTACTACTCCTATTACAAGAACATTGGTTACAGGAACTTCGCCGAACTGAACCTGAACCCTGCAACAAACCTCAAAACAGGCGACTGGAACATACGCCTGGGAGCACAGCTTAATATGATTACCAAAGGCGGTACATTCCTTGCCGTTGCACCCGACATAAGCGTGGAGGGCGCGATAAGCAAGACCGTATCGCTGTATGCCACCATAAAAGGAGGACGCAAGGCAAGCAGCCTGGAAACGTTGGAGATGCTGTCGCCCTACTGGGCTTGCAGCGAGCAGCTGAAACCCGCATACACCGTTGCCGACATAACAAGCGGTGTGCGCATTTCGCAAAAGGCTCTCTCGGTAAATATGTATCTTGGCTATGCCTACACGAAAGATGACCTGTTGACCTACGCACAACCCTCATTATTGCAGGAGGGTATCGGCAGCTGCCTTGCCCAGGAGAACACCATCCACGTATACGCCGGTGCACGCGCAGGGTACGACCATAAAGGATGGTTGAAGGGCTCAATCGCTGCAAAATACAACTACTGGAAGTGCAACGAATACAGCCTCCTGGGCACAAAGCCTGAATTTGAATTGGAGATTAACGGCGAGGCTCGCCTGCTCGAAGATATTTATATGAATGTGACATATAGTTTTGCGACATACGCTCACGACAACCCCTCGCTCAACAAGAACGAACTTAACTTGCGCACAAGCTACAAGTTTGCCGACCGCTTCGGTGCTTTTGTCGAGGGCAACAACCTCCTCAACCGCAATTATGTGAAATATGCCGGCTACTACGAACAGGGGATAAATGTTCTTATGGGATTGAGTGCTTCGTTCTGATACTTTATAGCGGAAACTGAAAGAGGTGCACGGGTTCTACCACGTTGCACCTCTTTTTATGTATTCAGCGGGCACGCACCGTTTGTGCGCCCTGCTTTCGCGTATGGCTTTCTATGGTTCAGTAGAAATTTAGTGTGGACAAATTGATTCTTTAATAAGTTGTGCTCCCTCACGCTGCCCTTTGTATAACGAATTATCTCCTGCAATGGTAATTCTAAAAAGAAACCGGCACCGTAAGAGAGACAGTTTTAGTTTGCGGTAAATGAAATTTGTAGGGGCGCACCGGTGTGTGCGCCCTGCCATTGCGCGACGGTTTCTTTGGGCAGACACATCGGTCTGCCCCTACGGAAAACAAAAAATGCCTATCACACCATGGCGGTTTCTTAAAATTATCATTAGCAGAAGTAACCTCATACAAATTGCAGCACCGTTAAAAATAGAGTGAGAAACCGAGCAAGTTTAAGGGCCATTATGCGAGGACTGTCTGAGCGCAGTGCGGGTATAACTTATCTTATATAGCCGCACGCAGCGAGTTACGCAGCATCCCTTAAACGGCTCGAAGTGGCGAGCGGCAAGCGAACAACGAACGAGTTACATTGCTTTTTAAGAAGCAATTCACGAGCCGAGGCGTGAGCGACTATTTTTTCTCGTGTGCTGCGCCTTTTGCTTCTTTTCGTCGCACGAAAAGAATATGAAAAAAACAAGTCAATTGAGAGAAAGACTCACGGGCCACCGAGAACTTTAAAGCAAGGATAAAATGACAGGGGTGCATCGATGTGTGCGCCTAAAAACACCGGCAATGAAAAACCGGGCAGACACATCGGTCTGCCCCTACGGGAAATACAATTTTATACGAACCTTTGTAGGCACGCACCGTTTATGTGCCCTGCATAACAAAGCACAATTCCACAAAAGGAAGAAAAAATTACACCTATATAAAATAATATATTATTTTAAGGTGGAGAGGGGGCGAAGCGTTATTAAAATTTCACTTTTTTTGGTTCGTAAATACGGGAAACTTTAATACTTTTGCCGCAAATTTTAGAAAGCAAAGCTGTATGCAGAAGAATTTAGTAATAGTTGAGTCGCCCGCAAAAGCAAAGACCATTGAAAAGTTCCTGGGTAAAGATTACAAGGTAATGTCGAGCTATGGGCACATTTGCGATTTAAAGAAAAAGGAGTTCAGTATAAACACCAATACATTTGAACCCGAATATGAGATTCCCGAAGAGAAAGCCAAGCTTGTGCAGTCACTCAGAAGCGAAGCAAAGAAAGCCGATACCGTGTGGCTGGCTTCCGATGAGGACCGCGAAGGAGAGGCCATAAGCTGGCACCTGTATACAGAACTGGGGTTACAACCCGAAAAGACCAAGCGCATAGTATTCCACGAGATTACAAAGAACGCTATCCTAAACGCTATTGAAAACCCACGAGCAATAGATACCAACCTGGTCTATGCACAGCAGGCACGCCGTGTGCTCGACCGCATCGTTGGTTTCAAGCTGTCGCCCGTACTGTGGCGCAAGGTAAAACCGGCATTGTCGGCAGGACGCGTGCAATCGGTAACAGTGCGTTTGGTTGTGGAGCGCGAACGCGAAATAAACAGTTTCACCAGCGAACCGGCATTCCGTGTAACAGCGGTTTTTGAGCTGACGGGAGGCGAAGAGAAAAGAGTGCTCAACACCGAACTGTCGAAGAGATTCAAGACCAAAGAGGAGGCCGAAGCGTTCCTGGAATCGTGCAAGGATGCCACATTCGTTGTTGACGACATAAACACCAAGCCTTTGAAGAAGAGCCCCGCAGCACCCTTCACAACATCGACACTGCAACAGGAGGCTGCCCGCAAGCTTGGCTTCACCGTGTCGCAGACCATGATGGTGGCACAACGCCTGTATGAAAGCGGATATATCACATATATGCGTACCGACTCGGTGAACCTCTCATCGCTGTGCATAGGGTCGTGCAAAGGTGTCATTACCGACACTTATGGTGCCGAATACTTGAAGAGCCGCAACTACTCGACAAGTTCCAAAGGGGCACAAGAGGCTCACGAGGCCATACGCCCCACATATATGAGCAACAGCACAATAGAGGGCACAATGCCCGAAAAGAGATTGTACGAGCTTATATGGAAACGCACCATCGCATCGCAGATGGCCGATGCTCTTGTTGAAAAGACCATTGTGGAGATTGCCACCGACAAGCACGAAGAGCGTTTCATAGCAACCGGCGAAGTTACCGTGTTCGACGGTTTCCTGCACGTTTACCGCGAATCGAGCGACGAGGAGAACGGCAACGACACTGCCGCAATACCCGCAGTGCGCAAGGGTGAGCAACTGAAAGCCGTTGAAATTGTGGCCACAGAGCGTTTCACACAGCACCCGCCGCGATATACCGAGGCAAGCCTCGTGCGCAAGCTCGAAGAGCTGGGCATCGGCCGCCCGTCGACATACGCGCCCACCATCAGCACCATTCAGCAGCGCGGATACGTGGAGAAGGGCAACAAGGCCGGCACAAGCCGCAAATACAGCATTCTCACATTGAAGAACAATAAAATAACCGCAAAAGAGGGCAAGGAGAGCGTTGGTGCCGAGAAAGGCAAGCTGTTACCTACCGATATTGGTATTGTGGTAAACGACTTCCTGCTCGACTTCTTCCCCGAAATCATGGACTACAACTTCACAGCAACCGTGGAGAAGGATTTCGACGAGATTGCCGACGGCAAGAAGCCCTGGGTTAACCTTATAAAGGATTTCTATGCCGACTTTGAGCCGCAGATTGAGAAGATTGTGCAGACAAAGAACGAGCACAAGGTGGGCGAGCGCGTGCTTGGCAACGACCCTGCAAGCGGGAAGCCCGTTTCGGTGAAGATTGGCCGCTTCGGCCCCATTGTACAGATAGGCTCGGCAAGCGACGAGGAGAAACCACGCTTTGCACAGATGAAGCCCGGACAGACTCTCGAAACAATCACACTCGAAGAGGCATTGGGCTTGTTCAGCCTGCCTCGCACGCTCGGTGAGTTCGAAGGCGAGAGCGTTACCGTAGGCGCAGGCCGCTTCGGCCCTTACATAAAGTATGGCAATGCCTATGTGACACTGCCCAAGACTTTCGACCCGCTTACCGTGTCGCTCGAAGAGGCACAGACACTCATTGTGGAGAAACGCAAGGCCGAAGCCGAGCGCATAATAAAGACATTCGACAACGAACCCGCCTTGCAGGTTCTCAACGGCCGTTTCGGCCCCTACATCGCTTACGACGGCAGCAACTACAAACTGCCCAAGAACGTGACACCGGCCGAGCTTTCGTTGGAGGAGTGCCTCGATATAGTTAAAAAACAACAGGAGGGCGGCAAAGCACCTGCAAAGGGCCGTCGATACACTAAAAAGAGATAAGATGACACGCATATTGCTCACCGGATATATGGGAGCCGGCAAGACTACGCTGGGACGTGCGCTCGCCGAGAGATTGGGGATGACCTTTATCGACCTTGACCAATACATTGAACAGAGGTTCCGCAAAAGTATCTCACAGATTTTTGCCGAAAAGGGCGAGGAGGGGTTCCGCGACATTGAGAGGCGTATGCTGCACGAGGTTGCCGAGTTCGAGGATGTGATAATCTCGACCGGCGGCGGAACGCCCTGTTTCTTCGACAACATCGACTTTATGAACAGCAAAGGCATCACCGTGTACCTTAAAGTGCCCGTGGAGAGGCTATTCATTCGTTTGAGCATTGCACGCAAGCAACGCCCGCTCATAAAGGACAAAAACGACGAGGAACTGCGTGCCTTCATTGCCGAGCAGCTTGCCAAGCGTGAACCGCACTACTCCAAAGCACAATACTCCTTTGTTGCCGACAGGCTCGAAGACAAAGAACAGATAAGAGAATCGGTGGAAGCCTTCTGCCGCACATTCAACCTTCCTTGAACACAATATTTAGTAACCGTTTAATACCGCACACAAAATGAGAAGATGGCGCATTGAGGACTCGGAGGAGCTATACAACATCAACGGTTGGGGAGCTTCGTATTTCAGTATCAATGAAGAGGGCAACGTTGCTGTTACGCCCAAGAAAGACGGTGTCCAAGTGGACCTGAAACAGTTAATGGACGAATTGCAGCTGCGCGATGTGGCAGCACCTGTCCTCGTACGTTTCCCCGATATTCTCGACAACAGAATTGAGAAGATTGCCGGCTGCTTCAAGATTGCATCGGCCGAGTATGAATACAAGGGAAAGAACTTTATCGTCTACCCCATAAAAGTAAACCAGATGCGCCCCGTGGTCGAGGAGATTATGAGCCACGGCAAGAAGTACAATATAGGACTTGAAGCGGGTTCAAAACCCGAACTGCACGAGGTGATTGCAATGAACACCGACAGCGACTCGCTCATCATATGCAACGGATACAAGGACGACAGCTACATTGAGATGGCACTGCTGGCGCAGAAGATGGGCCGTAGCATATACCTTGTTGCCGAAAAGCTGAACGAGCTCAAACGCATTGCCAAGATTGGCAAAAGACTCGGTGTGCGCCCCAATATAGGCATAAGAATAAAACTTGCCTCGGAGGGCAGCGGCAAATGGGAAGAGAGCGGCGGCGATGCGAGCAAGTTCGGCCTCACATCGAGCGAACTGCTCGAAGCACTCGAAATTCTCGAAAAATATGACATAAAGGATTGCCTGCGCCTCATTCACTTCCACATAGGCAGCCAGGTAACCAAGATACGCCACATAAAGACCGCACTGCGCGAGGCTTCGCAGTTCTATGTGCAGCTGCACAAGATGGGCTTCAGGGTGGAGTTCACCGACATTGGCGGTGGCTTGGGCGTGGACTACGACGGTACACGCTCGTCGAGCAGCGAGAGCAGCGTGAACTACTCCATTCAGGAGTATGTGAACGATGCCGTATACGCAATGGTCGATGCGGCCGACAAGAACGGCATTCCCCACCCCAACATTATAACGGAGAGCGGCCGCTCGGTGTCGGCACACCACGCAGTGCTCATAATTGAGGTGCTGGAAACGGCAGCCCTGCCCCAGATGGACGAGAATTGGGAGGTTGGCCCCGGCGACCACGACCTTGTGAAGGAGCTCTACAAGATATGGGACGACCTTGACCAGCGCACCATGCTCGAAGCGTACCACGATGCACAGCAGATACGTGAAGAGGCATTGGAACTGTTCAGCCACGGTATTGTGGACCTGAAAACACGCGCACAGATTGAGAGTATGTTCTGGTCGGTGACACGCGAAATTCTTGCCATATCGAAGACAATGAAGCACGTTCCCGAAGACTTCCGCAAACTGCAAAAACTCATTGCCGACAAGTACTTCTGCAACTTCTCGCTCTTCCAGAGCCTGCCCGACACCTGGGCCATAGACCAGTTCTTCCCCATTATGCCCATACACAGGCTCGACGAACGCCCCGACCGCACCTGTACCATCCAGGATATGACCTGCGACAGCGATGGCAAGATTACCGACTTCATTAACTACAACGGGAAGGCCAACTCGCTGTGCGTGCACAAGGTAAAGAGCAACGAACCCTACTACATTGGCGTGTTCCTCGTGGGTGCATACCAGGAGATTCTGGGCGACCTGCACAACCTGTTCGGCGACACCAACGCCGTGCACATAAGTGTCGACAAGGATGGCTATAACATTGACAAGATTATTGACGGAGAGACCATTGCCGACGTACTCGACTACGTGCAGTTCGATGCAAAACGCCTCGTACGTACACTTGAAACGTGGGTGACGAAGTCGGTAAAACAGGGCCGCATCACTCTTGAAGAGGGCAAGGAGTTCCTCAACAACTACCGTTCGGGGCTCTATGGCTACACCTACCTTGAACCTTAATGAAGAAAATATGCAGAAAAAGAAGATAACCATAATAAAGGTTGGCGGAAAGATTGTAGAGGAGAAGGAGTCCCTGGCCGGCCTGCTCGACCGCTTTGCCGCCATCGAGGGTGCCAAAGTGCTTATACACGGCGGTGGCCGTTCGGCAACAAAGATAGCCGAGAGCCTGGACATAGAGAGCCGTATGGTAAACGGCCGACGAATAACCGACGAACCTATGTTGCAAGTGGTTACAATGGTTTATGGCGGCCTTGTGAACAAGAATATTGTTGCCGGGCTGCAAGCCCGTGGCGTTAACGCGCTGGGGTTGACCGGTGCCGACGCTAATATAATAAGAGCACACAAACGCCCTGTGGGCGAGGTCGATTTCGGTTTTGTGGGCGATGTCGACTATGCCGACGGCGATATGCTGGGCAGGCTCATTGAACAGGGTATTGTACCCATTGTTGCACCCCTCACCCACGACGGGAAAGGCAACCTGCTCAATACCAATGCCGACACTATGGCAGCCGAAACAGCCAAAGGGCTTGCAAGGCTTTACGATGTGACGCTGACATACTGCTTTGAGTTCCCCGGTGTTATGCGAAACCCCGACGAGCCCGGCAGCCTCATCCCCACCATAGACAAAGAGAGCTACAAGCAATTGCTGGCCGACGGCATTGTAAGCGGCGGTATGATACCCAAGATTGACAACGCATTCAATGCCATAGACAACGGGGTGTCGCAAGTAATAATAACGAAAGCCGATGCCATCGACGGCATCAGCGGCACACACATCGTTGCATAGGAATGCTTGCAAAGAGCCGTTTCACCCACCCCGAATACGGAGAAATTGAGATTACACGCAACCCACGGGCGCGACGCATAATATTGCGTGTGCGCCCCGATGCGTTATATATTACCCTGCCCTTACGTGCTACCGAAAAGGACCTTGCAAAGGCACTCGACGAGTGCGGCGGGAGGCTCAAAGCACAGCAACAGCTGATGCAAAGGCCCGTTATAGATTACAGTTTCCGCATAGATGCCCCCCTTTTCAAGTTCAGCATTGAACCTGCCACGCGCGACAAATTCTCTATAAGGCGCGAAGGGGAGCGCACCACCCTGCTATGCCCCGCCACCGCCTCCCTTGCCGATGAAAGACGACAGGAGTGGTTGCGAAAGATTATTTTAAACGCAATGCGGGAGAGAGCGAAAGAGGTTCTGCCCGCACGCCTGCAACAGCTTGCCGCGATGCATAACCTGCATTACACAAGCGTGAGCCTGCGCGACAGCCGCACACGCTGGGGCAGTTGCAGCAGCCGCGGCACCATAAGCCTCAACATTCATCTGGTGTTGCTGCCACAGACACTTGTCGATTACGTGTTGCTGCACGAACTGTGTCACACCGTGGAGATGAACCACAGCGAACGGTTCTGGGCCAAGCTCGATACCCTTGTAATGGGAGATTCAAGGGCTTTGAGAAAGATTCTCCGTGGATATAAATGTTCATTCTGATATGCAAGGCCGTTGACCGGTTCTGCATTTTTATACCCGGATAATGACATTGGGCGAAGCGTTGCTCGCCCAATGTCATTATTTTTACACAAAATCCTATATTTTTGTCACAATTATTGCAAAAAAGGATACTTTTTGTTATCTTCGCCACGGAGTTTTTCTATAACAGACTTATAATAACCATTTAATACTATTTTATGAAAAGAAAGTTACTTATGTTACTGGCCCTTATATGCGCTGTGTGCGTGTGGGCCGACGGGCCTTTCCGTAATCATCGTTTCGATTCTTTCAAGGTGCTGGAACCCGCCGAGGGCAGTATCTTGTTCTTGGGTAACAGCATTACGGATATGCATTGCTGGCCTGAGGCTTTCAAGACCTCAAACGGCGATTATCTGCCCATTGTGAACCGTGGAGTTTCGGGAACCTATTCTACCGAACAGAGTGATAATTTGGAGAGCTATCTGGTGAACAAGCCCAAGAAGGTCTTTATGATGATTGGTACAAACGACCTGGCTTCGAGCGGCGGGCTGAACTTCACAGGAGAGCAGATTCTTGCCTATGTGAAGAGTATCGTGGAGCGTATCCGCATGCGTTCGCCCGAAACGAAAATATACCTTTACAGCATTCTCAACAACAAGACTTCGAACCGTGAACAGGCCCGCTGGCTGCACGCCAACGAAGTTATAAAGGGTTACGTGGAGGCTGAAAATGCCGACTGGCTCACATACATCGACCTTTATGACAAGCTCACCGGCATTGCAAACGGCGGTGTGTGGAGTTACGACAACCTGCACCTCACTGCCGCTGCATACAAAGTGTGGTGCGAAACCATTTGCCAATACCTGGCAGAGGGCGAGAGCTACACGGTGGAGAGCGTTTACCCCGCCGACACAGCAGAGAAACAGAACAATGGCGGACTTGGAGGTGCCAATGGTATGCGTGCAACATATTTCAGTATGATGCCCATAAGTACCGATGATATATTGGTGTTCGGCGACGAAATGGTTAAGAACGGCGAGTGGCAGGAACTGCTCGGCAACCTCAACATAAAGAACCGCGGTACTGGCTGGGGGTATGGAGGCGACATTGCAACCACTTCGAAACTGGTGGATGCCACATACGCCGAAACCGGCGTTGCAAAAGCCGATGCAAAGGCTATCTTCCTATACACAGGTACCGGTGATGGCAACGGAACAACCGACATTGCAACTGTAAAGAGCAACTACAAGGCACTGGTCGACAAGATTGCGGCAAAATCGCCCACATCGATGATATATCTGATGAGCCTCTGCCCCACCAACAATGCCGACAACAACAGCAACCGCATTTCGGTGCTTAACGAGTATATGAAGACACTTGTGGGCGAGAAGATTAAGTATGTGGACATATACACCCCGTTGCTCAACGGAACCGTGGCAAATACCGCATATTTCTACCCCAGCAACTATCTTGGAGGTTTGGGCTACATAAAGGTGGCTGCGAAAATGAAAGAGGCTTTGGAGGCCGACTTCCCTACTCTCCAATTGAGCGTGGCAAGCGATGACACTGCTGCAAAACGCCACACACAGGCCGGGCTGCGCAACAAGCTCTCACAAGCCATTGCAAAGGGTTTGATGGTTGAGAAGGGCACCGCAGTGGGCCAGTACGACGCAACCAAGATGGCTGCATTTGACACACAGGTTGCAACAGCCAATACCCTGCTTGCAAAGGCCGAAATCACCGAGAGCGAGGTAAACGCACAGGTTACAGCCCTCAACAACATATTGCTGGAATCACTGGCTATGCCCACACCAAGCACCGACACAAATGAGTACTGGTACCAGATAACATCGTTGCGTGCACCCGACCGCTACATAGCCCCCGAAAGTGAGGGTGCGGCAGGCGTTTCGGGCTTGCTCACCGAGCAGCAGTATGCAAGCTCGATGTGGAAATTCGTTGACCGCGGCGATGAGACATTCGACATTGTTAACCGCGAGTACAACACTTATTTGAGCCCTGTGGCAAATTATAATACACAGATTTTCACAACAGCAAGCCGCCCAACGAAAGGCTGGACAGTAAGCTATTCGAACACTATGGGGTATTATATCATCTCGTCGGGCGAGGTGCAGCTGAACCAGACAGGCTCACCCCAGAACTATGCTCTCTACAATTGGAGCGCAACAGCCAACAAGGGTGCCGACCGCGACGACCAGGGTTGCCAGTTGAAGATAACCGATGCTCCCGACCCCATTGAACGCCCTGCACTCAATAGTTCGTATGAGTATATAGTAGACAAGACCAATGGTAACCTCTACCGTGGAACAACAGCCAACCAGTCGTGGAACAGCGCTTGGAAGAGCAATGCTACACCGCAGTTGCAGTTCTCGTGCGGTGCCAACAATATGAACTGGTCGGGCAACAACGTGCAGATGATGACAGGCTCGGCTGCTACATCGACCTACACACTCACACCTCCTGCGGGTTATGTGATTGAGGAGTACACATTTACATTTGCCAACAACGGACACAACACCGGGCTCTCATTCACAATGAGCGACGGCACCGTCTACACCACAAGTACCACTCCAAGAACGTTGAGCGCCACAAAGCAGAAGCTGTACAGCGTTTCGTTCGTACTAGCAGGTACCAATGGCAACGGCGTTGTTCTCACCGACTTTAAAGTAAAGATTAAGGAGGACAAGCAGGAGAAACCCCAGGTGAGCACCGCCGAGGAGCAATACTGGTACTACATTGCAAGTGCTGCCACAAACACATATTGCAAGGACAAGGTTATCTATTATGACCGCGAAACAGAACGTATGCGATTTGGGGAAAAATCGTTCAGCGCCGACCGTATATGGAGCTTCTGGGAGCAGAACGGCAAGCTTGCCATAAAGAATTACAGAGGCGAGTACATTGGCACAGCAGGTGCCGGTACCGGTGGCAGCACTGCATTCGGTATTGCCGATGCTGCCAACTACATCTACACCATACAGGATGCATACGGCTACTTCATTATAAAGGATACCGGTACCGAACTGCACGCACAGGAGGCGGGACAGGTTATCGTGCGCTGGGGTTCGGCCGAGGGCAATGCCTCGTTGTGGAGATTCGACGAAGCGGATGTGAGCAGCCCCGAGGCTTTGGTGGCAAGCACCAATGTGGCACAGGGAAAAATAAGCACCGGTATTGGCAACAAAAACCAGCCCATTGTGCGCTCAACCATACGCATCAGCGGCCTCACCGGCAGCTGTGACTTCCAGGGCGTGAAAGGCAAGTTCATTGGTGACAGCAGTGACGACATTACCAATGTAAAGGCCTACTTTGCTACAAACTCGCGTGAACTGTTCATCGACCCCGAAAACAAGATGAGCTGGCGCGAGCAGAACGGAACACAGTATGGAGCGACAGTGACACTCGCCACCGACGGCACATTCACCATCACAGGCAGCAAGGTGCTTGAACCCGGCGACTACTACCTGTGGATCACATACGACATTGCCGACAACGCAAAAGAGGGCAACACCGTGGATGCCCAGATACTGAGCTACACCGTCGACGGAGAGGAGATTGCCGAAACGAACGGCAACCCCACACACGCTGTTACGATATTCCTGTCGGAGGGTGCAGTGCTTATGCCTATGGACAAGGGCTCACGCTACTACCGCATACCTTCGATTACCGTGACACGCGATGGCAAACGACTTGTAACACTCACCGACGACCGCAAGAACCACGGTGCCGACCTTCCCTCGCACTGCTACGTGGTGGCACAGTACTCCGAGGACTTCGGAAAGACTTGGAGCAACCCCGTGACGGTTGCAGGAACTGCCGAAACAGGCGGTGATTACGGCCACGGCGATGCATCAATAGTTACAAACCGCGACAACGGCGACATTGTGGGCATTATGACAAGTGCCGGCACATACGGCCACGGCTTCTTCGCAGGAACAGCTGCCGAACCTCCCCGCTGGAAGACCATTACCAGCCACAACGGCGGACTCACCTGGGGAACACCCGTTGACCACACCGACGACCTCTATGGAGCAAACTGCACGAACCCCAATACCAACACCTGGAAGAGCGGTTTCTCGGGTTCGGGAGCCGCATTGCAGAAACGCGACGGAACACTCGTGTCGAGCTTTGTGAACCGCGAGGCCGACAACAGCCAGAACTTCTACTTCTTTATGAGTGACGACGGTGGCGAAAGCTGGTATGTAAGCGGCACAAGCGGCACAAAGGGTGCCGACGAACCAAAGACACTCGAACGCAACAATGGTGACCTCGCCATAAGCGTACGCAGTTCGGGATACAACTACTACAACTACACTTCGGATAACGGAGCGACCTGGCATCTGCCCTCACAGACACGCTTCACCAGCGGTATCAGCGGTAACGCCTGCGACGGAGAGTATATGGTATGGTGCTCGACATTGGAAGGCAACCCCTGGAACATCGCGTTCCAGACACTGCCCCACAGCGGCAGCCGACAGAATGTGAGCATTGCACTGTCGACCGACGAAGGAGCCACATTCGGCACCCCCAAGACAATATGCCCCAGAGGCTCGGCATACAGCGCAGCAGTAGTTCTGCCCGACGGCACACTTGGTGTATATTACGAGGAGAACGGCATATACGACGGTTACACAATGCGTTTCGTTCGCTTCTCGCTCGACTGGGCAAGCAACGGCACATACAAGTTCACCGACGAGGCACCCTTCTACCCCATCAAATCGACCGTATCGACAGGCATAGAGGAGATAACACAAAGCCCCGAAAGCGATACCGATGCCTTCTACTACGACTTGCAGGGCCGCCGCCTGACAGCACCCGCCGCAACAGGTATATACATACACAAAGGCAAGAAAATATTTATAAAGATGTAAACCCGAAAGGCAACCTCATAACAACGACAGCGACCGGCCGGTCGCTGTCGTTGTTTATATATGCCATAGTAATTACAAATGCAAGAGAGCTATTTCCCGGCAGAGATTCGTTCCTGGGAGAGCAGCCTGCGCTTGCGCTCGATGACTTCCCCGTCGCGCTGCCCGCAATAACCGCCTATGGAGCCATCGGCTGCAACGACACGGTGACAGGGCACCAATGGAGCGAAAGGATTGCGCCTGAGCGCCTGCCCCACCGCCTGCGCACTGCGACAACCGATGCGCCTCGCAAGCTCGCCATAAGTAATGGTTTCGCCCGCCGGGATGTTCAGCAGTTCAAGGTAGACACGCCGCTGAAAAGGGGTAATGACGGTGGAGTGTTCCAATTGCTCACGTATATCCATAGCTCCGGGTTAAAACTGTAATTATGGGTACAAAAATAGTGCAAAAGAGCAAAAGGTGGAGCAAGCAACCACAATGTTTATTTACATTGCACGGTATTGCCGCAGGGCGGGTGATGGAAATTGATTGCTATATTAAGCGAACAAAAAAGGTTACGTGGACAAAAAGAAAACGCTAACAACCTGGAATAAGATGTTAGCGTTGCGTATTATACAATCAGCGATAATTGCTTATTTGGCTAATCCGCATCTTAACCTATCATAAAATATAAAAAAGTGCGGTTTTTGCATATTATATGATAGGTTGAGCACTTGCATGGTGACTTGCATAGTCACTTGCATGGTAGTATCATTAAATTAGCTTATACACAACTTATGCACTAACTTGTACACCCTTATATCAACTGGGTGCCGACTAGGTTCCGACTGGGTGCCAACTTAGTTCTATCTTAGTGTCTACCTGGTGCCATCATGGACACTATCATGAACAATTCATGAGCACTTATAGTATTATACACTCACAAAAAATCAAGTCAAATTAAGTTCCGAGGTCAACTCTCTTTTATATTCTATGCGGTTGGTTTCGATCATAATTTTATACTATAAACTCATTCAACTCATCTTTTAGTTGCTTCCAATTGGGGAAATATCGATTTAATAATGCTGTATATTCTTCATTATGAAGGCGCACCTTTATATGTAGCAGTTCGTGTACAACAATATATTCGATGCAGTGTAGAGGCTTCTTTATCAACTCCAGATTGAAAATAATATTGCGAGCGCGATGGTTACAGCTCCCCCATAACGTTTTCATCTGTTTGACCTCCCATTTATTTGCTTTGACGTCCAAAATCTCCTCCCATTTAGCAATCATTGGTGGGAGTAATGTCTTAAACTCTGCACGATACCATTCGCGAAGTATCTCTGCCTTACGCTCTTCAGTTGCACCATTGCGAACATACAGCACAATTAACTCATTACCCACTAACTCAACCTTTGCAGGCCCATTATGCTGAATAACTTTCAAACGATAACGATGCCCCTTGAAGTAGTGATTCTCGCCCGATACATATTCACGAGGTGTTTGTCTATTCTGGTCAAGGATCTGTGCCACACGCTGCTTGATCCACGGCAGTTTCGTAATCAAAAAGAGCCTAACAGCCTCCTCTGTCATTGACAAAGGGGCTGACACATGAATACGAGCATTGGGCGGGTAGATTGTGAGATGCACATTCTTTATCTCTTTCCACTCGACCTCAGCAGATATATTAGATACGCTAATAATCTTCATTAGTACTCCTTTTGTGCAACTATGATTTGCATAATATCATCGATCTTGTCTGCCTCAAAGCCTTGCAATACACCCTCAACTGCTCTACGCAGTGCTTTCATCTTTCTCATACCACTAGCATCCATATCACGGAAGCCATCTCGGGCATTTGCCTTGATTGTGTCGTGAACACGAAGCGTCAAAGCCTCATCATTGCCAAGATTATCGTACAACGCTTGCTTACCTTTTGTATCGATTGAAGCCGGGTATTTGGCCTTTACTGTCGAACGAGCCTCTTTGAGTTTATCAATAAGCCTACCGATAAGCTCTTTATATTGTAGCTTGCCATCTTTTTGCTCTTGAAGCAGTTGATTGAGCAACTCCGACATTTTATCAAAGTAGGCTGGGTTATTGGGGCGTTCGCTAATAATCATCTTACGCATATTGGCAGCCAATACCTCCGCCACAGAACGCTCATTTTGCTTAATCTTCTTCGGTAGCGAATCAATAGCCTTATCGCCATCCGTATCAATCAAGTCAAGGAATGAGATATCTGCCAAATCCACCAATTTCTCACTATCCTCTGCGCGAACATAGTTGTCGATTAGCTGACGCATTGCTGGGTCGTAATACTTCAAATCAAGTGCATCCCCACTCTTTAACTTAATCTCATCCTTTATGTCGTTATAATAATCCACCTGTTTCTTAATATCTGCCGCCTCTTCAGCAGTAAAGCCTGCAACCTCCATCTCGTTGGCAAGGTCGATATATCGGCGCACCAAACGCGAAACAAGTTTGTAGAATGTTTCTCGCTTGTTAGCATTTACTTCGCACTCCTTTTGCTGTTCCTCTATCGAAGTGGTCTCGGCATAGACAAAATAGGCGAAATAGCCCTCTCGTGTTTGTGGGTGCACAACTTCGCACATTGTATGTACAGCTTGTAAGGCTTCTTCTAACGCGACACGGCCTTCGGAAAGACGATTGGAGAGCAGCCCATCAATGTCATCTGCATCGTAACCATCAAAGGCGCCGTTGGTGTAATCCTCGATAGCATTTTTAACAGCACCAAATAGGTCTTGATAATCTATAATATAGCCAAAATCTTTCTCCTCGCTATCTACACGGTTAACTCGGCAGATTGCTTGAAAAAGGTCGTGGTTCTGCATCTTTTTATCAATATAAATGTATGTAGCCGATGGTGCATCGAAGCCTGTTAGAAGTTTGGAAACGACAATTAGGAGCTTCATATCTCCCGGATTGTCGATAAACTCCTGCTTTGCCCACGTTTCAAACAACTCGGGCGTTTTATCAGCAATCATCTTTTTGTATATTTCGTATTTCCTAAGCTCCTCGGTCTCGCCATCGCCCTGATATTCATCTTTCACCGATGCGGTGCTAGCATCATAACTTGTAACTACAGCACAATGTCCTTTGAGTTCCGTTGTCTGGAATACCTCCCAATAGCGGCACGCCTGATAGATGCTATCGGCGACAAGCATTGCATTTCCATAGCCTCCCGATAAAGCACGTTTTGTGCTCATATCCTGACAGATGTCAGCAACAATACGGTCTATGCGTTCTTTGCTACTGAATAGTTTTTCCATCTTGGCCCAACGCGCTTTTAGTGCTGCTCGTGCAACGGAACTTAATCCGCTTGTTTTACTGTCGAACCAATTATCTATTTTTTCATGGTTGCCAAGATATTGCTCTACATTGCGAGCCTCGTAGCGTAGGTCGAGAATAACACCATCCTCGACCGCCTCGTTGAATTTGTAGCTGTGGATATATGAGCCAAATGTTTCGATTGATTTCTTTTTGTCGGTGTGGAGCAATGGTGTACCTGTGAAACCTATGAGCATCACATCATTGCCCATAATGTGCTTCATCGCCTCGTGGAGCATACCTCCCTGTGTGCGATGACACTCGTCAATAAAAACATAGATATTGCCCTTTGCTCGGAAGTCGGCAGGCAACGACTTCGCCAACTCGTCAAGGTATAGGTCGAGCGATTTGGTCGCCTTATTGCCTCCTACCGAAATGGTATCGCCAT
Organism: Bacteroidales bacterium; assembly: GCA_015060885.1. Lineage (GTDB taxonomy): Bacteria > Bacteroidota > Bacteroidia > Bacteroidales > Bacteroidaceae > HGM04593. Next base: position 36,672 of record SUXO01000014.1, read on the forward strand.
CGTTCTTGTTGCCAAACTTGTGTATCAATGAACATATCAGCCACGGCTCGGCGGCGTTAAGCATACCGATTAACTTGTCGCCACTCGTTGCTCGCTTAATTTGCTCGCCAGCATCCTTAAAGCCGTTCTCTATCTGCTTGTCCAACTCGTCACGGTCGGTGATGATTACCACACGGGCATCCTCCACATTCTCGCGTATCCACTGCGCCAACCACACCATTGTTAGCGACTTGCCCGAGCCTTGCGAGTGCCAGATTATACCATTTTGCTTATTGCGCACTCGTGGCTGTGCAGCCTTTATGGCAAAATACTGATTAGGTCGTGCAGCCTTCTTTACGCCACCGTCAAAGATTATAAAGTCGTGAATATACTCCAACAACCTCGCTGGCTCAAAGAACTGCAACACACTGCGGTCTAATTCATTGGGATACTCCTCGGCAGTGAAATGAGGTTTCGCACAAGGCTCACCGCACGGCTCTTTCCAGCGGAGCCAGAACTTTTCGGGCGTTTTGATTACTCCGTAGTGCAAACCCTCGGTGTCGTTACCCGCAAATAGGAGTTGTATTGTTGTGAAGAATCGGGGAATGTAACCATCTTGCTGGTTGCGGATATTCTGACGAATGCCCTCGTGCGCGGACACAGTGCTACGCTTCAATTCGATTACCGCAAGGGCAATACCATTAACATAAACGACCAGATCGGGGCGACGGTCGCTTGCGCCGTGTATGGTTACCTCCTCGGCAATCTGAAAATCATTCTCCATCGGGTTTGCCCAGTCGATAAGGTGCACCATTTTCTTCTTTTCGGTCACCTCTGCCTGCACATTCACGCCGTAGCGCAATAAGGTATAGACCTCCTTGTTGGCGTTGTACAGTCCGCCTCCAAGCGAGCCTGCTGCCTGCTTGAGTTTGGCGATGGCACTGCGTATCTCCTTGTCGGTGTAGCCACGACGAGTAAGGTAAGCAGTGAGGTACTCCTCTTCGATATTGCTGTTCCCCTCGCGCTTCTCCCAGTTGCCAAGATAGTTGTACTTTAATACTCGTTTAAAAAACTCTATCAATCTATTTTGCGTAGTACGCTCTTTTGCCCCGATTGTTGTGTCCATAGTTATTCTTCCTTATATTCTTTTAATACACTATGTATGTATTCGTAGTATTTACGCATCTCTGAATCATTTTTATTGATTGTAAGCGTAAAGTTTATTCGTCCTAAAAGATGATGCAAATACTCTATTATTGGTCGCTTCCATTCAATCGCCTCTAGATGTTTGTCAACTCCAAATTTAATAATGTAGTACACTTCTTGCCTAATCTTTTTTCTATATATGGCCGCGGTTTGAAGCTTTTCATTTACTACGACACCTGTCACCTCTTGTCTATTTCCCCTAGATACAAACTTTGTTTTGTTATCATTAATAGCAAAAGAAGTCTTGGATAGCACCTTTCGAATAAATGATACTACTGCCTTACAGTTGAAATCTCCGGAAAATGTTAAATCATCGGCATATCGTGTATAGCGGATGTTCCTAGACTTGCAATAATCAAAAATTTTGTCATCGTAATATTTAAAAACCATATTAGACAACATCGGGCTCGTTGGAGCACCTTGTGGTAATGAGTTGTTTAATATGCAAATATTTGATAGCAGCGTAGCCAAAGCCTTGCTATACCCCATATTTCTAAAAACGCTAAAAACTTGTTGAAAAGAAATTGAATCAAAAAAGTCTTTTAAGTCTAAGCATAGGACATATTTTTGCCTTTTATGGAAACGGGCATTATCTCTAACACTCTGCTTAGGAATATATGCTTTAGCGACAGACGAAACAAATATTTTTGCCCCAGGATTTAGAATATATTTAAGAATCCAGGTCTGAATTTCTTTCAGACTTGGCAATGGCTCATGAATTATACGGCGATCACCATTTCTTTTAGGAATACTATATTCTTTATAGAATGATTTTGGTTGATTAACAATCGCCATAACATATGCCTCATCATAACCAACAAGTTGAAAGAAATGTTGCTGGTCATAAATTATCGGAAGCTTTCTATTATGTAAGTGCTCAGCATATTCGATTGCAATATCAATTGCATTAGTAGAAATTCCGAATGCTAGCGCTTGTTCTATATATGCTTTTTTGTATTCTTTAAAATCCATAAGTATAAGGGCTTTTTACTAAATTATCGCTAATAAATAAATTTAAGAATTATATACATATAATTATGGAATTTATTTATTAGTGGGAAGCAAGACTTGTCTTGCGACCGAAGTAATGTTTAGTTTTTACTTCTTCCAAGAAGTAAAAACTAAACATTACTTTGGCTTGAAAGAAGATTCTCAGTAGATTAACGAATCGCTAATCCTCACACCGAAGTGGACAAACTAAAAAGCCCTTATTCCTTACGGATATGCAAAGGTATATAAATTTCCTCTAAGTTCATTGTATTCATCTTATATTTATAGTTAGGAGAAAGATATTTATATAGTCCCTTTTTATTTAAATAACGACATAATTCATTAAATTTCACCTCTCCCTCTTTTGTTATTTGCAATTTACCGCTATCTGATATTATATATTTTGCTCTTTTATATTGTTGAATTAATTTATGTATATCAACGAAAGTCAAACCAGCCTCAATTAAACTGGAAATACTTCCATTGACCATAATTAATTGTATCAATAATAATTCTTTTTCCTCTTGCGTCATAATTATTATCTTTTATATGGCGAAATATTGTTGTGTAGCCAATAAATTGGGAATGTATTATTTGGGATTCTATGCATATGTAATAATGCCTCACATTGGCAATATCCAAATCTGTTCTCTTCGTCCAATTTGGGAATTCGACTCTCAATTTGATTCATTAATCTCACATATTCGCTTTTTTTCTTACCAATGTAGTTATCAGATATCCCTCGATTGATAAGTTTATTATAAAATATTTGAGGCACACCTATATCTTTAAGATATAATACACCTTTTTCGTGTGCAACTAATGATAGAACAATGACATCTTCAATTTTTAACCCCTCGTCTTTTATATTATGCACTTCAAAAGATTCCTCAATGGTTTTACCTGAACCAATAAAATCATCCACTATCAATATTTTCTCGTTATCCCTGATACCTCTAGCGGATAATTTATTTTTATCCTTGACCACCTGAAAATGTATGTCACTATTATCTATTGCATCTTCAAGTTCTTCTCCTTTAAATAGGTACAGCATATGTATTGAACTTTTATCTAATCTCTCCACATCATCCTTAGCCAAGGCTGGTAATACAAAATACTGCGTTACTGAGGGGTTATTAGCAATTACACGACGAACAACCTCAGATAATATTGTAAAGTATTCACATTGTTTAATGTGCAAAAAGTTATCAGTAAGCTCAAGCATCATATTCTGTTCATCTTCAGACATGCTTTCAAGCATTCTAACATATTTATTAAAACATGATTTTTGTTTATCATTATCTATTGGCCAATGATGCTTTTGAAATACTTCTCCCAGTATGTCAAGTTTACTTATCAATAATTTTGAGTTCATAATAATTACGCCTTTCTCTTATCAATATATTTACCCCATCCAACTGGAATAATGTTATTATCTCGCATATAATTCAAAGCTTTTCTCACGCGTGCTTCCTCAAAATCTGCTTTGTGCGTGCTCCAAGCATAGAAATCAGCAATCAATAAGTCATCCGTTATCTGCTCTTGCTTTATAATGCGGTTATTCCACACGGCGTAAAGCGTTGAAAGTATCTCTGCACCAGCCAAATCCATTGTGTTTAACTTGTCGATCAACGCATCTATCTGCTCGCGCAACTCTTTGGGGTACTTCTCATACGCCATTTCAACATCTTGTATCATAGGTGTAGGCGTGTACGAATAATGAGTTTTACCATCGGGTAACTTCTCGCTGACTTTATTGACGTGCCTATATTGCCTAAACTTTTGGTCAATGTAATTCATCAATTGTTGGTCATCTGGTCCAGCCGTATTGCGGATGTATTCGGTGCCAAGATTTAACTGCATACAGTAGCCAATAAGATGCAATGACTTTTGCAACTTAGTACGACCCCATCCCCTTGATTTGTGCGACCTATTAACGATATGACCAGCAATAATGTGAGTCGCAACCGGTATCTCTCTTACAACAGGAACTTCTACACCCAATGGGACAATCTTCGCTTGTTGTTTAACTAAACGAATTTGTCCGGTGAGGAGTTTTTGCATCATACCCGATTTTAGGAGGCGGTACTTGTCGCGCTGGGCTTCAAGGTCGGTAATCTCCTTATCCATATCACTCAATATAGTAGCAATTGCTTGTTGCTCCTTGATATCAGAGGGCATATATATCACAAACTCTTCAAATGTTGGTAATCTTAAAGAATCTACTGTTGCTTTTACTGTTAATGATAATGCATACTCTCCAAAATATCGAGACATATAGAAGTAAATAAACTTGCCGCAAGCCTCATCGGCAAAATCACTAATTTTATACACTCTCTGGTGAAAATCAAACTTGCCGTTAATATAATGGAATATATTTCCAATACCACCTTCGCCAGGCACTAATATTGCTTCGCCATCAAAAGAGTATGTGTCTATTGCGTACACCTTCTGTGACCGCACGAAAAATGGATATTTGCCATTTTCTACAGCTTGGTCACCATTGCGGCCGCCTGTCTTAATATGCGATATTTTACCCAATTTCTTTTCTACCCACTTGTCGGTGAAGACGAGGAGGCATTTTTTGCCTGTTAGGAGTTGCTGCATAGCGCCTTGTTTGAGGAGACGTTTCTTGGCGATTTTCTTATCCAATGCCGCAATCAACCCATCCACATCACTCAACGCCTCCGCAATAGCCCTCTGCTCCGCAAGAGGTGGAACAGGGAATACAAACTTTACAATATCTTTCTGATATAGATGAACAATAGTAGAACCCGCTGTTAGTCTATTTATAAAATTCTGAAAATAGACAGACTTAAAGGCAAATGCTAGATACTTTTTATATACATTATCAAGTTTGGGTCTAACGACAAATACACCGCTATTAAGAGTTGATGGGAATGGAATATTTTGTACTATTCCAACCTTGCCAATAGTACCATCTTTAGATATTAATGTATCATCTTCTTGGATAATGATATTGGGGTCTTGAATATATCGAGATTTATCTACGAAATAACATGTATCCCAATTTATTGCACCATCAACAATATCTGTACTTGTAATAAGTCCGTATTCACCCGATTCCAAATATTCATCAGAGCGCAGACCTTGCCAACCTATTCTTGCTTTGACAGTACAATGCTTACCCACAGATTGTAGTTGCCAATCTTTAGGTATTATTCCTAACTCAGTCTGTTTATATCCTTGTGGTATGTTCATATACAACTACTACAATTTAATTTCAACTGAACGATTAGACGCATAAGCATCGTTCCATTTTACTATGACGGCTTTAGAGTTAAAACCTTGTTCATTCCACTCGATATTGTATTCTCGTTTCTCATTGGAGACGAGTTGGTCAATGTATAATGAAGTTGGATGCACTTTCCAATTGGTGGAAATGAAAATATTAATATCAAATGCTGTTGCTTTGCCCAAATTAACAACAGAGAGTCTTCCTGTTCTTTGGGTTAAAGTATTAATACCATATTTAAAAACGTCGTTTTTGTCTATCGCATTCTCTATAAGAGAAATACGAATATTCGCTTTTTTACTCTCTTGGTTATCGTTCTTTAGTTTTTCGATATTTAATTCGTTAAGAAGTGCTTGCTGTTTTTTAAGTTTCTTGTCGTGAGCAAAATAAGTGTATATACCACCCATAAAAGCGAGTAGCGATATTGCAAGACTTATGTAAGAAATATAATCCATATTAATATCCCATTTGTTTTAGGTGAGCTGCAACTTTTGCCTCCAAATAGGCTATTTCGGCATCAATATCGGGTAGAGTTTGTGTGTAACGCTCGGCAAGAGCAGACACCTTTGAGGTGAGCTGCTGGCTGATGCGTTGCATCTCGCCATCGAGGCGTGAGCCAAGCGATTCAAACCACTTCTTCTCGATGACCAATCGCTTGACATCCTTCTCCAAGAGGGCGGCATACTTAACCAAAAGTGCGGTAAGCAGGTCGTACTTGCGCTCCTTGATAAGTTTCTTATTGAGTGAGATATCGCCCTTAAGGTCGAGATATTTCTGCAACACGGCAAGTTCCTCGGCGTCAGCCTTCTTATCAAGAGCCTTGATGCGTTTCTTGATATTGGCATCGGTCATCTTGCCGTCTGGGAAGTTGTCCTCATCGAGATAGTTCTCCGCCTGTTCCTCGATAAGCTCAGCAAGTTGTGACTCATTCTGCGAGAGCAACTCCTCAGCGGCGATGATAAGATCGCGCTTGTCGGCAAAATATTCATCGATAACGATAGGCACAGGAAGGAGGTCGCAAACAATATCCTCGGGAGTGGCTGCTTTCTTCTCCTTTTTCTTCTTGTCGTCGTTCTTTTTAGATGCAGGTTGTGGAGTGTAGAGTTGCACCGTCCAACCACCAGACGAAATCATATAGCAATCGTCCTGCATAGTCTCACCCCAATAGCTCATCAGGCAGTCATAGACATCGTAGGCATCGACAAGCGACTTGTCAGCACCAAAAATATCCAACAGCGAGTTGCCAAGTTGCTCGATAAGCGTCTTGGGTGCAAAGCCCTGAACAAGTGAGTTGAGTTCGCCACGATGCTTGTCGCACCAATCTGCGAAACTGCGCTTAAACACCTCGCTCTGTTTTTGGAAATCAGCATTCGCAGAAACGGTGTCACGAATGGCATCTTGTTCACAGTTGAGCGAATAGTATCCTTCGCGTGTAGGATGTTCCGAGAAGAGGTCGCCACGCAACGATGGGCATACATCCCAATAGGTCGCAAGTTGGTCGATGTCGTGCTTGGGCAGACCTCCATAGAGGTGTGCATCGATATCTTGCAATATCTCGGTATCGGGAGCAGATACATAGCGAGGTATATTGAGGTTGTAGTCGTTGCGCTCAATCTCCTCCATAGGCACAAAGCGAGCGAAGTGGGGCACATCACGCTGCGACTGCCATACATCGACAATGCGGCGGATATCCTGCTCGCGCAGGCGGTTTTTGGCACCGTCCTTAATGTAACCACTCTTGGCGTCAATCATGAAGACGCCCTTGCGACCCGCTGCTTCCGATTTCTCGATGATAATGATGCAAGCGGGAATTCCCGTACCGAAGAATAAGTTGGCAGGGAGACCGATGATGCCCTTAATATATCGCTTTTCAGCAACGAGATACTTGCGGATTTGCGCCTCTGCATTGCCACGGAACAGTACTCCGTGAGGTAAGATACAAGCAGCGCAACCTGTCTGCTTCAGTGAGCGAACGATATGTAGTAAGAAGGCATAGTCGCCATTCTTCTCTGGTGGGATGCCAATCTTTATACCTTCACCCCAACGCTTATATTCATCCTCTGCTTTGGCACTCTTCAACCACGACTTTGTTGAGAATGGTGGGTTTGCAACGATATAGTCGAATGTTTTAAGCTGGTCATCATCCTTGAATTGTGGGTCGTTGATTGTATCGCCCTGCTTGATGTCAGCATAAATCTCGTTGTGAAGAATCATATTCATCTTCGCCAAACCGACAGTGGCATTATCCTTCTCTTGACCATAAACAGTGGCTCCTCCGGGCGTTTCGCACATTGCCCTCAATAGCAACGAGCCAGAGCCACAAGTGGGGTCGTATATAGTTGTTCGCTTACCATTTTTAGCATTGCTCAAACCGATAACCTTAGCCATAACACGGCTAACCTCGGCAGGGGTGTAGAATTGACCTTTGCTCTTACCGCTTTCCGTAGCAAAGTTCTTCATCAAATACTCGTAGGCATCGCCAATAAGGTCATCATCGGCTGCTCTGTTCTTACTAAAATCGAGGTTTTCATTTTGGAAGACAGCGATAAGTTTGCTAAGCGTTTCAACTTTATCCTTACCCTTGCCGAGTTTTGCCTCATCGTCAAAATCGGCAACAAAGACACCATCAAGTTGGTTGGCCTCTGCAAGTTTTTGCATCTTTTTATTTATCTCCTCGCCGATGTTGGGATTGCCTTTGAGCGCAACAAAGTCCTCAAAATAACAGCCATTGGGGATTTCGATGTCAAATGCTGCATCACTACGACTTTTGTCGCTGATATATTTCACGAAGAGTATTACCAATACATAATCTTTGTATTGGCTTGCGTCCATACCGCCACGAAGTTCGTCGCAGCATTTCCATAGAGTACTATATAGTTCAGATTTTTTGACTGCCATAATAATGTCTTAGGTATTCCTAATTTATTAAATCTTTGGTTGTCACATTGAGAGTTTGGGCAATCTTGGTCAGCATCTCCAAAGAGGGTTGCATTTTGTTAGAGCACCATTTGGAAACAGTTGAGGGGTCTTTGCCAAGCTGCTCAGCAAGCCATTTGCCGGTTTTCTTTTGTTCAACCAATACTACTTTTAGTCTATTTAAATCTTTCATTATTCACACATTTTATTGGCGTATACCGCAAATTTAATGCAAACCGAGGCAAGGACAAAATAAATTCATTCATTTTTTATTGCGAGGCGTAGCTTAAATTATCAAAATTTAGTGATAATATGCGAAACTATGTCTTTTTGATGTAACTTTTTTATCGTATAAATTGTAATTTTTATAATTCAAGAATGAGAATTCGGAGAGTCTATATGATTATTTGGAGTATAAAACTTGTGCATAAAGCGAAGGGATTTGCAATATAAAAGCATCAAATCGGTCCGACTTTGGAGGGTAGGATGCCGATAGGTAGTTTTGGGACACCGAAAACATTTCGGGTGCCCCAAAACACAACTTGCAATTAGGTTAACTCCATTGATTTTTCTCTCAATCGCAGTGTACATACAAGTTTTAATTTTATACCCGATAGGGTGTAATGTAAGTGCAGAGGGAGTACTGACTGAACTTTGAAAATGAAAATTATAAATTGTTAAATAATGGGAGGAAACGGTAGTTTTTTTAGCGGAATAACTAACTTTGAAAATGGCAGAATGTATAAAACTGTTTTTAGTATTGGTGATAATATAAAAATACTTGAAACTAAAAATCCAAAGAGAAGTCTAAAGCTTCCAGAAGAGAGTCACACACCTAATCGAACCTACGCAACATTTTATCGCAATGGAAAAGGACTTAAAGAAATAGCACAGTATGGTCCCGATGGCAAGAGGATTAATTCGATACATATTCAGGATCATAAAGGTTTAGGATCTCATTGGCACCCTTGGACAAGTGGTGGTCAAGTAAAAAAAGATGCTCAGCCATTAACAAATGAAATGAGGACACTAATTAATAAAATAATAAATTTCAAAAAATGAATAAACATCTAATCAACAATATTGCCAATAAATCTATAAGCCCCAAATATCTGCCAAATAAAGAAAAGTACGGCGAAGAATACGGTGGTTACAGAAACAAAACAGAAAAAATCATATTTAACAAATTTGCTGCGACGTCAAATGATGTTTCTTTTATTTACAATAATACTAAATATTATATCTACAAGCGCGACAACATTGTTAAAGTATACAATGCAAACATTAAAGAAGTAATTAAAGAATATTTAAATGAAACGGAGTTTATTGAGGATTTTTCAATTAATGGCATACCATTCATAGAAGTAATGGATGAAATTAGCGATGCGAATGCATATATTGATGTTTTTACCCCTCATTTAGCATTGGATAAAGAAGGATTCCCATACAACTGCAAATATCCACCCAATAAAGAGAAATTTGGAGATTTATATGATGGATATAAAAACAAAGCAGAAGGAGTTCTATTCTATGATTTTGGAATTCAGGGTTATGATGTAAGTTTTAAGTATAAAGGAAAGGATTATTACCTATTGACTGAACCCGACCACGTCGCAGTATGTGATGAACATTTTACAGAAGAGTATGAATCATACGAAGATGCAATGACATTGATTGAGAATTTCAAGATTGACGGTAAACCATTAATTGAATTGACTGCTGAAATAGAGGAGATTGAACCGGAGTGAGAATGCCAATAAATTACAACTTCAAAAAAGATGAGCTAACCTTATATAATTAACGATGCCAATGGCAATCCCATCAATGGTAAGTATCCTCCAAATAGGGAAAAATATGGGCCTTTATATAAAGGCTATAAGACATGGGCCGAGGAGGTCTTATTCCATAGATTTGGGGTGTTATGCTACGATGTTTGCTTTACTTATAAAATAAGGTTACACTCGCTTGCACAATCATTGTCGTTTTGTGGGAAAATAAAAAACCCCGATTTTCGTTGAAAATCGGGGTTTTACGTTGTTTTGCTTTTCTTTGCTGTGGTGCCACCAGAATCCTTGAACCATAGCGTTAACACGCAATGCTTCAATTACTTATAATTTAGCAACGGCTCAAAAAAGACCATTTCCATAATTGTATCACTCGATTTTTCACAATTTTGCACCAAAATCGAGGGGTAATTTTGGGCGGTTTTTAGGGGTGTTTTGAGCAATATTGTTACCCCTCCTGCTCGTAGTAGTACGAGTAATCAATACCCTTCATAAAGGTTTCGCGGTCGTTGATTTTGTCGGTCAAAGCTGATTGCAAAAGTCGTTTGATATCGGACGAGTCAGCAACGCTCTTTTGCATCGCTTTCAAGTAGTCGTTCTTGTCAATCTTGCTCCAATCGACGCATTTCTGCAACTGCTTTTTGAGAATCAAATCGAGCCAAATACGAGTCGCTCGACCATTGCCCTCACGGAACGGGTGAGCGATGTTCATCTCAACATATTTGTCAGAAATCTCCTCAAAAGTCGTTTCGGGCATCTGCTCGATTGTTGCGAGTGTCCGCGGAAGGAACTGCGCCATCGCAAACTGAAAACCACCCTTGGCGATATTCACCGTGCGTATTTGACCGGCAAAATCATACAAACCACCAAACAGGTAGGCGTGAATCTGCTGTAAGCCTTTTACCGTGCCGACCTCGATATTGTCGATTAGACTGCTCTCGAAAAGGGCATACGCCTTCGACTTGCTCTTGCCGTCAATCGTCTCATCGCTATTGGTAAACCACTCGACAAAACGCATCGCACGGGCGTTTGGAAAACTCTTTGCGAGGAGCAAAACGCCATCGTAGTCGAGAACATCTGTAAGTCGTCGCTTGCCATCGGGCGCAAGTAATTTCAACTGGTTAGTACCACTAACCACTTCGCTATTCTCGCCTTTGAGCTTTGTTTTGAGGTATTTCCAGTAGTTGCGGTTTTTCTGGTAGTCATCTTGGTCGTTTAGCACCCCGACGATATCGAGCACAGATTGCTTTATGCTCTAAATATTGCACATCTGCTTTGGTCATATCAGCATCTTTCGATACGAATATGAGTGCCTTTTGCCAAAATGATTTCTTGCTATCGTGATCCTTAACTCGCTCACGAAAATTCTCAGTCTCTCCGATATATGCTTGTGGTTTGGTTGCTTCATCTTCGCCGAGAAGTATGTAAAACGCAGGCTTATGCAACTTCTCCTGCGTATTGAGATAAGCAAGATTAGAGCGTGGCACAACAAACATCTGACAAATCTTGTTGCTGATAAATGCATACTGAGTTCCTTTCGGATCTCCGTCAATTAAGTATGTGGTTACTGTTTTGCCCATAGTTGTATTGTATATTTTCTATGACTCTATATCATCGGTTAATAATTTATTAATATCTTCTTGTGCTTGCAGAATATATTTGTGGAGTCTATCCTGAATTTCCCCCATATATTTATCAACTCCAATAAATATCTTGCTAAATAAATTATTAAAGTATACTCTGTCGCTAGTATTAATGACTGTTTCATGCTCCATGCGAGCGATATCATATATGTGTGTGATATCACCATTGCCTTGCCTAATATATTCTAGGTATAATAAAAAATTAGGCTTTGTTCTGTCTTGTATAGAAGTACTTTTAAAAAATAAAATTATCAATTGGAAATCATTAAGTTTCTGTAAATATTCCTTGTCAATATCTGTGATTATGGCTGCAAGTTTATCCATTATATTATCTCGTTTTCTAATAAGAGAACATTTTAGGCGAGTCGTTCGCACTCTATCAAACAATATTTTGATCATATTAAAGGCTTCGTTAGGAGAATCCCACATAATATGTGAAACCATAATTATGTCGTTTTTATTAAAAGCGTTAATGTACTCTAAACTTACATTTCGAAAATTGTCAAGCCAATGGCACTGCTGGTGATATTTCATGATATTAAGTTGCAGTTGTCTATTCGCTCTATTGGTATTCTCATTTTCTATTCTATTTAATTCATTTTGCGCCTTGTTGTCAGCCCTATTCTTTTCGTTCTCAGATTCGTTATCTTTTCGCTGTATATATAGGATAATAAATGCAGCAGTAGTGCTAATAATAGAACCCAAATAGCCTCCCCAAAATGACAACCACGCTATTTCATCTCCGACAATAGCCGTAAACGAGGGCGTTAGTAATATAAAATTAAGAGCAATTGGAATAGTAAAATCACTAATGCAACCCACCAGTATTGTTTAATCGAAATTTTCATGCTTTTTTATTCGCAATAATTTGTCATAAAGATATGAAAAATTTTGCTATAATCATAATCTTTTAAGAAGAAGAATGCATTTCAGCCGTTGCTATACAACAAAAAGAGAGCCCCACAGAGATCTCGTCGATAAATCTGTAAAACTATGTTACGAACATGCACCGTTAGCGACAGTAAACGACCGAGAAGTCGTCAGCGCTGCCACCTATGAATTGTTTATTACAATCCTTGCATTTATACATTTGTTTTCGCCCTCTCACGCCATTCTTGACCACATTGGAGGAGCCGCAAAAAAAGCATTTTTTTTAGCATATCAATGATAATCTTTGCAAAGATATGTATATCAGACGATTACAAAGGTTTTATCCTACTTTTTGTCCACCCTGCCTAAAATAAGGTTACACTCGCTTGCACAATCATTGTCGTTTGTGGGAAAATAAAAAATCCCGATTTTCGTTGAAAATCAGGATTTTACGTTGTTTTGCTTTTCTTTGCTGTGGTGCCACCAGGGCACCACCTAAAAAGGTATTTATCTAATTGATAAACAATATCTTAAATCTTAAAGAACGACTTGAAATGCACACTTTTGGTACACTCTAATGAAAACATTATCGGTTTTCTTGTGTGCAAAGGTATAACGCTTTTCTCAAATAACAATACGTTTATAATGATTTTTTGTTGAGGCTGTTGTATTGTCGCTCCCAGAAAATTCATTATTACGCTATTCTTTTTATGG
>SUXO01000015.1 GCA_015060885.1 Bacteroidales bacterium
GGCTCCCGGTTCAAAAGAGAAACTTGAACCTTACACAGGCTGGATTAACGTAACAGGTGGTGTTACAGGCATCGACGAGATTACTGCCGATGGCGCAGCTACTGACGGTGCCATCTACGACCTCCAAGGCCGCAAGGTAAGCAACCCCACAAAGGGCGTGTACATTATAAATGGTAAAAAAGTAATTTATTAATAACCCGGTTTTATTGTCGGCGGAAAATCCGCCGACAATAAAACAACTAAACTATCAAAATTATGGTAAAATCTTACATCAAATCAATCTTCACAGTTGCACTTTTGTTCTGTTCAGCAGTAACATTCGCACAAGCAACAAGTACCGTATCGGCCGATGGCGATGGCTCTACACTGCTCATCAACATCAACAACCCCGAATATCCCTTCTCGGCAATCCAGTTCGACCTTGAACTCCCCGAAGGCATCGAGGTTGATTTCGACGGCGAGTACTACGCTGTTGACCTCGGCAGCCGCACAAACAGCCGCAAGCACTCATATCCCGAGTGTGCCATTCAGCCCGACGGTTCACTTCGCGTGGTAATCATCTCAATGAGCAACGCTCTTTACAACGGCACAACAGGTGACGTTGCAACAGCTGCCCTCAAAGTGAACGGTGCTGCCGATGGCGACTACCAGTTCACCATCAAGAACGTGGTTCTCTCGGCTCCCGGTTCAAAAGAGAAACTTGAACCCTACACAGGCTGGATTAACGTAACAGGTGGTGTTACAGGCATCGAGGAGATTACTGCCGATGGCGCAGCCGCTGACGGTGCTATCTACGACCTGCAAGGCCGCAAGGTAAGCAACCCCGTTAAAGGCGGTGTTTACATCCAGAACGGCGAGAAAATCATCTTCTAATAATAGAGATTTTAGAACAAAAAAATAGAGGCTTCAATTGAAGCCTCTATTTTTTTTGTTTACATAAACTATTACTGAATACCGCGACCGGCATCGGCAATCATAACACGGAGATTGTCGTTGAAAGCACGCTCGTTCATCATATCCTCCACCGCGATGTGCATACGGTAATTCCACAAATGGTCGCGGTTCGACGGTATGTTTATGCGCTCGGCATCGGGGTCGGCAAGACGCAGACGCTCGTCCATCGCCATCAAATCCTGCCAGGCAAAAAGAGCAAAGGCGGCCGGCGATTGCAAGTGTTGTGCAATTATGGCACGGGCAATTGCGCCGCTCATCTCTTTGGGAGATTCCCCTTGCATACCAAGAACCTGCGAGTAGAATTGTGCCGACAAGGATGCATCTTCGCGCCACCACCCTCTCAACGTACTCATATCGTGAGTAGATGGCGTTGCAACAGAGAGATAAGGATAACATTCGGGGCGGGCAAAGGTTTCACCGTACAGTTTCGGCATACGTTGTATTTCGAGCGACAGTATTTGAAGGTTCTTCATAACCCAGGGAACACAGGCGGGTATCATACCGAGGTCTTCGCCACAGGCTGTCATTGTCGTGGACTGTAACACGGGTGCAAGTTTGCGCATACCCTCCTCGAACCAGTGCATTGTGTGGCGGTTATAGAAATACTCCTCATATATGCGGTCATAGGCAATGCGAAGCGGCTGCGACAGCTGTTTATAAGCCTCGGTATCGCTACCAAGAATACGCGGTACAAACTTGTCGGGTTCTTTTAGGTCGCGCAGGAAAAGGACACTGCCGAAAAGGCGCAACAGATGTTTTTTCAGATTTTCGGGGAATGTCTTTCCACACTTGTCATATATCTCATAGGAGAGTGCCGATGCCCCGCCAATGTATTGTTTAAAGAGATAGGTTCCGCCGGGAGCCTCGTCGAAGAAGCGGTCAACGACATACTTCACACGCCGCGGGAAGAGCTCCTTCAACATCTCTTTTGTGATAAAGGGGCGCAAGTGTTGTTCCTCTATTGCGAAACCGGCAGCTGCAAGTTCCTCAACGCTATAAGGTCTGTTGGGCGAAAAACTGCCCGAAAGACCGCTTATTGCCGTGTGCGGGATTTCCCATATACGGAAGAAACCAAGAACGTGGTCTATGCGGTAGGCATCGAAGAAACGCGACATATATTGCAGACGGCGGCGCCACCATGCATAACCGTCACCGGCCATAACATCCCAGTTGTATGTGGGGAAACCCCAATTCTGCCCGTCGGCAGCAAACATATCGGGCGGTGCGCCTGCCGATACTTCAAGGTTGAACTGTTCGCGCTCGCACCACACATCAACGCCATTGGGTGCCACGCCAATGGGTATATCGCCTTTGAGGGCAACGCCTATTGAATTAGCATAGTTATGCGCCTCGCTCAACTGCTTGTGCAACAGATACTGCACAAGCGAATGGAACTCAATTTCACGGGCTGCTTCGGGATACTCGGCAAGCAATTCGGTTTCGGTATCCTTGCCACAGTATCTGTATTTTCCCCAATCCCAGATGCAGCTATGCAGGCGTGTTGTGAGGAAACGGAACATCGCGTATGGTTTGAGCCAATGCTCCTGCTCTTTCAAAAACGCTCGGCACTCCTCGGCGGCAAGCAGTTCACTGCCCTGCTCGGCGAAGAGGTCGCGCAAGTATTTCATTTTAAGTGCATAGACAAGTGAGTAATTCACTGCCGGGGCATCGTTCAACGTGGCACGGTGAGCCTCATAGTAACGGTTGGCCTTGTCGTTACCCAAGCGTGGCAGGGCCGACATATCCATATATATGGGATTGAGGGCATAGACCGAAACGCAGTTATAAGGGTAAGAGTCCTCGTCACCGCCAAAGATGGTGGTATCGTTCAACGGCAGCAGCTGCAAAATATTCTGCCCTGTGGCACGTAACCATTCGGCCATAAGTTTTATATCGCCGAAATCGCCTATACCCCACCCCTTTTGTGAGCGGATTGAGAAGAGCGGTATGACAGTTCCTGCAAGGCGGATGTTTTTCGAAGGAAACACAACGTGAGGCAGTGTGTAGGAAACAGCAGTCGAGCCCTCGCATTCCGACAATATAATGGTGCGATTCTCTCCCTCCTCCCACAACACATTGCCATCAATGTCCGTTTTAATGACTTTAAAGTATATGTTTCCGGCCGAGAGGTTTTCGGCATCGAGAGTAACACTCCACAGATTAGGTTCCACCTGCTGCAAACGGGGCGCAGCGGTGGGCTCCCAACTGCCAAGCAACGGAATATCGCCACACACTGCAAGGCTCTCGCCCTCGCCTATGCCCATCGCATAGAGTGTGAGGGTGAGGCTGCGGTTATACCAATTGACCACCGGTGTTGCGACCGGCGAAGTTTGCTTGTCGAAGAAACGGAAGAGATTGGTCTGTGTGTAGTTGCCCACGGGTGAGTCGAGCCACATATCGTGCATCGAGTATGTATCGTTCACACAATTCAAAGGTAACTTGCGCGGGGTGACAGCCCACTCGTTACGGGCCACTTTATCGCCGCGCATAAGACGATAGCCATACCAGACAGCCGTAACTTCGCCCGGAAGCTCCAACGAAGCGTTCCAGGAGGCAACATCGCAAAGTTGCATATCACGGACAAGTTCCTGTTCCATTGCACCGCTCTCTACACGGCACACAACCTGCATTGTACAACCCTGCTCGGCATGGTAATTTATATTGAACTTTATGTTTTTCATATTCATTATATTTCTTATAAGCTCCGCGAAAATACAAAAAAAACTTAATTATGCATAAACAAATGGCATTTTGTCGGAACCGTTGCACCAAAACAGAAAACAATGATAATAATATCTCAAATAGAGCGTGATTTTTTTAGATTTATAAAATAAAAAGATTATTTTTGCAGATTAGACAAGCGGTACAACACCGCAACACCTTACACATCGGATGTTAAGGATCTACTAAATTTAAAAAACTTACGACTATGAGTGATAGATTATTTATTTTTGACACTACTTTGCGCGATGGCGAACAGGTTCCGGGTTGTCAGTTGAACACCGTTGAAAAAATACAGGTGGCAAAGCAGCTGGAACAGCTTGGAGTAGATGTCATTGAGGCCGGTTTCCCCATTTCGAGCCCCGGCGACTTCAATTCAGTAATTGAGATTTCAAAGGCCGTTACCTGGCCCACTATATGCGCCCTTACACGCGGCGTGGAGAAGGACATCGATGTTGCTGTCGATGCTCTGCGTTATGCAAAACACAAACGCATACACACAGGTATAGGTACATCGGATTCGCATATACAGTACAAGTTCCGCTCCACACGCGAGGAGATTATCGAGCGTGCAGTTGCAGCGGTAAAGTATGCAAAACGCTTTGTGGAGGATATCGAGTTCTATGCCGAGGATGCCGGCCGCACCGACAATGAATACCTTGCCCGCGTGGTAGAGGCTGTTATTAAAGCCGGTGCCACCGTGGTAAACATCCCCGACACCACAGGTTACTGCCTGCCCACCGAATATGGTGCGAAAATCAAATACCTCATGGAGCACGTCGACGGCATACACAAGGCTACAATTTCTACCCACTGCCACAACGACTTGGGTATGGCCACAGCCAACACTCTTTCGGGTGTTATGAACGGTGCCCGCCAGGTGGAGGTTACCATAAACGGTATTGGCGAGAGAGCCGGCAACACATCGCTCGAAGAGATTGTGATGATTACGAAGTGCCACCCCACACTGCAAGTGGAGACAAACATAAACACACAGAAGATTTTCCCCACAAGCCGTATGATTTCGAGCCTTATGAACATGCCTGTGCAGGCAAACAAGGCTATTGTGGGCCGCAACGCATTCGCGCACTCGTCGGGCATACACCAGGACGGAGTGCTTAAAGATGTGAGCACATACGAAATTATGAACCCCAAGGACGTGGGTATCGACGATAACTCAATAGTACTCACCGCACGCAGTGGCCGCGCTGCACTCAAATACCGTTTGAGCGTGCTGGGCGTAACACTCGAAGACGACAAGCTCAACGAGGTTTACGAGCAGTTCCTGCGCCTTGCCGACAAGAAAAAGGAGATACACGACGATGACATTCTGGTACTTGCCGGTGCCGAGCGCAGCAACAACAAGGGCATAAAACTCGACTACTTGCAGGTTACAACAGGGCTCAACACACGTTCGGTTGCAAGCATCGGCTTGCGCATCGCCGGCGAGCTGTTCGAGAGCGCATCGACCGGTAACGGCCCCGTGGACGCAGCCATCAAGGCACTCAAAAACATCATACGCCGCGAAATGACTCTCAAAGAGTTCACCATACAGGCCATAAGCAAGGGCAGCGACGATATGGGTAAAGTGCATATGCAGGTTGAATACAACGACCGTCTTTACTATGGTTTCGGTGCAAACACCGACATTGTAAGCGCGTCGGTCGAGGCATATATCGACTGTATAAACAAGTTCAACGAATAACACCCCAGGAAGATGAATACACTTTTCGACAAGATTTGGGATGCACACGTTGTACAGAAGGTTGAAGACGGCCCTACACAGCTCTACATCGACCGCCTTTACTGCCACGAAGTTACATCGCCACAGGCTTTCGACGAGTTGCGCAGCAGAGGCATCGGTTGCTTGCGCCCCGACAAGATATTCTGCATGCCCGACCACAACATACCCACAAAGGACCAGGACAAGCCAATCACCGACCCTGTTTCGCGCAACCAGGTGGACACACTCACCAAGAACGCGACACAGTTCGGGCTTTCGTACTGGGGAATGAAACACCCCAACAACGGCATTATACACGTTGTGGGGCCCGAACAGGGATTGACTCTCCCCGGTATGACAATAGTTTGCGGCGACTCGCACACCTCCACCCACGGTGCTATGGGTGCCATTGCATTCGGCATTGGAACAAGCGAGGTGGGAATGGTTATGGCATCGCAGTGCATTCTGCAACAGAAGCCCAAGGCTATGCGCATAAGCGTTGAGGGCAAGTTGGGAAAGGGCGTAACAGCAAAGGATGTTGCGCTATACATTATGTCGATGATGACAACCAGCGGTGCAACAGGCTACTTTGTGGAGTATGCCGGCGAGGCTATACGCTCATTGAGCATGGAGAGCCGCCTAACACTCTGCAACCTCTCGATTGAGATGGGCGCACGCGGAGGTATGGTTGCCCCCGATGAAACCACATTCGAGTACATCAAGGGCCGCCCTTATGCTCCCAAAGGCGAAGAGTGGGAAAAGGCTGTTGAATACTGGAAGACACTGAAAAGCGATGACGATGCAGTATTCGACAAGGAGTACACCTTCCGCGCCGAGGATATTGAACCGCGCATAACTTACGGAACCAACCCCGGTATGGGAATAGGCATAACAGAACACATTCCAACCGCCGACACCATTGACGAAGCCGGCCGCGCATCGTTCCTCAAATCATTGGAGTATATGAAGTTCGCGCCCGGCCAGTCATTGATTGGGCATAAGATAGATTATGTTTTCGTGGGCAGCTGCACCAACGGCCGCATTGAGGACTTCCGCGCCTTTGCGCAAATAGTAAAGGGCAAGAAAAAGGCCGAGGACGTAACAGCCTGGCTGGTACCCGGTTCGTGGAGCGTTGCACGCCAGGTTGAGGCCGAGGGCATTGACAAGGTGCTTGCCGAAGCAGGGTTCGAGATACGCGAACCGGGTTGTTCGGCCTGTCTTGCGATGAACGAGGACAAAGTGCCCGCCGGAATGTACTGCGTGTCGACAAGCAACCGCAACTTCGAAGGACGCCAGGGCCCCGGCTCGCACACAATACTTGCAAGCCCCTATGTTGCAGCAGCAGCTGCCATAACCGGCAAGATAACCGACCCGCGCGAACTGCTTTAAGAACTTCAAAAGCAAAAGAACGATGAAAAAAGAAAAATTCAGCATACTTACAGACAGCTGCATACCCCTGCCGCTCGAAAATATCGACACCGACCAGATTGTGCCTGCACGTTTCCTCAAAGCAACCACCCGCGAAGGCTTCGGCGACTACCTGTTCCGCGATTGGCGTTTCGACAAAGAGGGCAACAAGATTGACAGTTTTGTAATGAACAACCCCACATACAGCGGCAAGATACTTGTTGCAGGCAAAAATTTCGGTTGCGGTTCGAGCCGCGAACACGCAGCCTGGGCCATTGCCGATTATGGGTTCCGCGTTGTAGTGTCGAGTTTCTTTGCCGACATACACAAAAACAACGAACTCAACAACTTTGTATTGCCTGTTGTGGTGAGCGAGGAGTTCCTTAAAGAACTGTTTGCATGCATCGAGGAGAACCCAGCCACACAGGTAACGGTCGACCTCCCCGAACAGACAATCACCAACAACGCCACCGGCAAGAGCGAGAAGTTTGAAATAAACGGATACAAGAAACATTGCCTTATGAACGGGCTCGATGACATCGATTTCCTGCTCGCCAACAAGGATAAGATTGAAGCTTGGGAGAACCGATAAAGCGAACGGCAAAGACTCTCAATTCAGGAATTTAAGAAAAAAACAATAACTATGAATTTCAATATAGCAGTATTACCGGGCGACGGAATCGGCCCCGAAATTATAGCACAGGCACTTGAAGTGACAAAGGCCGTATGTAACAAATTCGGACATACCCTCACATACAAGACCGGGCTTGTGGGCGCTTGCGCCATTGATGCAACAGGCAACCCCTACCCCGACGAGACACACGAACTCTGCATGCAGAGCGACGCAATACTCTTCGGTGCGGTAGGCGACCTCCGTTTCGACAATAACCCCAACGCAAAAGTGCGCCCCGAACAGGGCTTGCTCGCCATGCGCAAGAAACTGGGCCTTTATGCCAACCTGCGCCCCGTAACCACATTCGAGGCACTCATAGACAAGTCGCCCCTGCGAACCGACATTGTGAAAGGGACCGATTTTATGTGCATACGCGAACTCACCGGCGGCCTCTACTTCGGCCGCCCGCAAGGCCGCAGCGAGGATGGCAAGGTGGCATATGACACCTGTGTATATTCACGCGAGGAGATTGAGCGCATTGTAAAGCTCGCCTACGAGTATGCAATGAAGCGCAGAAAGAAAGTGACTGTAATTGACAAGGCCAACGTGCTAGCCACATCGCGTTTGTGGCGCGAGATTGCAAAAGAGATAGCAGCGGAATACCCCGAAGTGGAAACTGAATTCATGTTCGTGGACAACGCCGCTATGCGACTTATCCAGTGGCCCACATCGTTCGATGTAATGGTAACTGAAAATATGTTCGGTGACATACTTACCGACGAAGGCTCGGTCATCACCGGCTCGCTCGGCCTGTTGCCCTCTGCATCGGTGGGCGTGCACACATCGCTCTTCGAGCCCATACACGGCTCTTGGCCGCAAGCCGCAGGCAAAAACATCGCAAACCCCCTTGCCACCATTCTTTCGGCAGCTATGATGTTCGAATATGCATTCGGGCTTATGGAAGAGGGCAAACTCATTCGCGAAGCCGTTAGCGCATCTATGGAGGCCAACGTGAGAACTCCCGACATTCAGGTAGAAGGAGGCAAGGAGTATGGCACCAAAGAGGTGGGCGAGTGGATTGTAAACTACATAAACAACAAATAAACAAAAGTGTCCATTACACGACTTCACATAACACTCTTTGTATCACTGCTGCTCCTTGCCGGGGCGGCAGTGTGCAATCCTTGTCACGCGCAGAAGAAGGAGAAACCTTTCACGCTTGTGATTGACCCCGGACACGGAGGTGTGGACCCCGGTGCGCTGGGGCGCAGAGCAAAGGAGAAGGATATAAATATGAACGTGTCGAAAGCCTTTGCCGAAATGGTAAAGGAGGAGTTCCCAGAGGTAAAAATCATATTCACACGCAAGACCGATGTAAAAATCCCTCTTTTGCGCCGTGCCACCATTGCCAACGATGCAAAGGCCGACCTCTTTATATCGATACACTCCAACGCGTCGAAGTCGCGCAAGGCACGCGGTTGCGAGACATTTACACTTGGTTCGGGAAGCAGTGCCGAAGCAAAAGCTGCCGCTATGTACGAGAACGAAGTAATTCTGCTCGAAGACAATTTTGAGGAGACCTACAAGGGATTCGACCCTCGTTCAAGCGAGAGCTATATAATATTCGAACTCATACGCAGCCACGACATAGAGAAGAGCATAGCTTTTGCCGAAGCGGTACAGAAAGGGATGGTGAAGCGCACACAGTTGCATAACCGTGGTGTTTCGTCGGCCGGTTTCCTTGTATTGCACAAGACGGTTATGCCAAGCATACTTGTGGAGCTGGGCTTCATATCGAACCCCACCGAGGAGAAGTATATTGCATCGAAGGCCGGGCAGAAAGCTCTTGCAAAGGGTATCTTCGATGGATTCGCGAGCTACTACAAGGCATACAGAAAGAACCTCGACGGGATAACGGCTGCAACAAGCAAGCCCGAAAAGGCTGCAACAGCACCGGTTGCAAAACCTACTGCCACAAATGCGGGAACCACAAAAAAAGCGGGCACGGCAAACACAAAAGCAGGGAAGCCTGTTTTCAAGGTGCAGATACTTGCCACCGACACCAAACTCAAAAGCAACGACAAACGCCTAAAAGGTATAAAAGCCGACTTTTACAAGGAGAATGGCATGTACAAATACACCTACGGCGAGAGCCACGACTACGACAAGATTGCAGCAAAGCGCAAAAGCATTTCGGCAAAATTCAAGGAGGCATTCGTGGTGGCATTCCTCGACGGAAAAAAGATAAATACCAAAGAGGCAATCGAGATGTTCCGTAAACAGAAATAAAAGCAAGAAAAATGAAAAAAATAAAGATAGGCAAAGAGTTCATCGTGGGCTTTATTGGCATAATAGCCCTGTTGCTTATTTACCTGCTCATAAACTTCTTCAAGGGGATTGACCTCTTCAAGGATGGCGAACGTTACTATGTGAAGTTCGACAACATCGGGCAAATGGTAAATTCGAGCCCCATCTACCTTAACGGCTACAAGGCAGGCAATGTGCAAGGCATCACATACGATTTTGAGGATATGAGGAATGTCATTGTCACAATGGATATTGACAAAAGACTGCGCATACCCGCAGGAAGCTATGCCGAGGTGAACAACCATATGCTTGGCGGTTGCGACATAAACATAATACTTGCCGACAACCACAACTACATTAACCCCGGCGACACCATTATGGGCCGTCTGAACAAGGGCGTGGCAGGCGAAATGGAGAATGCGATACCCACAATAAACAGGATGATTCCCAAAATAGATTCAATACTCACGTCGCTTAATACCCTGCTAGCCAACCCTGCGCTCGACAATTCGATTGATAATGTAGAGGTTATAACGGATGAGCTTGTGACTACGACCACCAGACTGAACCAACTGCTGGCCAACGATATTCCGCAGATTACAGGCTCTATGATTACAATTGAGGAGGATATACAGAAGGTGACATCACAGGTAAAGGATATCGACTACCAGGAGCTCTTTGCCTCGTTGCAGACAACAGCCGACAACCTTGAAAAGATTACCGCAGCCATAAACAATGGCGAAGGCACTGCCGGCAAACTGCTAAAAGACAGCGGGTTGTACCACAAGCTCGACAGCACCTGCACGGCGGCAAACGCACTGCTTACCGACCTTAAAGAGAACCCCAAACGATATGTGCATTTCTCGTTGTTCGGGGGGAAAAACAAATGATACAAAGTGAGCAGATGGCTGATTCAACCATCTGCTCACTTTGTATTTCTCAGAATCAACAAATAAAACATTAAAGTTATTTCACTTTATAAGACTTTTTTTCTTATACGAAACCCCATTTAGACTATCCACACCCACAACATCCATAATTGTATACATAATACTATCGGTACGGTAAGCAACGTCAATTGCGGCCTCCATCCTTTCCTGCAACAGCGGACGTTTATTTTTGAACAAAGGAGATGTATAAATCATTAAAGGGATATTGACAGCTGCGGCTTGCGATTCTTTATTGGCAAAGATACCATGCCCTGCATAATCATTGGAACTATTAAAAATATCTTGGCCATGGTCGGATAAATAAACTAGTACAGCATCCTCTTTCTCAAATTTTTGCATAATCTCATACACAACATAGTCATTGTATAAAATGGAATTGTCATACTCCGAAAGAGTGGTTCTACTTTTTTGCGACAAATGAGGATGAGATAGCACGTAATCCTCGGCATTAAATATTGCAAATTTCTCACTATAACGGGAAGAATATAAAACGTGTGAACCTTGCATATTTACAACAAGAAACTTTGGCGATGATTTATCGGCAATACTTTCATCTATCAAATGCAATAAACACTCATCATATCCCGACAATTCCTCTCTCTCATTAGCATACACTAATTTATCACACAAAAGGGCAAAAGCGGTAACCTCATTATCGAACAAGCCTTCACGGTTTTGATTAGAAATCCATTCGGCACGATAACCGGCACGTTGCATTATCTCAATAAGAGTTGGGTACTCGTACCACTTAACATTGGTCATTTCATCGACACAAGATGTCATTATCGACTTTACAGCCGGCACAGTTTTTGTATAAGCACTCTTAACATTATTATATACGACCAAACGTCCCTCATCGTTCATTTTACCTAATAAAGGGTTAGTTTTTTTATCATATCCATACAATGAACTTTGCTGTTTCGAGAAACTCTCACCGATTAATAGAACCACATATTCGGGTAAGTCACCGCTGCACACAACAACTGGATTTTGCCGATATTCATTTAAGTCCTAATTATCCATTCGTAATAGAAAATAGATATTGCCTAAAACCATTTTTCTCCATTGGACAACCGAAACTGATACTGATATCAGCACAAGTAAAGAGATGAAACAACGTAGAAAAGAATTAAACTCTATTCGCAACCTATTCAAATAATAATAAAGAAGAGAAAGAATAGATATCACAAATAACATTATAAATATCTTATCAATAGTCAGATATGTTGTTAAATACTCTCTTGCTTCGTTACTGTTTGTACCACCGATCGCCGCAACCATATCAACGTGCAGAGTACTAAATGTCTCACCATACAAAATAACCAAATAGATATCGACTAAAAATTGTATTGCCGAAATTAGAAGAATAATAAATTTATATACACTCTTTAAATAACACGGCAAAAATAACACAGGTATGAATAGTATATAAGTTATAAAGAATGTAAAAATTATTTTTTGGATTGGACTCAATAGTGGGAACCCTCCATCAAAAAAAATATCAAGCCCACCTAACAGCACATATATCAATATAAAGAACACGGGCTGGACAGTAACAGGAGCTGATATAGCACATAAGTTTCTTAGAAACTGACTACTACATACGTTTCCAAACATTTTTTTCATAGTACTTATACTTTAAATATACAATCCTTATTTTTTAAAAGTCGAACTCCACAGCACTCGGCCACTACGGTCGAGTGCTTTTATATTGTAGTGTCCTTTTGGCAGATTGCGCACTATCACACGGGTTGAATAACGCCCCGCAAATATCTTGCGGCCAAAAATATCGTATACCTCCAAACGTTGCCAACCGCTCTGCGGTGATGGGAGGGAGAGTTCTTGCAACGGCTCGTAAAGAGCCGCAATATTGCACTGCGACGGTTCACTCTCGCGGCCATAGGCATCGACCGCGGTAACGGCAACCGAAACAGCCTTCGATGTGCGGCAAGGCCACACAAAAGAGGTGTCAACAAGATTTCCACACAACAGATTATCGATATTTTCCACATCCACAGTATCGCTCAACGATGCATAGACATTGTACTTCACCCGCGGATGGCCCTCAACAGCCTCTACTGCCTGCCACGACAAGCAAAGCGTGTCGTTCACCTTTTTCAACGACAAGGAGGGCTTGCCGGGAAGCGGTGCCGCAGCCCATTCCATAGGTGGTACAAGAGCCTGTTTGCCATAGACGGCAGCATAGATTCCTTTTCCGTTTTCAAGCAGATGGGCGGTGCGGAAAAGTGCAGTGCCGGCAGTCCCTGCCGAGCGCGAGGTGCATAGCTGACGTGTTATTTCAGTGGGGCTCCAACCGCCATACTCCCGCAACAGGCGATAGATGCCTATACCGGGTACTATGTGACGGCCGAAGGAGTTTTCCTGCCAATCACGCACAAAGGGATAGAAGTTGTTGCCCTTGAAATAGAGCATCGGGAAGAGGATATCCATTATACCTTCGCGCAGCCACTCCTGTGCCTCCTGGAATACAGCATCGCGAGCATTCCACCCATAAGAACTGTAAGAGGCAAGGTCACGATATTTGCCGAGCGGAGAACAGCTTACTCTCACCCAGGGCTTAATGGATTTCACGGTGGAATATACTTTGCGTGCCACATCGGTGACATTCTTCCGTCGCCAGGCTGCAAGCGATAGTCCTTTGCCGTGAAGACGGTACCATTTTTCATCGGGGTAACCCACAGTGCGATCGGGGTAGCGTATGTAGTCGAGGTGCAGGCCGTCAACATCGTAACGCGACACTATCTCGCCGACAAGGTTGCACAGATAGCCGGCTGTTGCAGGGTTGCCCGGCTCCATATACCAGTTTCCCTTATACGGGGTGCACAAAGCACGATTCTTTCGAGTGAGCGACATTTTGCCCATACGCTTTATATGCTCGTTCTTGCCCAATGGGAAAGCCACTACCCAGGCGTGCAACTGCATACCCCGCCTGTGGCACTCCTTTATGGCAAATGCCAGAGGGTCGTATAGCGGTGAACGCCCCTCAACTCCTGTAAAAACGTGAGAAAAGGGCTCTATTGCCGAAGGATACGCAACATCGCCACGCACACGAACCTGCATAAGAACGGTATTTACATTGAGTGATTGCAGCGAATCGAGGATGAGCGTAAGTTCGCGCTGCTGCGCAAGCGTGTCGGCAGGGACTTTCACTTGCACTCTGGGCCAGTCGAGGTTTTCTATGGCAGTGAGCCACACAGCACGGTATTCATACTTGGGAAGATGGGAATATTGTGCCGCCGACAGCAATGGGAACAGGAGAAAAAATATGATTGTTATATATTTAAGTGCCTTCATAAATAAAAAATATCACAAATGTAATCATTTTTAGGCACGAAGTATGGGTATTATTCATAATAAATTTGTATTTTTGTATGATTTTAGAGATGCAGTGCAGAAAAGCATTGCTCGCTATAAGGGATAATAGTTTATTTTCACATAATTTTAATTGCACTATGACAAAAGCAAAGAAATTTATCACTTGTGACGGAAACCAGGCCGCAGCTCACATTGCGTACATGTTTTCCGAGGTAGCAGCCATCTACCCCATCACTCCTTCATCGACAATGGCGGAGTATGTTGACGAATGGGCTGCCCAGGGCCGTAAGAACCTCTTCGGCGAAACAGTTTTGGTTCAGGAGATGCAGTCGGAAGGCGGTGCCGCAGGTGCCCTTCACGGTTCACTGCAAGCAGGTGCACTCACAACAACCTTCACGGCATCACAGGGATTGCTGCTTATGATCCCCAACATGTACAAGGTTGCAGGCGAAATGCTCCCCAGCGTATTCCACGTATCGGCACGTTCATTGGCCGGCAGCTCACTCAGCATCTTCGGTGACCACATGGACGTTATGGCTTGCCGCCAGACAGGTTTTGCCATGCTTGCCGAGGGTTCGGTACAGGAGGTTATGGACCTTGCCGCAGTTGCTCACCTTTCAACAATCAAGAGCCGCATTCCTTTCCTCAACTTCTTCGATGGATTCCGTACATCACACGAGATTCAGAAGATTGAGCTTTTGGAGCAGGAGGATATAGCTCCTCTGGTTGACTGGGATGGCATACAGGCATTCCGCAACGCAGCGTTGAGCCCCTCTTCACCCGTTGTTCGCGGTACAGCAGAGCAGCCCGAAACATTCTTCGCTCACAAAGAGGTTGTAAACAAGTTCTACGATGCAGTACCCGACATCGTTGCCGACTATATGAACCAGATTTCTGAAATCACAGGCCGCAAATATGCTCCCTTCACATACTATGGTGCCGAGGATGCCGACCGCGTGATTATCGTAATGGGTTCGGCAACAGAGGCTGCAAAAGAGGCTATCGACTACCTCACAGCAAAAGGCGAGAAAGTCGGCCTCATCAGTGTTCACCTCTACCGTCCCTTCTCACTCAAATACCTTGCAGCCGTTACTCCCAAGAGCGTTAAGCGCATAGCAGTGCTCGACCGCACAAAAGAGCCCGGCTCAAACGGCGAGCCCTTGTACCTCGACGTTGTTGAGGCATTCTCAAGCTGCGAGGAGTTGAAGGCTATCAACCCCACTATCGTAGGCGGCCGCTTCGGTATCGGTTCTTGCGACACCACACCTGCGATTATCATGTCAATCTACGAGAACCTCGCATTGCCCAAACCCAAGAACCACTTCACAGTAGGTATCGAGGATGACGTCACATTCACTTCACTTCCCAAGAAGGAGGAGATTGCTGTTGTTGACGGCATGTTCGAGGCTAAATTCTACGGTTTGGGTGCCGACGGTACAGTGGGTGCCAACAAGAACTCTATCAAGATTATCGGTGAGAACACCGACAAGCACTGTCAGGCATATTTCTCTTACGACTCGAAGAAGTCGGGAGGTTTCACCTGCTCACACTTGCGTTTCGGTGACAAACCCATTCGTTCTACATACCTGGTGAACACACCTAACTTCGTGGCTTGCCACGTACAGGCTTACCTGCGTATGTACGATGTAATCCGCGGTTTGCAGAAGGGCGGTACATTCCTGCTCAACACCGTATGGGATGGCGAGGAACTCGTTAAGAACCTCCCCAACGACATAAAGAGATATTTCGCAGAAAACAATATCACTGTTTACTACATTAACGCTACAAAGATTGCCCAGGAGATTGGACTCGGCAACCGCACAAACACAATCTTGCAGAGTGCATTCTTCCGCATCACAGAGGTTATCCCCGTTGACCTTGCCATCGAGCAGATGAAGAAGTTCATCGTGAAGTCTTACGGCAAGAAGGGACAGGATGTCGTTGACAAGAACAACGCTGCTGTTGAGCGCGGTGGCGAGTACAAACAGCTTGTTGTTGATGCAGCTTGGGCAAACCTCCCCGCTGATGTCGAGGAGACAAGAGAAGAGCCCGAATTCATCACAAAGATTGTTCGCACAATCAATGCACAGAAGGGTGACACCCTCCCCGTTTCGGCTTACTTGCCAATTGCCGACGGTACTTGGCCTCTTGGCACATCGGCTTACGAGAAACGCGGCGTGAGCGCTTTCGTTCCCAAATGGGATGCCGAAAAGTGTATCCAGTGTAACAGATGTTCATACGTTTGTCCTCACGGCTGTATCCGTCCCTTCGTAATGGACGAGAACGAAGCCGCAGGCCTCAACGCCGACAAGATTGAGATGAAGGCTCCCGCAGCATTCAAGGGTATGCAGTTCCGCATTCAAGTGGGCGTACTCGACTGTCTTGGTTGCGGCAACTGTGTCGATGTCTGCCCCGGCAACCCCAAACTCGGCGGTTCAGCTCTTACAATGGTATCGCTCGAACAGGAGAGAGGCGAGGCTGCAAACTGGGATTACTGCGTTAAGAACGTCAAGAGCAAACAAGAGCTCATCGACATCAAGAGCAACCCCAAGAACTCACAGTTCGCTACTCCTTTGTTCCAGTTCTCCGGTGCCTGCTCGGGTTGCGGTGAAACACCTTATGTAAAACTCATCACACAGCTCTTCGGTGAGCGTGAGATTGTTGCCAATGCAACAGGTTGTTCTTCAATCTACACTGCATCGGTTCCCTCAATCCCCTACACAACCAACGAGAAGGGCGAAGGACCCGCTTGGGGTAACTCACTCTTCGAGGACTTCTGCGAGTATGGTCTGGGTATGAAACTTGCCGAGAACAAGATGCGCGAGCGTTTGACAACACTCTTCACCGAACTCACACAGTGCAGCTGCGCTAGCGAGGAGTTGAAGGGCTTGGCACAGCAGTGGCTCGACAACAAGTTCAGCGGCGATGTTACAAAGGCTATCGCACCCGCTATCATCGCAGCTTGCGAGGCTTCGGAGTGCGAGACCTGCAAGAAGATTCTTGCCATCAAACAGTACATCGTTAAGCGTTCACAGTGGATTATCGGTGGTGACGGTGCCTCTTACGACATTGGTTACGGCGGTCTCGACCACGTAATTGCATCGGGCGAGGACATCAACCTCCTTGTACTCGATACCGAGGTTTACTCGAACACCGGTGGACAGGCTTCAAAATCTACTCCTCTCGGTGCTATCGCCAAGTTTGCCGCTTCGGGTAAACGTATCCGCAAGAAAGACCTTGGTATGATTGCTACAACATACGGCTATGTATACGTTGCACAGATTGCAATGGGTGCAAGCTACGACCAGTGCTTGAAGGCTATCCGTGAGGCCGAGGCTTATCCCGGTCCCTCATTGGTTATCGCTTATGCTCCCTGTATCAACCACGGTATCAAGAAGGGTATGGGCAAGGCACAGGCCGAGCAGCAGGCAGCCGTTGAGTGCGGTTACTGGCACTTGTGGCGTTACAACCCCGCTCTCGAAGAGGAAGGCAAGAACCCCTTCACACTCGACAGCAAGGAACCCCAGTGGGATAAGTTCCAGGCATTCCTCCAAGGCGAGGTTCGCTATGCAGCTCTTGCAAAGCAGTTCCCCGCAGAGGCACAGGAGCTGTTCGATGCAGCCGAGGGTATGGCCAAGAAACGCTATTCAAGCTACCAGCGTATGGCTAAACTTGATTGGACAAAAGAGGATTAATCCTTTTTATCGACCATAACACAAAGAGCCCCTCCACCGCGCGGTGGAGGGGCTTGTTTTTACTCACACAAAAAACACAGTTGCAAGAACCAATAAAGGCACGGAAACGTTCTTATTGAGAACATTATTAACCAAAACCTTTATAATATGTCTTCAACTATGAGTAAAAGTGTAAAACTGGGAGTAATAACGCTCGCCATTATGAACGTAACAGCCGTGGTATCGCTGCGCGGACTCCCTGCCGAAGCCGAATACGGCATAAGTTCGGCCTTCTACTACCTGTTTGCTGCTATTGTGTTTCTAATCCCCACCTCGTTCGTGGCAGCAGAGCTTGCCGCCATGTTCCAGGACAAGCAGGGCGGTGTTTTCCGCTGGGTGGGCGAGGCATTCGGCAAGAGAATAGGATTTCTCGCCATATGGCTGCAATGGGTAGAGAGTACAATATGGTACCCCACCGTGCTCACTTTCGGTGCAGTGGCCCTTGCATTTATCGGGAGCAACAGTGCCGAGGATATGAACCTTGCATCGAACAAGATGTACACGCTTGCCGTTGTACTGATAATCTACTGGGCTGCCACCTTCATCTCGCTCAAAGGACTTGGCTGGGTGAGCAAGGTTGCTAAAATTGGCGGATTGGTGGGAACCATTATCCCGGCCTTTCTGCTTATGATTCTTGCCGTAATATACCTTGCAAGCGGCGGCACATCGCAAATGGATTTCGGAGGTGATTTCTTCCCCAACATCACAAAACTCGACAACCTTGTGCTTGCGTCGGGAATATTCCTCTTCTATGCAGGTATGGAGATGACGGGTATACACGTGAAGGATATGAATAACCCTGCAAAGGAGTATCCCAGAGCGGTGTTCATTGGTGCCATAATTACAGTGATCATCTTTGTGCTTGGCACATTCTCGCTGGGCATCATTATACCGCAGAAGGATATAAACCTTACACAGAGCCTGCTTGTTGGTTTCGACAACTATTTCAAATACATACACGCATCGTGGCTATCGCCCATAATTGCCGTTGCTCTTGCTTTCGGTGTGCTTGCAGGCGTGCTTACTTGGGTTTCGGGCCCTTCAAAAGGTATCTATGCGGTGGGCAAAGCCGGCTATCTGCCACCTTTTATGCAGAAAGCCAACAGCCTGGGCGTACAGAAGAACATTCTGCTTATACAGGGTGCAGCCGTAACACTTTTGAGCCTGTTGTTCGTGGTTATGCCATCGGTACAGAGTTTCTACCAGATTCTTTCGCAGCTCACGGTGCTGTTGTACCTTATAATGTACCTGCTGATGTTTGCAGCAGCAATTTATTTGCGATACAGTATGAAGGATACGCCTCGCCCCTTCCGCTTGGGCAAGAAAGGCAACTGCGTTATGTGGATTGTTTCGGGTGTAGGTTTCCTGGGCAGCCTGCTCGCCTTTGTATTGAGTTTTATTCCCCCTGCACAAATTGCAGTAGGCAGCAATGCCACCTGGTACTCGGTGCTTATAATCGGCTGCCTTGTGGTTGTGGTTGTACCTTTTATAATATATGCAATGCGCAAGCCGCATTGGGTGGACAAGGAGTCGCAGTTCGAACCTTTCCACGACGAGAAGCAATAGTCTTATACAAGACAGTATCCCCGGAACCAATTGGTTCCGGGGATACTGTCTTGTAATACGGATGCTCGCTTATGTCAGCGACTGCATATCGTTGAGTTTCTTGTAATAACCGTCTTTGGCCAAAAGTTCTTCGTGCTTGCCGCGCTCCACAATCTTGCCCTCGTGAAGCACACATATTTCGTCGGCGTGCTTTATGGTAGAGAGGCGGTGTGCTATGGCCACTGTGGTACGGGTTTTCATAAGGCGTTCAAGAGCCTCCTGAACCAGACGTTCCGACTCGGTGTCGAGGGCCGAGGTAGCCTCGTCAAGAATGAGTACAGGCGGGTTTTTGAGGATGGCACGGGCTATGCTCACGCGCTGACGTTGGCCACCGCTCAAACGGCCTCCACGGTCGCCTATATTGGTTTCGTAACCATTCTCTGTTGCCATAATGAAATCGTGGGCATTTGCTATCTTGGCTGCTTCAATAACCTGCTCCATTGTGGCTCCTTCGCAACCGAAAGCGATGTTATTGAAGAAGGTGTCGTTGAAGAGAATAGCCTCCTGGTTAACGTTACCGATAATGGCACGCAGGTCGCGCACACGGAAGTTTTTTATATTTGTGCCATTTATGAGCACCTCGCCCTGCTGCACATCGTGATAACGGGGAATGAGATCGACAAGTGTCGATTTACCCGAACCCGACTGACCGACAAGCGCAATGGTCTTTCCTTTGGGGATTTCGAGATTTATATCGTGCAAAACTTCGCGGGTACCATAGCTGAAAGATACGTTTTTAAGTTCTATCTTGTCGACAAGAGTCTTTATCTCGACAGGGTTCGCGGGTTCTGTAATGGGGTTCTTTGCGCTCATAATCTTGTCAATACGCTCCAACGATGCCAAGCCTTTGGGAATATTATAGCCCACCTTTGAGAACTCCTTCAAGGGGTTGATGATGCTATACAGGATTACCATATAGAAGATGAACGTGGGAGCATCAATTCGTGACGACTCATTGAGAATGAGGAAACCGCCGAACCACAGTACAAATACAATGAGAACGGTTCCCAGGAACTCACTCATGGGGTGAGCCATTGCCTGACGGGTTGAAACCTTTGTAATGGCATCGCGTACGCCCTTGCTTGAACTTGTAAAGCGGTTCACCATCTGCTCCTCGGCAATGAAAGCTTTGATGATGCGCAAGCCACCGAGGCTCTCGTCGAGTTGTGACATCACGTTGCTCCATTTCTCCTGTGCCTCCAATGAACGGCGTTTGAGCCTTTTGCCCACGCGGCCCATTATCCAGCCCATACCCGGCAATACAAGGATTGTAAAGAGGGTAAGTTCCCAGCTTGTCAACAGCAGAGTCGAAAAATAGAACATTATGAGAATGGGATTCTTCAACAATAGGTCGAGCGAACTTGTAATGGAGTTCTCGACCTCGCCTACATCACCACTCATACGGGCTATGATGTCACCCTTGCGCTCTTGCGAAAAGAATGCCAGGGGAAGGCCCATTATCTTCTTATAGAGCATTACGCGAATATCGTGAACAACACCGGTGCGGAGGGGTATCATCACTGCCGATGATGCGAAATAGCACGATGTCTTTATCAATGTCATTATGGCAAACAGGACACCTATCACAAGCAGTGTGAGCATCGGGCCCTTTTCTGTAATCATAAGAGTTACATAGTAGTAGAAGTTGTTTACCGCAACATCTTTAAGGCTTGCACTGCCCCACTCCATATATTCGTACACTTTCTCGTTTACACCTGTCTGGAACAGGATATCCAAGATGGGAATGAGCAAAGTAAAAGAGAATACGTTGGTTACGGCCGATAGAATATTCAAAAGAATTGAGAGGCCTACATACTTTTTATATGGCAGCACAAAACGCCGCATCATACCGAAAAATTCCTTCATAGCAATAAATTAAGGTTAAGAAAGATTTTCAAATTCCTTGCAAAGGTAACTAAATTCCTGATAGCGTGAAACAAAAACGGCGCTTAATTGCCGCACACAGGGCAAAAGGGTTGCTACACCTCACCATCTATGGTGTAACCATTAGGATATATGAGCAACACGCTGGTTTCGCGATAATCGCGCTGCAACTGCACAAAAACGTGGTCGAGTGAAGGACGGAACGATATAGAACCACGGCGGGCACTTACAATGACAAGCAGGTGGTCGTCATCTATTATCTGCGACAGACGTTTGAGGTCGTTGCCGCCATCGGTCTCACAGAATTCCGCATTCACTCCCGAAATCTTTTTATGACGGCTCTTTATGTGGGCAAGGCTGTCGGGGTGGCCGTGATACACCACTCTGCACCCCAATGCTGCTGCCATACGGGCTGTTTCGTCGACCCAATGCTTGAAACCGGCCTCAAATTCTGTTTTTGCAGGGAAGGTTATGTGTATGCAGCGTATGGTGTTGAGCGGAATGTTTATGCGCGCCATTATTATCTGCGTATTGATGCCGTTGAGCAGTTCGGGCAACACGCCGCCCAGGAATGTATCGTTGACTGTCTCTTTTTGATGAAAACCCACAATGAGCTCGCGATAGTCGTTCTCCTTGACTTCGTGTATGATACCATAAGAGAGGTTGGTGGTGAGGCGCACCTTTGTGAGGATGGGGACGTTTACCGATGCTGCCACATCGGTGGCTTTGTCGAGCACCTTTTGAGCCCGCGAGCGGAGTTTCTCGTCCTCGTCGAGCACCACTGTCACAGCCGACAAAGGCATTTTGGATTTCTCCTCGCGCAACAGCAGAGCGAGGTCCATAAGACCATTCACCATATTCGGGTTGGCAAGAGCAAGCAGCGTCTTCTGCGAAGTGTTTTCGGGTTTGTCGGACACCTCGCCCGACACGGCTATGCGGCGCGACACACGGTCGGTAACCACCGAACTCACAATACAGGTTACAAGAATGAGCAGAATGGTACCGTTAAGCACATCTTCGCTCAACAAATGCGAGCCATCGGGGAGAATTATCTTGTGACCCACAATGGCAGCGGCAAGTGTGGCAGCAGCCTGTGAAGTGCTCAACCCGAACATAAGGTTCTGTTCTTGGAACGACATTTTGTAGGCACGGGCAGTTATCCACGATGCAATTGCCTTTCCTGTGAGAGCGGTAGCAATCATCACCGAGGCAACCGTCAATGCATTCAGATTACCGAACAATACCCGCAAATTTATCATCATACCCACACCTATGAGGAAGTATGGGATAAAGATTGCGTTGCCCACGAAGTCGATGCGACGCATAAGGGGCGAAGAGTGAGGAATAAGACGGTTTAGTACAAGACCGGTAATAAACGCGCCCAATATACCCTCCATACCGGCAAGCTCCATCATTCCTGCTCCCAGGAAGAGAAGTGCCATAACGAAGATGTACTGTATTACGCCATCGTTATACTTGCGGAAGAAGTATCGTGCTATGCGGGGGAAAAAGAAAATTATAACCGAACTTATCACAAGCAGTTTGGCAAACAGCAGCAGGAAGAAAACAACGCCTGTTTCACCGGTGAACAAACCGCTTACCACGGCAAGTACAAAAAGAGTGAGCGTATCGGTAATTATGGCACCGCCAACCACAAAATTCACACAACGCTGGCGCGAAAGGCCATAGCGGGCCACAATGGGATAGGAGATGAGGGTATATGAGGCATACATACTCGCCAACAGAACGGAGGTTATTATGCCATATTCAAGTATGAACATATTGGTAAAGATTCCCAGCAGTATGGGCATCGCAAAGACCGTAAGACCAAGCAGAAGGGCTCCTCCTTTTGCCTGACGCATTTCCTGCAAGTTAATTTCAAGACTCGCAAGGAACATAATATAGTAGAGCCCCACCTTGCCGAAAAGTTCAAAGCTGTCGTCGCGCACAAGAATATTCAGGCCGTTGGGACCTACTACAAGCCCGGCAAGTATCATACCTATGATATGGGGCAGACGCAACTTGTTGAACAGCAGCGGAGCAAACAGTATTATGCACAACACCCCCAGGAAAATCCAAGTGGGGTCGGTTACGGGAAACAGTGAATTCCAATTCATACAGCGAGTTTACCAAAATGCAGGCAATTACCAAGAGTAAGAAAGACCGAGTGTCATATACTCCTTTATCTGCCAGAAACCATATTTGTCGTCTTCAAGATCGAGCGAGCTGTCGTCGAAACGAGCGTGCATAACCATCGACACCTTGAAGTAACGGGTTAGTTTTATGTCGAATTTATTCTCCCAAGAGAAGAATGTTCGCGCGTAGTTAGTGTAGAACTCGGCACGCGACCACCAATTCACAATCTTGAAGAGGGTTGCTGTGGGCACCGTTACAATTATCTGTGTACCGAAATCCTCCTTGTGATGGCGACCGTGCTTTATTCCGTAACGGCTGGCAAGTTCATCGTAACGCACGAATTTATAGTTGTAGGCCGACAATGGTGCAACATAAATCTCCAATGAAAGGTTCTTCCACGATGGCTTATAGTTAAGACCGAGTGAGAAATTGGCATCGAAAGGTGCCATAAATTTAGAAACAAAGTCGGGGCTGTTGGTCGGATAGTTGGGCAACATCTGTGTTTCGAGCTTGCTCTTCACGGCAAGGTCCAGGTTTTTCACCAGTTTATAACCCAATGTCGATTCCAGACGCAATTTATCGTTGTTAGTCTTAAAATGATGCAGTGTATCACCCTCTACCGTAGTGAAGCCCAAGTGGGCATCGAATTTGTTTGTAAAGGTTATCCTGTCCTTGTCGTCATAGTTCAGGTTCAGCACCAGCACGGTGAGCATGGTACGGGAATTGTCACCACCCTGTGACCAGTTGGGGGATACATAGTTCTGTGTAAACTGCAAGTCGAAAGAGCCCGAAGTGCGCCAATAGCAGGGTTTCTTCACCGTTGTAGCCAAGCCTCCTGCAACGTTGTCGGGAACAGCAACAAGCGGCGATTCTGCAATTTCCAGGACAGGGATATTCTCTTTTTCATCTATTACGGCAACACTCTTTTCACTGCGCAGCTGCTCTTCGGTCAAAAGGACCTTCGACGGATGATTCTTGTAGACATTCATCATCATTGAGTTTATGACAGCTTCGCGCTTGCTGTCCGCAACAAGGTTTCTTGTACCGAAACCGCCTTCGTACCCAAACCCGCTGCTGAATCCTTTATTCACTACCGAACTGTAAAGCACCGGCGATGTCAACATCTTGGCAAACACCGGATTGGGGCTGACATCACCGCTTTTGGCAACATACGATGAGTCGCTTGCCAAAGAGTCTATTTTTGATTTGAAATAGTCATACACACTGTTTTCGCGCTGTGCCATACCGGGGATAAAAAGGCACACAAGCAGAATTGAGAGAAGATATCTGTTCATCGTATTTTATAATTTGCTCATAGTAATCATTGCAATTCAGGGAGCGCACGCACCCTACACGGCTGCAAAGTTAACATTTTTCCTTTATTTTATTGTTAAATTTCACATAGTAAGCTATTTTTAATAAAATAAACGCCGATTTACACATTTTTAAATGGCAACTGCACATTAAATCCCTTTATTTTTGCTATCTTTGCACTTCGTGTCAAGCCACGACACGCACACAAAGGAGTGATAAAGGCTTTTGCCCGCCTGTTTTGGGTAAACAGAACAACTTTTTTATTGTTAAACTTAAACGAAACACATAACCACTTTTTATGGACAAGAATAGTATTACAGGATTTGCACTTATAGGGTTGCTTTTTGTAGCCTTTTTCTATTTCAACAAACCCGATGCCGCGAAAATAGAGGCACAAAAGCACTACCGCGACTCCATCGCTGCCCTGCAACAGGCCGAAGAGAATGTACGCCAGCAGATTATTGCTGCCGAGGAGGCTGCTATCGAGGAGCAGAAGAACGACAGTACATCGCTCTTCTTCAATGTACTCAACGGCGAAGCAAAAGAGATTACAATTGCCAATGAAAAAGTGAGCATCGACATTTCCACCCTGGGTGCAAGAATAACATCGGCCACTCTTGCCGACTACACAAACCAGGAGGGAGGCAAGCTCACACTCTTCGACGACCGGGATAACATTACCACCAAAGACAGCCGCGGACGCGAAACAGAGCAGTACAACCAGATGTACTTCACTTTTGACGGGAAAGAGGAGAATATCGACACTAAGATTCTCTATTTCACTCCCCGTGAACAGACCGACAGCAGTGTAGTTATGCGCCTTGCCTTTGCCGAGGACAAATACATTGACTTTGCCTATCGTCTTTTGCCCGACAGTTATATGCTTAACCTTGCAATCGACGCCCACAACATGCAGAACTTCTTCCCCTCGTCCACACGGCAGATGGGTATCACCTGGGAGCAGCTTATGCGCCAACAGGAGAAAGGGTTCAAGTTCGAACAGCAATACTCTACCCTCACCTACAAGATTGCAGGCGACGATACCGATTACCTGAGCGAGATGAAGAATGACGAAGAGACACTTGAACAGCCTATCGACTGGGTTGCATTCAAGAACCAGTTCTTCTCGTGCATTATGATTGCCGGCGAGCAGTTCGACAAGGTGTATGTGGAATCGGATACCATAAACGAAGGCCGCGGCTACCTCAAAAACTGCTACGCTTCGATGTACACCCCCTTCGACCCCAGCGGCAAAGTGGCAACCGACATCCAATTCTACTTCGGCCCCAACAAATACAGCGACCTTGTCGAAAGCAACCACCTCGCAGTAAACGGCGACAAGGAGCTCGACCTGCACAAGCTCATCTATTTCGGCTGGCCCATTGTGCGCTGGATTAACCGTTTCTTCATCATCTACCTGTTCGACTGGCTCAACAGTTGGGGGATGAACATGGGAATAGTCCTTCTGTTGCTCACGCTCATAGTGAAAGCTATTGTATACCCCTTTACATACAAATCGTATATATCTTCGGCTAAAATGCGTGCGTTAAAACCATACATCGATAAGATTAACGCCAAATACCCCAAGAAAGAGGACGCGCTCAAAAAGCAACAGGAAACAATGGCACTTTACAGCCAATACGGAGCAAGCCCGATGGGCGGTTGTCTGCCAATGCTCATACAGATGCCCGTATTCATTGCAATGTTCAACTTCGTGCCTAACGCGATTGAACTGCGCCAGGAGAGTTTCCTATGGGCCAACGACCTTTCGTCTTATGATGCACTCATCAGCTGGAATACCTCCATCTGGCCCATAGGCAACCACATAAGCATCTTCTGTCTGCTCTTCTGCGTGACACAGATACTTAACACCTACTACACATCAAAAATGCAGCCTTCGATGGGAGGTTCGCCCGAGCAGGAGCAACAGGCAAAGATTATGCGCTGGATGATGTACCTGATGCCCATTATGTTCTTCTTCATCTTCAACGACTACTCGTCGGGCCTCAACTACTACTATTTTGTATCCACCCTCATAAGCGTGCTTATATTCGTTTACCTGAGAAGGACCGTGAACGAACAGGAGCTGTTGAGAAAGATGGAGGCATACAACGAGAAGAACAAGAGCAACCCCAAGAAGCAGAGCAACTTCATGGCCCGCCTTGAAGCCTTGCAGGAGCAGCAGAGACGTATGCTCGAAGAACAACAGAAACGCAATAACAAAAAATAACAGATATAAAAAACGATATGGGATTATTTGATATTTTCAAAAAGAAGAAAGAAGAGAAACGCATTGGCGGTATGGAGGATTTTATGACCCTCATACGCGTGTATTATCAGTCGGTACTCGCTGCCAACCTTGGAATAACCAACATTGGTATGTTGCCCGACCTTGCAACCTTCAAGCGCACCCTTAAAGTTGCCACACAGAACAACAAGCTCGGCGTTGCCGAGCGCAGCCGTTGCAAGAAGATGATTGAGCAGATTTATGGGCTCGACGACAACTTCTTCAAAGAGATAGACCTCTCTATCAAAAAGAACTGCAAGCGCATAAACGACGTGCAGCCCTACCTGTTCGCTTTCCAGGGATTCAACAACGACCTTATGATGCTGGTGGGCAACCTTATGCAGTGGAAGTTCCGCATACCCGGCATTTTCCACAAACTGTTGCGTGGAATGACCGAAAAGATTATCAATGACATTCTCACCAAAGAGAGCTGGAAAGACGAGGCAACCTACCGCACCGTATACGCAGTGCGTCAATACAAAGAGAAACTCGGTTATTCGGCCGACTGGATGACAAACTATGTCTACAAGATTGTGACACTTGCCAAGAAAGAACCCCGCCCCAACAGCGACGAGGTTACAAAATAACAATACAAAGCCCGCCCTGCAAACAAAGAAGGCGGGCTTTTGTTTAACAACAAAACCGATGCTGGAATTTACGCCCATAACAATAGATGCGGCCGGACAACTTGAAGATTTTGCCCGGCAATCCCTCACACAGTCGTGCGACTACACCCCAGGCAACCTCATTATGTGGGCCGACTTCATGCAATATGAATATGCCGTAGAGAAGGGGACGCTCTTCATTTCGTGCCTGTCGCAACACAACCTCAAAGAGCAGGCCTTCCTGCCGCCCATAGGCAAACTCCCGTTACAGGAGAGCATTGCCCTTCTACAAGAATACTGCACGGCCAAAGGACGGAAATTACGCTTTACCGCAGTGCCGCAAGAGATTGCCGAAGAATTAAGCACACTCCTGCCCTCGCACAGGCGCATAGAACTCGACGGCTGGGCCGACTACATACACAATGCCGGTGACATTGCAACCCTGCAAGGAAAAGCACTGAACAAACGCCGTAACCGCCGCAACAAGTTCCTTGCCGAGCACCCCGACTACGAATACCAGCGCTACACTGCCAATGACGAGGAAGCCGTGACCGATTTCATTCTGGGCAAAGGATGCAACGAAGCCATAATGCGCTGCTACGAAATACACCAGAGCATAACAACCGTGCGCAACCTCGCCAAATTCCACCAGCCTGCTGCAATCATAAAGATTGACGGCCGCGTGGTGGCATTCACGCTGGGCGAGGTATGGGGGAATATGCTGTACATACACATAGAAAAGGCCGACAGGGAATTCCCCGGACTGGGCGAAACCCTTGCCAGCAGTTTTGCCGCCGATATAATAAATGAACAGCCACAAGTAGAACTCATAAACCGCGAAGAGGACCTGGGCGATGAAGGGCTGCGCCAGGCAAAAAGAGCATACAATCCCATCTACCTGCTCAACCGCTACGAATTCATTCCACAATGACAAACACCGAAAGACACCCGTGGGAGCCATTCGTACCCCACAATGCACGCATTTTATTCCTGGGGAGTTTTCCACCACCGCGCAAGCGTTGGTCTATGGACTTCTATTATCCTAACATCACTAACGATTTCTGGAAAATCATTGGAATAATATTCTTCGGTGAAAAGGAGCATTTTATAGACAATGCCGCCAAGCGGTTCAAGGAGGAAGAAATAAAGGAATTCCTTGCCGGAAAAGGCATAGCACTCTACGACGCTGCAACCGAAGTGTGTCGCCTGAAAGAGAACGCATCGGACAAGTTCCTGCAAGTTGTCACACCCACCGACATTGCAGCCATTCTACAAGGCACACCCACCTGCCGTGCCATTATAACCACAGGACAAAAAGCCACCGACACAGTAACCGCAATGTTCGGGTGCGAAGCACCGGCCATAGGTTCCCGAACAAGCATAGAGATAAATGGAGAGAGTATCAATTTCTGGCGTATGCCTTCCACCTCACGAGCCTACCCGCTTGCCGTTGAGAAGAAGGCCGAATATTACCGCACCCTTTTCAAGGAAGAGAATATTCTATAAATTACACACATAGTAACCAAAAGAGATTGCTATTATAAAATTTTGAATTACTTTTGTGGAGAGATTACACACAAAAAGGCTTGATATGGCAGCAGATATTGCAAACGGTAACTATATTAGAGGCTTGATGACAGCCCTGCTCATTTTGTGTGGCACCTTGACAAGCATTGCCTACGACTTCAATGCCGGAAACATTTTTTACAACATACTGTCGAACATCGAAAAAACCGTAGAAGTTACTCACGGCGATTACAGCCACAGATACAGCGGAAGCATTACAATCCCCGGCAACGTCACCCATTCGGGAACGACATACAAGGTTACCTCCATAAGACCCGAAGCCTTTTGGGAATGTACCGAACTTTCAAGCGTTGTTATACAAGCAGAAGTCTTTGACATTGCCGATTACACATTCTACAACTGCACAGGGCTTGCAAGCATCACCTTGCCCGAAAGCCTCGAAAACATAGGAAATTACGCATTTACGGGTTGCACAAGCCTTGCCGGGATAAACATTCCCGGCTGCACAACATCTATTGGAACTTGCGCTTTTGCAGGATGCACAGGGCTGGGAACAGCTATTATCGGCAAAGGAATCACCAACATAAGCGAAGGAGCGTTCAGGCAATGCCACTCGCTCACAAGCATAGTTATCCCCGAAAATGTAACCATAATCGACAATTACGCTTTTGAGTTCTGCACCGGACTGAAAGAGGTTAACCTGGGCAACAACATTGAAACTATCGGCGATTGTGCATTCCAGGGA
The DNA here is from genome assembly GCA_015060885.1 of Bacteroidales bacterium. GTDB lineage: Bacteria > Bacteroidota > Bacteroidia > Bacteroidales > Bacteroidaceae > HGM04593. The sequence goes on from SUXO01000015.1 coordinate 29,849, forward strand.
TGCAGCGGGCTTACAGGCATTGTAATCCCCGATGGAGTCATAACTATCGGCGCATCGGCTTTCGATGGCTGCACAAGCCTCGCAAGCATAAACATTCCAAGCAGCACAGAAGAGATTGGAACTTCGGCTTTCGACGGGTGTTACAGTTTTAACAGTATTACTGTTGAGAGCGGCAACTACTACTACGACAACCGCAACGGTTGCAATGCCATTATTGAAAGCGAAAGCAACAGACTCATACGCGGCAGCAATGGCACCGTTATCCCCGACGGCATTACGAGCATTGGCGAGTGGGCATTCTACAATTCTACTGCCGAAAACATTAAAATACCCAACAGCGTCACCACCATCGGCAATTGGGCATTCTTCAACTGCACAGGACTCAAAAGCATTAAAATTCCAAGCAATGTAAAGAGTGTCGGTGAATACAGTTTCTTCAACAACAAGCAACTGGCGGAAGTTATAATCCCCAAAAGCGCGACAGAAGTGGGCAATGGAGCCTTTTATGAATGTACGGCAATTACCGAAATATATTCGAAAGCCCAAACACCGGCAAGCGTTGGAGAATACACATTCGACAGCATTTACAACACTGCGACACTATATGTACCCATCGGTGCAAAGGCTGCATACCAATCGGCACCCTATTGGAGCAATTTCACAAATATCGTAGAAAAGCAATTCGATATCACAGGCGATGTCGACGAAGATTCAGTGATTGATATTGCCGATGTTACAGAACTTATCGCAATGATACTTAACAAAGCGCTTGTTATACCTGCTGGTGATGTTGATAAAGATGATGTAGTTGACATTGCCGATGTTACAGAACTTATCCAAATTATTCTGAACGCAAGACACAACGCTGTTCCAAAGGCAAAAGCCACGCCTGCCGACAATAGTTTTTAAAAGGATACGTTATCACAAAAAAACGTACAATTCTTTCAAATATCCGAAATTTCATTTATATTTGCATTATCTGCGATTTTTTGCAGAAATATGCGAAATTGATTGTCGTATTATGACCGAGAACGATAAAATTGCATTGGCACATTTCGAAGAGAAGCTCCGCCTGCTATTATACAAGTACAAGCAGGTTAAAGAGCAAAACGACGAATTGTCGCGCTTGCTACAAGAGAAAGAGAACTCATTGCAGGAGGTGCAGTTGCGGTGCAAGGCTCTCGAAAGCAACTACAACAATCTGAAACAGGCCAAAGTAATCAGCCTCAGCGATGCCGAAGTGGGGCAGACAAAGGAGCGGTTATCGAGGCTTGTGCGTGAAATCGACCAGTGCATTGAGTCGTTAAAGAAATAACTTGATTAAAGACCGGGCAAATGGAAGATAGGAATTTGGGTATTAGCCTTGTTATTGACGGAATATCATTCCCGCTCAACATAAAAGCCAGCGAGGAACCGTATTACCGCCAGGCAGCACGCTTGACAAACGAAAAGCTAATCATATATAAACAACTCTTTTCGGGCGAGGGAGGGGTGAGAGTATTCGCTATGGCAGCTCTCGACATAGCCCTCGAACTGGTAAAGCAGGCCGACAATGTGGGCTCGGCCGATATTATGAGCAAAGTAAACGAGCTTTCGCGTTTGATTGACAGCAACCTCGCACAGGAGTAATCCACCCATTTTTCACAAGCGACTTCACGCATTGCCATATTCATTGATACCGTTGCAAAGGCATCGGCAACCCGAATATGCGGTGCGTTTTATTATATATTTTAAAAACTTGTAACACTATGCTTACACCAACATCATTAATCATTGGAGCTGTTGCAGGAGCCATTATAGGCTGCATCACCCAATACGTTATAATCAAGTTCGGCTTGAAATCGAAGTACCAGCGCATCATTGACGAAGCGCACAAAGAGGCCGAAGTAATAAAAAAGAACAAGTTGCTCGAAGTCAAGGAGAAATTCCTTAACAAGAAAGCAGAACTTGAAAAGGAGATTTCGCAGCGTAATAACAAGATTCAGCAGGCCGAACATCACCTTAAACAGCGCGAGATACAGATGAACCAGCGCAACGAGGATTTGCAGCGTCGCAAGAACGAGATTGAGAACCTCAAAGAGAACCTCGATGCACAGAAAGGCCTTCTCGAACGCAAGCAGGAGGAACTCGACAAACTGCACCAGCAGGAACGCGAGAAACTCGAAGCCATCAGCGGTCTTTCGGCCGAGGATGCAAAGGAACGTCTTGTAGAGTCGCTCAAAGAGGAGGCCAAGACACAGGCCGCATCGTACATCAACGACATCATCGACGATGCAAAGATGACAGCCGGCAAGGAGGCTAAAAAGATTGTGATACAGACAATACAGCGCGTAGCCACCGAAACCGCGATAGAAAACTCGGTAACCGTGTTCCACATTGACAACGACGAGATGAAGGGCCGCATCATCGGCCGCGAAGGACGCAACATACGTGCTTTGGAGGCAGCAACAGGCGTGGAAATTGTTGTTGACGACACCCCCGAAGCTATCGTATTAAGCGCATTCGACCCCGTACGCCGTGAAATTGCACGCCTCGCACTCCACCAGCTTGTAGCCGACGGCCGCATACACCCCGCACGCATCGAAGAGGTTGTTGCCAAAGTAAAGAAACAGATCGAGGAGGAGATTATCGAAACCGGTAAACGCACCACCATCGACCTGGGAATACACGGCCTGCACCCCGAACTCATACGCATAATAGGAAAGATGAAATACCGTTCATCGTACGGGCAGAACCTCTTGCAGCACGCACGCGAAACAGCCAACCTGTGCGCTGTTATGGCAGCAGAACTCGGCCTCAACCCCAAGAAGGCAAAACGCGCCGGCTTGCTGCACGACATTGGCAAGGTGCCCGACGAGGAGACCGAATTGCCGCACGCAGAGTATGGTATGAAGATTGCCGAGAAGTACAAGGAGAAACCCGATATATGCAACGCCATCGGTGCCCACCACGACGAGGTGGAGATGACAAGCCTCATCGCCCCCATCGTTCAGGTGTGCGACGCAATTTCAGGCGCACGTCCCGGCGCACGCCGCGAGATTGTGGAGGCATACATCAAGCGTTTGCACGACCTCGAACAGCTTGCAATGTCCTATCCCGGTGTCACAAAGACCTACGCCATACAGGCCGGCCGCGAACTGCGTGTGATTGTAGGTGCCGACAAGATTGACGACAAGCAGACAGAACTGCTGTCGGGCGAGATTGCAAAGAAGATACAGGACGAAATGACCTATCCCGGACAGGTAAAGATTACCGTAATACGCGAAACACGTGCAGTGAACTACGCACGATAAAACAATAAAAGTTTAAGATTAATCAACAGCACATTGCCTATGGGTAAATAAAAACATATAATATACATACTATAAATAGGAAAAAGCGTTTTTAGCTTATTATTTCTCTTGCGAAAGTTTGGCGACTTATAAACAACCTGAAATAATAACTATAAATGCTCACGCGTTTGCGTGGGCTTTTAGGTTATTCGCAGGTTAGGGTTACGCCAAACACCCCGCAAGAGCGAAGAACATAAAAGTTCCACGCTTTTTTTGTATGTATAATGTCATTATTATTGTGACAAGAACTTGAAATCGCTACAAAAAATTACGAAAAAGAATAGGAATATTAACACCGAAAAGATTATGAAAAAGATTATAGCAATATTTGCAATAAGCATTTTAACGATATCGGCTTTTGCACAAGAAAATAATAGTGAAACAACAAATAGTGAAATAAAAAACATTACAGGAGGAGTAGAATATTCTTTAATGTACTCACCCGAAATAGAAACATATGGTTTTAGCATGGCAGCCGCAATGAACAAACTTTTCCATTTTGAATGGGGTATTACATCAAATCTAAAATCAGCAAAAAAAGGAAGCACTTATTTGGGATATATGGGAGTGGGAATACACCAAGGAATGTTTTTGGGGGATTCATTTATGATAAATTTTGCATTGGCCCCATATATAGGATATAGTCGTTTCTCTTACGAAACTACAGAAATGAGACCTGTAATATCCAGTTTGCCATCATCATATGGCAAATATTATGGAACAAAGCCATTCACCACAACAAAAGATGAAAACGAATTCACATATGGCGCCACAGCAGATGTCAATGTCGGTTTCAAGATTTCAAAATCATACTGTTTAAATATCGGATACAAAATATTTGCCGGTGAATTCAAAACAAAGAATATGTTTAAAAGTGGTTTTATAAAAGTTGGTTTATCCAGCTATTTTTAACATAAAAGATGGTTACAAAAAGTAGGATAAAACCTCTGTAATTTAGAGTAAAATCATCCTACTTTTTGTCCACCCTGCCTAAAAGATTGTTCAAAAAATTACGTATGAAAAAAATCTTATTATTTATTTTTATGTTGTGCTTTACACAACTTGCAAATGCACAATATCATTTAGAATGGGATGAACATGCTTATTTAGAAATCCCAGACCCTCCTTTTAATGGATATGTTGCTCATGCCACATGGAATGTCAATAATAGTAATCTCACATTCAAAGAAGCAGATGAGGCGGGTGCAATTATTTATCCGAATCATTATTTTGAAGGGACGTCTATTGTGACCTGTAATTATCGCTATGAATACTATCGTAACGGACGTTATCAGACTGGTACATCTGTTGTTTCATACTCCATAACATTTAAGAGCAAAGAAGCTGTACTTGATAAATCTGAAATATCATTAGCCTTAGGAAAAACAGAAACAATAAAAGCTTCATTTCCAGGAGTATCGTCTATTTTTGGAAGCCCTAAAATGACATGGAAATCAAGTGACGAAGATATTGTTTCAGTTAGTAGTAATACAGGGGCAACTAATTGGAGTGCAAAAATTAAAGCAGTGTCATCTGGTAAGGCAACAATAACTTTTGATCCAGTAATAGGTCCGCCTAAAACATGTGTAGTAAATGTCGCCTATATTGCTCCCTCCCAAGCGAAATTAACACCAAATCCTTTGAATGTTACTGTTGGAAAAACTAAAAGACTTGATATTAGTTATTCTCCGGAAGGTGCATCTGCTAAAAAAGTTACATGGGAATCTTCAAATACTAATATTGCAACAGTTAGCACTAGTGGCGTAGTTAAAGGAATCGCAGAGGGAAAAACTATTGTAACTGCAACAACCGATAATGGAACTAAAGCAACTACGGAAGTTAATGTAGTTCCTCTTCCATCATCTGTATCATTACCTAACAGTTTGACAATATATGCAGGATACTCAAAAACATTAATACCATCTGTTATTCCTACAAATTCAGAAACTTCATTTACTTGGAAATCATCAGATACTTCTGTTGCTACTATTTCAGCAGGTAAAATAACAGGAAAAAAGTCTGGCTCGGCAACAATAACTGTTACGACTGAAAATGATAAGACTTCTGTTTGTGAGGTAACCATAAAAAGTACACCGATAGAATTAAATTCTAAAAATGCGAATAACAGGGCGAATGTGATAGAGACTATTGTTAAACGCTCATTAAACAATAATTAAGATGAAAAAGAATCTAAAATACATTGGATACATACTAATGTTTATAGTATTCAATAATGTTTGTATATCATGTAATGACGATGATATATTAGATGATATTCATTCAGATGAAGGTATTGTTGAGAATATATTAGATAATGCTTATACCGTTTGGAACGCTTCTAAAAGTGATGTTCAACAGCAAATGAATGGCTATGTGCTTATTGATTCAGATGCTGATTTTTTACAGTATACCGATCAAAGCCGCAAGATTAGATTATCATATAATTTTATAAATGACAATTTACAAGCAACGGTTGCGATCGCCCCTAAATTAACAAATAATCCTCTTTTATCCTGTTTAAAAGACTATGAAAGTCTGGGTGAATTGTCTTCAAAAGATGTTTACTATAATACCTCTAAAAACACGATGTGTTTCTCATATGATATTCTATCTAACGATACTGAGTATTCGATAATGGGTTTTTCACCTATCGTATCAAACCTCTATAATGGAGATATAATAATTAAAGTAGATTATAAAAATCTATACTACACAGTAGACGGGAAACAATTTAAAATGATTCTAGTAGATGGAGGAACTCTTCCAGCATTTTATATGATGCAGACAGAAGTCCCTTTATTGGGAGAATTTAAAATAGGAGAGACTCACATTGGAAAGATTGATTCTAATGGTGACAATTGTATTATTAAAGCAGAACTTAGAACATTTGTTAACAAACTAAATGATGCGACTGGTCTAGAATTTAGGTTGCCAACTGAATCTGAATGGAAATTTGCAGCAACCGGAGGTGCGAAAAGCAATAATTATACATACAGCGGCAGCAATAATATAGAAGAAGTTGCATGGTATAGTGGAAATAGTAATGGAATCCAAGAAATTGCTTCAAAACAATCAAATGAACTAGGATTTTATGATATGTCTGGAAATTATGCAGAAGTTTGTAGCAGTGACCCCTTAGATATTGATGGAAGGACATATGGTGGATGTTGGAAATATGTAGCCTCAAAGTGTACACCTTCTAGCTATCAGAGTGGGAACACTTCTACAAATAAAATTTCAGGAACTTCTATTATAGAAAAATCTGCTGTTGATGGTCGATATATTACCGTTAGATTGGTTTATTCGGCTCCTGAATAATATTAAGGATGTTTAGCAGAACTTTAATCACCCCCGCCAGGACACATGAGCGGGGTGAAATCGTAAAAATGTGATGTAGATAAACTAATTATAATAACTTCACCAGTTCCATTTAGGACATCAAACCTTTCATAACGTTTGATTATCTGTAAAGGAATTCCAACAACATCATTTAGTAATTAACCTTTGTCAAGGAGCGGAGAAATCCGCTCCTTATGCATAGCTATGCAGCCCTCCTAGCAGATAGTTCACCCCGAAGAAGGTGAAAAGCATTACAAGGAAAGCCACAAGACAAAAACAGTGGAACACCACAGGGCGGGCCATAAAAGGCAAGGAACGGGTGTGAAAGCCAAACGAGCAGACAAAAAGAGTTATGAGAGCCCACACCTCTTTCGGGTCCCACCCCCAATAACGCCCCCAGGCAATATCGGCCCAGGCTGCACCCATAAAGATGCCGGCAACGAGCAGCAGGGTGGCAAAATAAAGCATCGCACGCCCTGAAAGGGCAGCACTCTCCAAACGCTCGCGATTACCTTTCAGCCAATAGACGATGAGCGAAACAAGAGCATTCACAGCCAAGAGCCCTATAAGCAGATAAGAGCTTACGATAGTTATAACGTGCAGAGGCAACAACGGAGTGCGCAACACCGGCAGCACCCACCCCGACGAGGCAACACCGCTTGAAACAGATACCGCCCCACACATAAGCGCATAGCAAAAAACTCCTAATGCCAAGCTGCGATTCTTGCGAAGGAATACCACCGACAAAAAGGCGCACCACGCAATAAACATCAGGACCTCGGCACCGGTTGAAACAGGAAAAACACCCGTATCGGCCCAACGGCGAATGCCAAAGTATGTAATTACACCAAACAGGAATAATGAAATAAAAATCATCTTCAACATGCGATGGGAAGAGAAGCCCACATGCGGATAGCCCGTTGCATATAACAGTTTTGTCAAGGCTGCCTTTTGTGTGTTACGCGCTACAAGAACAAAAAGAAACCCAAGCACCGTAAGCAGATAGCCTGAATAGGTAATTGCCCTCCCCCACGGATCGTGGCTTACAAGGAGTGTCACGGCACCGTTATCGACATTGAATATACAGAAACGGAAGCCATCACGGCCGTAAACCTTGTTCATTGAGAGGCTTGCCTCTTCGCCATTGCCGGCAAGAGATTGCACCGCAATTGTGGCTATATAGTCACGGGGTGAAACACCATCCTCATAATATTCCACTTCGCACGCCTGCAAAGTAACCTTGAACGGGAACTTCACAAGCGAGCCGTCGCCCTTCACAAACATACTCGACGGCACAGTGCCCTCACAAAGAGTGAGAGTACCCCTTTCGGCTGTCATATAGGTGACAAATGCCCCCACAAGCACCACGGCGAGCGACAAGTGAAGAAAGAGAGCTGCCGCCACACGCCTCACAGGGGTAGAGAATATATAAATGACGGAAAAGAGAAAAAGCACGCCCCACAAGGCCACGAAAAACGGCGAGGAGTATATTGCATCGTGAGCGACAGCCGTTCCGTACACGGCACCTGCAATGGTAGAAACAACGAGCACCACAACGAGCAGTGCCGCTGCACCGAAAGAGATATATTTGAAAACTTTATTACACATACTACATCAGGCCGACAGATGTTCCACAAGCACCTTCACACCAATGGCAATGAGTATTACCCCACCCCACAGTTCGGCGCGCAAGCGTTTAGCTATGCCCCCACCGCAGAATATCCCAAGAAAGAGGCCAAGCATAGACATTACAAACGAAACAAAGCCAATTGCCGCCAACGGATATAGAAGGTCGCCCAGCGCAGTTATACCCATACAGGAGAAAGAGACTCCCACAGCCAGGGCATCAATGCTTGTGGCAATTGCAAGAGTAAAAATAACCTTCAAACGGCGGGGATTGAAAACACGCTCCTCTTCCTCTTTAAAGGAGTCCATAATCATACGCACACCAAGAAAGGCAAGTATGGCAAAGGCTATCCAATGGTCGTAGCTCTCTATGAGATGGTGGAAACGGTCGGTTGCCAGCCACCCCACCAACGGATTGAACGCCTGGAAAAAACCGAACAGGAAAGCCATAGCAAGCATTGGTTTCCAACGCACACGACGATATATTATACCGCTTGCAATGGAAACAGCAAAGCAATCCATTGCAAGAGCCACAGCCAGGAACCATATATAAAGATGTGTCATAAAGCAAGCCACTTTTCCGCAAAAGTAGTCCATTTGCATTATATATGCAAGCGCGCCACGTTGTTTAACTTCACCGGGCAAACGTGGACTTTATTGCACAAAAAGTGTGCAGAAAAAGAAAAAACGCAAAATTTATTTGAAAACAGAAATTTTGACGTACCTTTGCAACGGACATACAAAAATACCGGGGCTATCTGGATTTGACAGCGGGTAGAAAATGTATGTAAGCACGCAGTGCCTCGTCGGTTTGCACTATAATCTGAGCCGGCAAAGAATTATCTGGCGAAACAAATTATGCTCTCGCTGCTTAATCGAAGTACAGTAGATTAGCTTTATTCCGGCACAAGGTGCCGGAACGGGACATCACCCGGACACTGTTGTTCCGAAGTAATCCGATATGGTGGTGCAGGCAAATCGGGACTATCCGCAGCAGGCCTCGATGCTGTGGAGACATTTCAGAGGATAAGGCATAAGTTGGCGGTCTCGGTCTTGCTTATGCACGAAAACCCTACCGAAGACTAAGCGTGTAGAAAGCATATGGTTTCCTCGTTTGGACGAGGGTTCGACTCCCTCTAGCTCCACAAGAAGAGATTGACGGAACATATATCTCCGACAGCGGCTATGAACAACGTATATTTGAAAAAGTTGCCCCAGCAGGGCTTTGCCACCACCCAATCATCATTGCACCAGTTCGTGCAACACTCCTACCAGATACAGCACACGTCAATATTCTACTGCGTAAGCGGTAAGGCACTTTTCACAATCGACGGGCAGAAGCACCGTTTCACACCCGGACAGATTATAATCTGCCCAAGCAATTCCAAGATTCTGTTGCTCGACATCACAAGCGACTTCTCGTCACGCCTGCTCGGCCTCACAAAACATATATGGCTGGCGGCACGCAGTTCTATGAGCCCCGAAGCTATGCAGACCATTGAAAGGCGCATACACCAGGGAGGCAACACCGAACTTGAAAGGGAATATATAGCCAACGTGTTCAGGCAAATAGACATTATGAACACCGAAATAACCAGCAATGCCGAAAGCATCAACTTCTGCCAGCAGAACGTTATTCTCCTTGTAAACTCGCTATTGCTCTACATACAGCACATAAACAAAGAGAACACCGCACCGGCAAAAGAGCATATACAGGAGGGCAAGGACAAGGTTTTCTACGAGTTCAGGATGCTACTCACACAAAAGTTCCGCGAGGACCGCTCGGTGCAGTTCTATGCCGACGCTTTAAAGATTTCCACCCGACAGCTAAACTCGATATGCCAACGTTCGGGCGGACAGAATGCCAAAGAGATTATCGACCACTATACAATAATTGAGTTACAGGTGGCTCTGATGTACACCCACAAGAGTTTTCAGGAGCTTGTGAGCGAGTTCCACTTCCCCGACCAGTCGTACCTTAACCGCTATTTCAAGAGGCACACAGGTTTCTCGCTTTCGGAATTCAGAACAAACGGTGTAATGGTCGACTGACCATTACACCGTTTCTTTCAAGCGTGTGTTATGTGTACCCGCGGCTACGCCTCGCCTTTGAAGGGTGACGAAGGCATAAAGTCCTGACGCTGTTCGGGCAAACGTATCTCGCCGAACTGCGATTCATACTTTCGCAGGTTGTCCTGCAATGCAAATGCCAGACGTTTTGCGTGCTCGGGTGTCATTATTATGCGCGATTTCACCTGTGCTTTTGCGACACCGGGTACAAGACGCACAAAATCAATCACAAATTCCGACGAAGAGTGTGCTATTACCGCAAGGTTCGAGTAAATGCCTTCGGCAACCTCTTCTTTGAGTTCTATCTGCAATTGTCCCTCTTTCTTCATTTCCATAATTATTCGGTTTCTCCGTAATGTACAAAATCGACAAGGTTCACTGTAAATATGAGCATTGAGCCTGCGGGGATATTGCCCGTAACGGTGGAGCCATAGCCAAGAACCGGCGGGATGTATATTTCCCATACATCGCCGCGCTGCATCTCCTGCAATGCTGTAACGAACCCCTGCACACAGGCATTCAGTTGCAACTCCACGGGAGTCTCCTTTTCGGGCACAAGCTCGCCGGTGTATGTCTCGTCGAATATTGTTCCGTTGATTAGACGACCCGAATAGTTCACCGACACCACAGAGTTATAGGATGGATAGCCCGGCTCACTGCCCGACTGCTTCACCTTGCAATAGACATAGTAGTCGGCAGGCCAGGTGCGGCTCTCGTCGAGGCCGTATGCGAGGAACACTTTCCAGTCGCCGGAGGCATTCTCCCCGGCCTCGGCTGCTATTTTTGCCAAGCAGGCCTGGTTCTCGATAGCCCAAGTGTCGTATACCACGGCATCTTCGGTCTCGCTGCACGAAGTGAGCAGCAAGAGAGCGGGCAAAAGAAGGAGCAGTGTTCTTTTTATAAATCTCATAAGGGTTTATCTTTATTAAGACAATTTCTTCAACAGCGATGTTATGCTCACGTTGTCCTGGATTATATTGCGCAGGTCGGTAATGGCAACACGGCGTTGCTCCATAGTGTCGCGCTCGCGCAAAGTAACCATTCCGTCTTCGAGTGTCTGGTGGTCCACTGTCACGCAGTAAGGAGTACCGATGGCATCCATACGACGGTAACGCTTGCCGATGGAGTCTTTCTCCTCGTAGTAGCAGTTGAAGTTGAATTTAAGGTCATTCATTATTTCGCGGGCCTTCTCGGGCAGACCGTCTTTCTTCACAAGAGGAAGAACTGCCAGTTTCACGGGAGCAAGTGCTGCGGGAAGGCGCAATACCACGCGCGACTCGCCGCTTTCGAGTACCTCTTCGCAGTACGAAGCACACATTATGCTCAGGAACATACGGTCAACACCGATAGATGTTTCAATAACATAGGGAGTGTAGCTTTCGTTTGTTTCGGGGTCGAAGTACTTGATGTTCTTGCCCGAATATTTCTCGTGCTGGCCGAGGTCGAAATTGGTACGTGAGTGGATACCCTCTACCTCCTTGAAGCCGAAAGGCATCTTGAACTCGATGTCGGTTGCGGCGTTGGCATAGTGGGCAAGTTTGTCGTGGTCGTGGAAACGGTACGATGCATCGCCGAAGCCAAGAGCCTTGTGCCAGGCAAGACGTGTCTCCTTCCACTTGTTGAACCATTCGAGCTCGCTGCCGGGACGAACAAAGAACTGCATCTCCATCTGCTCGAACTCGCGCATACGGAATATGAACTGGCGGGCAACAATCTCGTTACGGAAGGCCTTACCTATCTGTGCAATACCGAAGGGCACGCGCATGCGGCCGGTCTTCTGCACGTTGAGATAGTTCACGAAGATACCCTGTGCTGTTTCGGGACGCAGGTATATCTTCATTGCAGCATCGGCGGTCGAGCCCATTTCGGTAGAGAACATAAGATTGAACTGGCGCACCTCGGTCCAGTTGCGGGTTCCCGAAATGGGGCATACAATCTCCTCGTCTATGATTATCTGACGGAGCTCGTCGAGGTCCATAGCGTTGAGTGCAGCCGCAAAACGTGTGTGCAGCGCGTCGCGCTTGCTCTTTTCGGCAAGCACCTTGGGGTTTGTTTCGAGGAAAAGTTCGCGGTTGAAAGAGTCGCCGAAACGCTTTGCGGCCTTTGCAGCCTCTTTCTCAATCTTTTCGTCATACTTCGCCAACTGCTCCTCGATGAGCACATCGGCGCGATAACGTTTCTTTGAATCGCGGTTATCAATCAATGGATCGTTGAATGCATCAACGTGTCCCGAAGCCTTCCATATTGTGGGGTGCATAAAGATTGCAGAGTCGATACCTACAATATTGTCGTGCAAAAGCACCATACTCTGCCACCAATATGTCTTTATATTGTTTTTCAGTTCAACACCCATCTGACCATAATCGTAAACAGCACCGAGGCCGTCATATATATCACTTGACGGGAATACGAAACCATACTCTTTACAGTGGGCTACCACTTTCTTAAATACATCTTCTTGAGCCATCTTTCTATATAAATTAAATTTCTTGCAAAGTAAAGCATTTTTTGCCTAAAAACCTTGTTTTTGTCACATTATAATTGCAAAAATATGATAAAGCGGTGCAACAAGTTACAGCGTGCGGGAGATTGCAGGAAAAACAGTTGCAACTTTTTCGTTTTTAGACTATTTTGGATTATATTTGCATACATTACTTGAAGTATATTAAAGCAAGCAACGCCCGCATAAGGTTTTTTGTTATGGAATACAACGAATACGACGAAAATATCGAAGAAGTGGAGAACACCCCCGCAGAGGGTAGCGAGGAACACGCACATCACCAGCAGAAGGTATCGAGCGAGGATGTCACCCACAAGCTCACCGGTATGTACCAGAACTGGTTCCTCGATTACGCCTCATACGTAATTCTGGAACGCGCCGTGCCTCACCTTTACGACGGCCTCAAACCCGTGCAACGTCGCATTCTGCACGCAATGCGCGAACTCGACGACGGCCGTTACAACAAGGTGGCCAACGTTGTGGGACACACCATGCAGTATCACCCGCACGGCGATGCCTCCATTGCCGGTGCACTTGTACAACTGGGACAGAAGGACCTGCTCATCGACTGCCAGGGAAACTGGGGAAACATTCTCACCGGTGACTCGGCTGCCGCTCCCCGATACATTGAAGCACGCCTCTCGCATTTTGCAAACGAAGTGGTATTCAACCCAAAGACCACCGAGTGGAAGATGTCCTACGACGGCCGCAACAAGGAGCCAATAACCCTGCCGGTAAAGTTCCCGTTGTTGCTTGTACAGGGTGTCGAGGGTATTGCCGTGGGCCTCTCATCCAAAATTCTGCCCCACAACTTCAACGAGGTGTGCGATGCGGCTGTTTCGTACCTTAAAAAGGAGCCCTTTGAGCTCTTCCCCGATTTCCAGACAGGAGGCAGCATCGACGTGTCGCGCTACCACGACGGCGACCGCACAGGCCGTGTGCGCATAAGGGCCAAGATTACAAAATCGGAGGACAACAAGACACTTACAATATCGGAGATTCCGTTCGGCAAGACAACGCCGCTCGTAATTGAGTCGATACTCAAAGCCGTAGACAACGGCAAAATAAAGATACGCAAGGTCGACGACAACACATCGGACAAAGTGGAGATACTTGTACACCTGGCACCGGGCGTTTCGTCGGACAAGACCATCGATGCACTCTACGCATTTACCGACTGCGAGATAAGCATCACCCCCTGCTGCTGTGTGATTGACGACCACACGCCTCGTTTCCTCACCGTTAGCGACCTGTTGCGCCGCTCGGTCGACGGCACGAAGGAGCTGTTGCGTCAGGAGTTGCAGATACGCAAGGGCGAACTGCTCGAACAGCTGCACTTCGCCTCGCTCGAAAGCATCTTCATAGAGGAGCGCATATACAAGGACAAGGAGTTCGAACAGGCAAAGGATATGGACACGGCACTCGCCCACATCGACCTGCGCCTCACCCCCTACAAGGAGAGTTTCATACGCGAAATAACACGCGACGACCTCCTGCGCCTTATGGAGATAAAGATGGCACGCATACTGCGTTTCAACAAGGAGAAGGCCGAAGAGCTCATAGCACGCCTGCAAAGGGACATAAAGGAGATTGAAAAACAGCTTGGCCGTATGACCGAGGTGACCATAAAATGGTTCACGATGCTCAAAGAGAAGTACGGCAGCCGTTACCCGCGACAGACCGAGATACGCAACTTCGACACCATTGTGGCTGCAAAGGTCATCGAAGCAAACCAGAAGCTTTACATAAACCGCGCCGAAGGATTTATAGGCACATCGCTCAAAAAAGACGAATTCGTGACCAACTGCTCCGAGATTGACGATGTAATACTCTTCTACAAGGATGGCAAGTACAAGGTGGTAAAGGTGAGCGAGAAACTCTTTGTGGGCAAGAATGTAATACACGTCGATGTGTTCAAGAAGAACGACAAGCGCACTATATACAATGTAGTCTACCGCGACGGGCGCAACGGCATACACTTCATAAAACGCTTTGCGGCAACCGGAATGACACGCGACCGCGAGTACGACGTGACACAAGGCACACCGGGCTCAAAGATAGCCTACTTCACCGCCAACCCCAACGGCGAGGCCGAAGTGATAAAGGTGCAGCTGAAACCCAACCCGCGCCTGCGTGTGGCAATACTGGAAAAGGATTTCAGCACCATAGCCATCAAAGGACGCCAGTCAATGGGCAACATACTCACAAAGAACGAGGTGCTGCGCATAACGCTGAAACGCCACGGAAGTTCCACCCTGGGTGGAAGGAAGGTGTGGTTCGACCGCGACATTCTGCGCATAAACTTCGACAACCACGGCGAATACCTGGGCGAGTTCCACAACGATGACAAGATACTCGCAATACGCAACAACGGCGAGTTCTACCTCTCGCCTGTCGACCTCAACAACCACTACGAGGACGACCTTATGGTGATTGAGAAGTTCGACCCCGCCAAGGTGTGGTCGGCTGCGCTACACGATGCGTCGCAACAGAACTTCCCCTATGTAAAGAGGTTCACGCTCGAAGCAAACGCCCGCCGACAGAACTGCCTGGGCGACAACAAGAACAACAAGCTAATATGGTTCACCAGCACCGCATTCCCCCGCATACAGGTTATGTTCGGCGGCAACGACCAGTTCCGCGAACCGCTTGTGATTGAACTCGATGAATTCATTGGCGTAAAGAGCTTCAAGGCACGCGGCAAGCGACTCACCACATACGAGATTGACGAGATAATTGAGCTGGAACCCACAAAGTTCCCGCCCGAACCGGAACCCGTTGAGGAGCCGGCAATAGAAGAGCCCGAAGACAACGAGCCCGAACAACTCACGCTCTTCAACGAGGAGTAATATTGCAGACAGGATGACAAAAAGAGCACTCATATATTGCATTGCCCTGCTGCTTGCACCACTCGCTATATGCGGGCAGACGATAAACGGCGACACCATTGTGCCCGAAAGGGTTGTTGTAAAATGCCCCTCATACGGAATGACATTCATGAACAACCTCGACACATACCTGTCGGGCTATAACCACACCGGTTGCGGCATATACTTCTCCAATGAGAACTTCCGCGATGCACGCACGGGCAACTACCGCTGGAAATACCAGACACTGCTCACCGCCAACCTGGGAATAACCACCTTGCACGACGACACACAGCTATCGGGGATGGTGAATTACAGTTGGAGCGGTTACCACCCGTTCAAGGTGGGCGAACGGCTGCAACTGCTTGCAGGAGCACAGATACAGGTGGGAGGCGGAGCCTTGTACATACCAACCAACGGCAATAACCTTGTGTCGGTGAAGATGCGTGCCGCACTTGCCGCGTCGGGAATGGCAATATACCACATACCCACCAAGCGTGGCGACTGCGTACTGCGTTACCAAATAGATGTTCCCCTTGCTGGTGTAATGTTTGCGCCCGAATTCGGGCAATCATACTATGAGATATTCGGCCTGGGCGATTATGGCCGCACCGTGAGTTTCTCCCACCCCGTAAACAGCCCGTCGATGCGCAACACCTTTTCGGCCGATATCCCAATAAAGATGTGGAGCCGAAGCACCACCCTGCGCCTCTCCTACGTTATCGACATACTGCAATCGGACATAAACGACATACGCACACACCTCTACAACCACGCATTCACCATTGGATTTGTAAAGACCATATATAAGGTGAAGCGTGATGAGAGAAAAATATTCCACAACCCATTCTGAACACTATGAGAAAGATACTCGCATACATACTTATACTGCCCGCCATTCTTCTCACCGGCTGTGTAAAGGAGGACGAATACAGCAACAACGCGATGGGTAATTTCGATGCTTTGTGGAACATTATTGACGAGCGTTACTGCTTTTTCGAACACGCCGCCAACGAGTTCGGGCTCGACTGGTATGCCGTCTACCACAAATACCTCCCCGCGGCAATGGCAGCAGGCGACGAGGCCGCCCTCTTCGACATTATGGGGGAGATGCTGCGCGAACTGCGCGACGGGCATGTAAACCTCACATCGTATTACGGCACAACATACTACTGGGACTGGAACCTCGACCACCCGTTGAATTTCAGTGACTCGATACAACGCAACTACCTGGGACACGATTTCCGTTACAGCAACGGCATAAAATACACCATGCTGCCCGACGAGGTTGCATATATGTACGTGGGAAGTTTCGAAAACTCTTTAAGCAGCAACAACATTTCGGTTATGCTGCGAAATATGTCGGGAGCAAAAGGGCTCATACTCGACATAAGAAACAACGGCGGAGGACAGCTCACATCGGCCGAGAAGCTCGCAGGACACTTCGTGTGCAACAAGACACACTGCGGCTACATACAGCACAAGACCGGGAAAGGACATAACGACTTCTCCTCACCCGAACCGCTATACATAGAGCCCGAAGGCACAATTTGGGCAAGGCCTGTGGTGCTGCTCACAAACCGCGGAGTATACAGCGCCGCCAACCACTTTGTGATGCTTATGAAACCACTGCCACAGGTTGTGGTACTGGGCGACAGAACAGGCGGAGGCTCCGGCCTGCCGCTTTGCAGCACCCTGCCCAACGGCTGGACAGTGCGCTTTTCGGCCTGCCCCATTCTGGACATAAACGGGCAACACACCGAGTTCGGCATAGCACCCCACAAGGAGCTGCACATAACATCGGAAGACTGGAACAACGGGCGCGACACAATGATTGAAGAGGCCCGCCGGCTCATACACCTCGTGTACGAAAATAATAGCTGAAAAGGTTGATTTTTTAAAATTTAGTACTACCTTTGCATAGTCTTTTAAGGACAGCGTCTAATGACCACCCGCGCCTGTGGCGAAATTGGTAGACGCGCCAGACTTAGGATCTGGTGTTGAGAGACGTGTAGGTTCGAGTCCTATCAGGCGCACGATTATAAAAAGTAAGAAATCTTTTTATGAAGTGAACCCCTTTTGGGGTTCACTTCACTTTTTATCACACCACTTTGCAGGTGAGCCCATCTTGATATGGCTCACCTGCAAAAGTCGGGGGAATAAAACTTTCTCACTCCTAAATCCTCGGTGGCCCGTGAGCAATTCTTTCTATCATTGAATTCCTTTATTTACTTTTTGTCGCTCAAAAAGTAACAAAAACGCCCGGCACACGGGGCGTTCAAGTCGCTCCTGTCTCTGCTCGTGAATTGCTTAAAGCAATATAACTCGTTCGACACTCGCTTGCCGCTGCAAGCCTTTCTGCCGTTTGCAGGGTGCTGCGGAACTCGTTTCGTGCGGCTATATAAGATAAATTATACCCGCACTGCACTCAGACAGTCCTCGCACAATGGCCTGCCCTCGGCAGGGCTCTCCGCTGTCTCTCTTACGGTGCCGGTTTCTTTTTCTGGATTACTTCTGCTTGTACTGTACACCGCAAAGGTAATTCGTCGCTGAAAGCGAAAATAACGATTAAGCGAGAGTAAGAAAGCAAATTTATTTGCATTATGCCGAACGTGAGTTATTTCGTTATACAAAGGGCTGCGTGAGGGAGCACAACTTATTAAAGAATCAATTTGTCCACACTAAATTTCTACTGAACC
>SUXO01000016.1 GCA_015060885.1 Bacteroidales bacterium
CGAGTCGTGCCACGCCCAAGCATTGCGACCAGTAGTGAGCGGCAAGGCACGTAGCGACCGAAGAATGTCGCAAGCATAGCAGCGACTTGTGAGCAAAGCAAGTGCCGAAAGTTTGTACAAACGAGCGAGTGAAAGCTTGCTTACACACAAAGCGAGTGCAGCCGAGCTTGGATTTATCAATGGTAAGTACGACTGCCCACGTTTTTGTGCACTTTTTTCAAAAAGTGCAGCAGAAATCTTCACTTAATTGAGAGAATAGCCGAAAATAACACCGGAAAGTGTTGAGTAAGTTTATAGCGTTTGCAGGTAAACCCCAAAAAACGGCACCCATCGCAAGATGGCGTACAGGAACTATTCGTCAGCCACGACACACATAACACAATCGCGGCAATTGAATTGCAGGCGGAAACGGCGGCCATCGCCCGCCACAATGCAGAAAGGTTCCTTGTAAGGCGAAGGTTTGCCATCCTTGCTGCACCACCCGAAGGAGTATTTCAAGCAATGCTTGCAGGTCATCAAACAAGCCCCCTTCACGGGCATCTGCTCAAAGGCCGGGGCGACGACCTTTGCACCGTGCTCAATGTAGAAGTCGCGTGCAAGGGCATTTGAGACATTGCCGCCATAGTCGATTGTTTCGCAGCCGCAAGGCACATTTGGATTTACAGGCGGCATCGTTTCGCGTGGGGCCTGTTCCTGCAAACTGCGGACAAGCGCATCGCACAAACGACGGCGCATATCGGCAAGCAGCGACGATGGTATGAACCAGTTGCCACCCATTGAAACCTCCACGCCGCACACCACAAACGGAGTGTTACCCCATTTTTTCAGTTGCAACAGAATATTCTCTTTCTGTGGCGAACGCGCCTCCTCCTTTGCAGCCTCCTGACGAACACGGCACTCCACCCCGTTTTCGGTAACGGCAATGAGTTCAAAGCCTCTGTCGCTGTCACGGAGAGATAGCGTAATTGCAAGACGGCGGGGGTTGTCGGGGCGCGTGAGAGTGCGCTCGAACTCGCAATCGTAATTACGGAAGAGTTCTGTTCCCTGTGTTATTGCCGGCATATTCTGCGGGAATATGCGGTTGCCCTCGGCACGGTTTATGTGAAAGCCCTGCAACTTGCCTGCCGATGTTATGAAGCAGGCACCGTCGCCATTGTTGAATGCTGTGGTATCGACCGTGATGCAGTTGCGCGACACGCTCTTCACTCGTCCCATAAACTCGCCCTTCGATTTTGGTGTCGCAAACGAGGTTATGCTGTCACGCGTTCCTTTGAGGAAATAGTCGGTGAAACCGCGGTTGAAACTCTTTTCGGGAGCAGGTGTGAAGTGAGGCTCCACCCTTCCGAACGAAGCGCGCGAGTATTCGGTGCGACGGGCAAATATAGCATCGAGTTTACTGCGGTAATAGGCAGTTATGTTCTTCACATACGAAGCATCTTTGAGCCTTCCCTCAATTTTCAGCGATGTCACTCCCGCATCGAGCATATCTTCGAGCATATCGCTGCGGTTCATATCTTTGAGCGAGAGCAGGTGCTTGTCGCTGCATATTACGTTCCCTTCACTGTCGACAAGGTCGAACGGGAGACGGCAGAACTGCGCACAGGCACCCCTGTTGGCACTGCGGCCGAAACAGTACTGCGATGCATAGCAGCGACCGCTGTAACTCACACACAGGGCTCCGTGCACAAACACCTCCAATTCGGTAGAGGGAACCGCCTTGTGTATGTCGGCAATCTGTTGCAGAGTGAGTTCACGGGCAAGCACAACGCGGGGGAAACCCACTTGCGAAAGGAACTGCACCTTCTCCACCGTGCGGTTGTCCATCTGCGTACTGCAATGCAGAGGTATGGGCGGGATATTCATCTTCAATACCGACATATCCTGCACTATAAGCGCATCCACGCCAATTTCATATAATTCCTTTATCAACCGCTCGGCAGGAGCTATTTCGGAATCGGCAAGTATGGTGTTGAACGTGACATATACCTTGACACCGAACAGGTGAGCATACTCGACCAAGCGCGAAATATCGTCGACCGAATTGCCGGCAGCCTGGCGTGCACTGAACTGCGCTGCACCAATGTACACCGCATCGGCCCCGCTGTTCACGGCAGCAATTCCCGTTTCAAGATTACGGGCCGGAGATAACAACTCAATCTTACGCAGTTCCTTGTTTCTTGCCATATTTTTCCCTTATCAAGTGCGAAGATAGTGTTTTTTTCACACTCGGTAAGCAACGACAGAGAATAAATGATTTTCTTCATAAAAAATTATAATATAGTATTTGATTGGGAATACATTTTTTATTATTTTTGCTACGTGGAAAAATTAGTTGGACATATATCGTATCTCATAGCACGCCACGACTGCGTGATTATGCCCGGTTTCGGTGCATTCCTCGCCGAGGAGGTTCCGGCCTGTTACAACGCAGAGGAGCAGATTTTTATGCCTCCCTGCCGCACAATGCGTTTCAACCCCAAAGTGACAGCCGACGATGCCCTGCTCATATCGGAGTATATGGAAAGGGAGCAACTCTCTTACGACGAGGCAAACAAGTTGCTGAACAAGCACATCGACACACTTCGTGGCAATCTCTCGCAGAACAGCGTGGTACGTTTCGGCGAGTTGGGAACATTTCATATGAACATCAACGGCAACATATCGTTCGAGGTCGATGCCAACGGAATAGACGATGCCGCAAACTTCGGGTTCGAGCCCTTCGCCATTGCACAGTTGCGTAACTGCGAGGAGAAGAACATTGTCATAAGACGACGCGACTTGGGCAAGTACATTGCCGCTGCGGCAGCCATAATACTCACATTCATCTTTGTGACACCTATGAGCGACAGCGCATTCAAGCAGAATATGCAGGCATCGTTCACAGGCTTTGCGTCGAACGAACTAATAACAATGATGCAACAGGTGAGCGCACCCGCTCCCGTACAGGCTGTAACCGAGGTGGAGAATTGCGAGATTTCACCCATAGATGCCAATGGCAATATGGATATCCTGCGCATTGCCGAGCCTGCCGAGGAGATGGCGGTTACCCAGGCAGAACCGGTTGCAAGCACACCCGCCGAGAACAAGAAAGTATTCCATATAATTGTTGCAAGCTCCCCCAACGAGGATAACGCACAGCTCGCCATTGAAGAGCTGTCGGTAAAGATGCAAGCCCAATACACCATAGTAAAAGGCGGCGGCCGTCACAGAATATCCATCGGTGAGTATGAAAGCAACAGCGATGCCACAGCGGCAATAAAGGAGATTAAAGGCACCTTCCCCGACGCGTGGATTCTACAAACAACAGCCCGATAATGAAGAAAATAATCTGTCCCAAATGTGACCACCCTATCGATTTCGATGCAAGCGGATACGAAGAGGGGCAATCACTTGTGTTCGAGTGCGAGCAGTGCCGAAAGAGTTTCACCATACGCATAGGCAGCGACGAAGAGGTAGAAACCGAGGATTTGGGCTATCTTGTAGTTATCGAGAACCGTTTCTGCTTCAAGCAGGTACTTCCCTTGCAGGAGGGCGACAACCTCATAGGGCGTTACAACAAAGGAACCGTGGTAACCCTTCCCATTGAGACAAGCGACCCCAGTATGGACCGCCGCCACTGCATAGTGAACGTAAAACGCGGCTACGGCAACGAACTCACTTACACCATACGCGACAACCGCAGTGTCACCGGAACATTCGTAATGAACCGCGTGCTTGGTGAGAGAGAAAGGCTGCGCATAGAAGCGGGAGCCATTATAACGCTCGGTGCTACAACGCTTATCCTTCACACTCCCGACGAGGAGTAATAGCACTATCTGCACAATTCAATATCCCTTACAAATTGTTCTGCCGGTTTGTAAAACATCATCATAATCCCCACAAAAGAAGGGTTGAGAAACATTCTGCATATATATATACAAAACGATGGTGACCTGCTGGCCACCATCGTTTTATTATCATCACCTATATTACATTATGGACAAACAGGACGCACAGGAAGGCCGTTGTAACGGTAATAGGCATACATCATATAGTTTGTACTGCCAAAAAGTGGACCATTGGCACCAAAAACCGAACTATTTATCGAATTTGACCAATAACCGCCGACCGAGCCCGGACAATATGCATCTGTACCGGTTATATAACCTGTTGCAGGCAAAAAGATACTATTACCGTTAGCACCGGTCACCTTGTAGCCGGCAGCACCATTAAGGGAGGTCCACTCCCAAGTGCATTTATTACGCAATTCAAACATTTCATCAATCGAGGGCATACGCCATGAGCCACCCCACTTTACATGCGCCACATCGTCGGAAGGTTCAAGAGTTGTTTTGCCATCCACGGTACCATTACTGCTGCTGGTGCAATATTTTGTCAACGAAGAGGAGGTACCATTGCAATATTTATATGTTTCCCAAGAGTAGTCGCTCTTCTCCTCGGTTTCACCCCAAGCGTAGTAATTTCCGAACTCTTCGGCTGCGTTGGCACCGACATTACAACTTGCCCACTTGACAGAAAGGCCCAGGTCGACAGCTGTGCCGGGTATCATTACAGGAGCATCAGGTTCTTCAACCCCGGCATCGGTGCCAAGTATTACCGAGATAACCTTTGTTACATCGGCAACATCCACTGTACCGTCACCATCGACATCGGCAGCAGAGTTTTTTGTGTCGCTGCCAAGTATCAAGCCCACGAGGGTTGTAACGTCGGCAACATCAATAGTGCCGTCGCCGTCGACATCGCCAACCATTCCAAAATCCATCTCGACAATATTGGCAAAGTTTTTCCAGTTATTTGCCTCCTGGTAGGCCTCTTTGGTACCGGTGGGTACATAAAGTGTTGCCGAATTATTGCTGAATACTGTTGATGATATTGTTGGCGGTGTAGTTGCTTCTACATAGACAGAAGAGAGAGAAGTACAGTAGCCAAACGCATAATTCCCAAAAGATGTCGCATTGCAGCCTATCCAAATTTCGCTCAATCCACTGCAATAGCCAAACGCAAAGCGCCCGATAGCGGTTACGTTGTCAGGAATCACAATACTTGTCAAAGCATCACAGGAATAGAAACAATTCTCCCCGATAGTTGTAACACCATCGCCCATTTCAACTGTTGTCAAAGCATCACATGCCTCAAATGCTCTATTTCCGATTGTTGTAACGCCATCGCCCATTTCAACTGTTGTCAAAGCATCACAGGAATAAAAACTACTCTCCCCGATAGTTGTAACACCATCGCCTATTTCAACAGTTTCAAGGTTATCACAGTCGTAGAATGCAGATACTCCGATGCTTGCAACACCGTCGGGAATTGTCACGCTTGCAATATTGTCGCAATTATAGAACACCTTATCGAGCAAATGATAATCGTCGCCATTATAATTTTCGGGGAGTATCAACACTGAATCGGCACCGAGATATGCCACAAGTGTTGGAATCCCATCAATTGTTGTAAACATATAATCGCCTTGCAAATCATAATCGGCACTATTGTCGGGGGTAATCACAGTTGTTGCATAATATGCCACATAACCGTTTGATGTCGCACCTGCTGTTATGTTCAACGCCGAGTTGTTATACACAACTTTCAGTGCATAACAATCACGGAACGCATTGTTTACAATGGTTGCCACACCGGTACCTAATGTAACACTCTTCAAACCGGTACAACCTCTGAACGCGCCTGTGCCTACACTTGTAATATTGTCGTGCAGAACTATGCTTGTAAGTCCTGTACATTTTTCAAAAGTGCTGTCAGCAATTTTTTCAACTCCTTCGGGGATTGCAATACCGGTCAGCCCCGTACAACCATAAAAGGCCGATAGCTCAATGCATTTTACCGTATTGGGGATTTCTATTGTTTCAAGGTTATAACAGTTATAAAAAGCCTCTCTTGCTATGGTGTCGAGTTGCTGCGGCAATTCCACGCTTTTAAGCCCGGTACATTCCCCAAAAGCACCCTCGCCTATTTTTGTTACGCCGGCAGGAATTTCCATCGATGTTATCCCGGAGCAGCCGCAGAAAGCCGATTTTGCAATTCCTGTGATATTCTTACCCAAACGGATATCAGTTATTGCTGCATTCTTATAGAAAGCCCGCTCACCTACAATTTCCACATTATCGCCCAGTGTAACACTTTTTAGATTCTTGAAGTTTCCATTGGTATACGCGCTGAACCAATTCTTAACCTCTTTACAATCAAGCACAAGTGCATCAATAGCAGTTGTACCATTGAATGCCTGACCGTGAACACCAGTCAGGCCCTTGCCTATTGTGACCTTCTTTAAGGATGAACAACCCGACAACGCATAAATTTCCAGATATGTAACCCCGTCGGGAATTATCATTTCTTCGATAGCGCTACATCCTCTAAAAGCAGAGCTACCGATGATTGTTACGTTAGCTCCGATAACAATATCTTTAAGCCCCGAACAGTTATTGAAAGCATTTGTGGAAATTGTTTCCACATTATCGCTCAATGTAACTTTTTCAATTGATGCAAAGCCCGAAAAAGCACTGGTTGTCTCTTTACTGTTTATCGTTACCTCTTTAATGGAGATACACCCAGCAAAGACATCATTTTGCATAGTTTTCAAACATTCAGGCATTGTAACTTCGGTAATTCCAGTACAACCCTTGAATGCGCGGTTTCCTATTGAATCGACACCGTTAATGGAGATACTCGCAATACTTGAACAACCGAGGAATGCTTCTCTATGTATTTTCTTTGTACCGGCCGGCAGATTTGCTGCCTGCAATTTGTTGCAACCATAAAAAGCCTCTTCATCAATAATTTCCACATTTGCTCCCCAATCGACATTGAGCAACTCCTTGCACTCCTTAAATGCATATCGGCTTATTACCTTGATGCCGTCGCCTATGCTCACCTTTGCAAGAGAGTCGCAGTTACTGAAAGCACTCTGGCCTATCTCGGTTACGCTGTTGGGGATAACTATCTCTTTAAGCATAGCGCAACCGCGAAAAGCGTTGGCACCGATGGTTTTTACATTGTTGCCTATGACTACGGTTTTGAGTTTTGAACAGCCATCAAAGGCACCCTCGCCAATCTCGGTAACACTTTCGGGAATTACAATACTTTCAAGTTCGGTACACCCGCGAAAAGCAAAATCAGCTATTTGGGTAACATTCTCACCTATAACCACACTTTTAAGATTGGGAGAACAGGCAAAGCCACTTTCTGCAATTGTTTCAACCTTATCTCCGAGAATAAGTTCTTCCACCACATTGGGGGATATTTGCAGGATAGAAAAACTTGAAGTCTTTCTGTTTAAAGTAACTTTCTTAACCGCAGTACCGGCAAAAGCATTATAACCAATGGTGCCATCCAATGTTCCTACACCAATTCTTAATGTTGAGGGAATAGTAAGTTCACTTAAACTTTTACAATTTTGGAAGTTCATAATACCTATTCCTCTTACACCTTCGGCTATATGAACACCTTTAATGTGTGTTTTACCCTCAAAAGGATGAATTACAATATAGCCATCCTCATCAGCAACAGATTCCGACCCGATAACTTTAACAGAATCCTTTACACCGGAAGGCAGAACAACTTCGGCCGGAATATCTATTACGTCAATATCATTGCTATGACCGACAACCCAGAGTTCATTGTCAATAAATCTGTACCATAAATTGTTTATGCAATAATAGGCAATGTCGCTTTTGGTAATAAATGTCCGGACATCATTCTCGTTTGCACTGCTTGAAATTACGCCACATATCAATAGCAGTAATGCCAACAACTGTTTTAAGTAAATTTTTCTCATGGTTAAAAGGTTTTTATTATACATTAATCATTCGTAAAAACTATGAGCAGAAGCACCACGAGATTCCACAAGGATGGATATAAAAAAGACGTGAGAGCTACTGCCTTACGTCCATTAACCTGCGGGCATCGCCAAACGCCCTCTATAAGATGAACATAGAAGAAACAATATTCCCACGCCGTGAATATACATTCATTCCTACCAGGCATTGCCTGGTGACGTATAAACACAGTATGAGCATTAGTTGCTCCGGTCCCTTATAGAAAATTTTGGCGAATTTACAGGTTAGGACTTTGCAAAATGCTTTCAATGTCAATGGATTTGTTTTACGAAACCACTCCCGCTCGGCAAAGCAAATTAAATTTTCTTTGCTCTCGCTTACTCGCGGCTTTGTTCCCACCGACGACGCAAATTTAAGCATTTTTCAGCAACTAATGCTCAAAAAAGAGAATATTCTTTCTTCCAAGAATTTTTTATTCAGAATAGGAAGTGTGTTCACTTTAAAATTCCGAGCCCTTGTTGTACAAGCTACTGTCTTTTATCTTATCGGTATATATCATCTTCACCTTGTTTATGTCCCTGAACTTGTTTTGGGGAATTTGGGCATAATCGTTTATGGTGAAGAGTGCTATATTAAAAGCGGCAAGCGCATCAATAAGGCGGAATGCAATATTGTCGAGCTCGCCTGCATACATTGTTATCCATTCGATTTTAGGCCCTTTGAAAAGCCTGTGAAACAGCAGATGCTTCACAAGCGCACCGCTTATATCGCCTGCAAGGCAGGAGTAAAGCACACGATGGTAGCCTTGCTGTACAAGCCTCTTGTAATCGCTGTACGAGAATGCCTCCACCACCATTCGCTCTTTGAGCTTTGGAAAATAGGCTGCAAGCACTTCGGGGGCCGAAACCTTGTCGGTCACAAGGTATATTGCAGAATCACACTCAAAGAAACGGTTTAAATCGGCCGCCGATAGCGGTGTGTATCGGCCAAGAATGCGGCGTGAAGCAAAGTCGGCAAATGTGGGGGCGGTGTCGCCCTTGTGGGCATACCCTGTCTGCGAGTTGAAGAGTTCCCAATCGTGGGCGGCAACCAACACGCTGTCGGCCGTGAAAAGAAGGTCGAATTCAATGTAACGATAGCCTGCGGAAACCGATTTTTCGAGTGCTTCGCGGGAATTCGTATATACACAGCCATCGACCTCGCCACCGGCGTGGGCAATGAGCTCCACGGGTGTCTGCGGGGTTTTTCCTCCGCAGGCAACCAGCATAATTGCAATAATGAGCACCCCAAAGTCCCTTATTCTCATAACGCAGAGCAGGCCTTTTCAAGGAATTCCAAAACATCGCCGCTCAAATGGGGCGAGAGAGCCTCATATACCTTCTTGTGATACTCGTTGAGATAGGCTGTTGCTTCGCCTCCCAGGAGTTCGGGTATTATGGCGGTTTTGTCTATGGGGCACAATGTGAGCGGTTCCATCGAGCAGTAATCGCCGAACTCGGTGGTTTCGCAATGGTTTACAAGCATTGTATTTTCAATGCGTATGCCGTGGCGGCCGGCTTTGTAAAGCCCCGGCTCGTTGGTAACGGTCACACCGGGCAGGAGGGGTGCCGGCATATTGTTCATTCTAATCTGGTGCGGTCCTTCGTGCACATTGAGGAAGTGCCCCACTCCGTGTCCTGTTCCGTGCAGATAGTTCTCGCCGTTCTGCCACAGCCATTGGCGGGCAAGGACATCGAGCTGTGTACCACAGGTTCCCTGCGGGAAATGTGCCATTGCAAGCGATATGTGGCCGCGCAACACAAGTGTGTAGTCGCGTTTCTCTTCGTCGGTGAGTGGTCCCAAAGGAATTGTACGGGTAACATCGGTGGTGCCGCAAGTGTATTGCCCGCCACAGTCGAGCAGAAGGAAGCCTTGCGGTTGCAGCGTTGCGTTGCTCTCCTCTGTGGGTTCGTAGTGCACTATTGCAGCATTGGCACCATAGGCTGCGATTGTAGCAAAACTGAGGCCGGCAAAACGGCTATCCTCGCTGCGGAACGCTGTCAGTTTCCTGTCGACATCGAGCTCGGTCACACCACCCTTTTCAACCGCCGGCTGTAACCAATGAAGCAGTTTAACCATTGCAATGCCTTCGGCCAGCATTGCCTGCCTGAACCCTGCGATTTCCACGCTGTTTTTCACGGCTTTCATTGCCGCGACGGGAGAATTCCCATAGATAGGTGTGCATTGTTGGTTCAAGTACTCCATAACTGCCGCATTGCAGCGTGTGGGCTGCACAAGCAAGGTCTTACCTGAATATGTTGCAAGGGCTTGCCACACATCGTTATAGCCGGCTGTGGAAACAGCGGCATCGGCAAGGTGCGCCCGAACCTGCGGTGTGAGTTTTTCGGGCAAGATAAAGAGGGTTGCCTCGCTTGCCGTGACAAGAAGATAGGCTACCGTGACAGGGTTGTAATCGACATCATTGCCACGCAGATTGGTGAGCCAGGCAACTTCGTCGAGCATTGTAACAAGCATTCCTTCGGCCCCAAATTCTGCAAGTTCGGCACGCAGGCGTTGCAACTTGTCCGTTACACTCTCCCCGCTTGTTTCCTGTGGCATAACGAATGCCTTGTGGGTGGGAACCGAAGGACGGTCTTCCCATATAGTATCAAAAGGCGTGTGCCGTGCTTCGAGCGACAAGCCTGCAACAGAGAGTTCATTGAGCCACTCTTCAACCTCGGCAATGGAGCACACGGTGCCATCGACACCTACAACACTGCCCTGTTCAAGATTGCGGCACAGCCACTCCGTAATGGATGGAGTGCCCTGCAACCCATCCTTCATAAGAGTTATTCCTGTACCTTGCAAGGATTGCTCTGCTGCAAGCCAATAGCGTGAGTCGGTCCACAGGCAGGCATCGGCAAGTGTTATGACAGCAGTACCGGCCGAGCCGTCGAAACCGGTGAGCCACTCTCTCGACTTCCAGCAGTCGGCAACATATTCACTGCTATGGGCATCGCTGCTTACCACGATAAATGCCGAAAGCCCGTTCGAGAGCATATATTTACGAAGGGCATCAACCCTGTTCTGTACCTCCTTTGACATATTTTCAATTTTTATTTATTCGCCCGACCACCAACGCGCTGCACGACGTTTCTCGCGTGCTGTTGGTTTTGTTATTCCGTTTTCAAGTGCCTTGGCGTTGTAATAATTGTTTTTGAGTATAAGTTTAAAGTTTATGGGTATCGACAGTTCGGCTCTCACGGGGCGGCCGTTACGTGTGCCGGGTATCCATTTGGGCATACTCCTTACCACACGCACCGCTTCGGCATCGAGCGAGGGTGATACCCCTTTCAGCACCTGTGCCATAGAGATATAGCCGTCGGCCTCCACAGTGAAACCAACAAGCACCTCGCCTTTCTCCTTCTTTTCGTATGCCTCGTCGGGATAATTTGTTTCGGCAAAGAGAAACTCTATCATCTCCTCGTGGCCGCCTGGATATTGCGGCATAACGATAGTGTCCTTGTTCTCCTTGCCATTGATATTTTTTGTCTGCGCCGACAAACTGATGCTTACCGTTGCCAACAGAAAAAGAACTACTGAAAATCTCATAATTGGTTGTACGTTGATTACTGAATGCGAAAATAGCGCAAAAAAAACAATTCGACAATACAGATAACAAAAAAGAGAGAAGCATTTGCTTCTCTCTTCGGGTGGATAGTGGGACTCGAACCCACGACATTCAGAACCACAATCTGACGCTCTAACCAACTGAACTATAACCACCATTCAGCTCCAAGTAGTTCCTTAAAGCGTTGCAAAGGTACGCTATTATTTTCAGTTATGCAACAGTTTAGCCGAAAATTTGCAAAAAAAGAATAGCAAAGCCACTCATCTATTGCAAGTGAGTGGCTTTGCTATTATATATAAGGAGTGGAATTCTCTTATATAAGCAAGAATAAAATCTATTACTTATACTCGTCCCAACTCTTTACAGGCATCTCATTTACGTCAATCTTGCAGAACGCGCGTATGAATGCGCTTGCAAGGCGGGCATTGGTTATCAACGGAATGTTGTGGTCGATGGCCGCACGACGTATTCTGTAACCATTGGTAAGCTCGCGCTTGGTGTGGTTCTTGGGAATGTTTATAATGAGGTCGAAACGATGCTCGGCAATCATCTGCATCACATTGTTCTCGGCATTAGGTTCCTCGTCGGGCCACATCACGGGGGTTGCATTTATACCGTTGTCGTTCAGGAATTTTGCTGTTCCGGCAGTAGCAAAGATGTTATATCCCTTTGATGCGAGGATTGCAGTGGATTCAAGCAGGTCGACTTTCGATTTCGATGCGCCCGATGATACCATAACATTCTTCTTGGGAACGCTGTACCCCACGGCTATCATTGCATTGAGGAGCGCCTCTTCAAAGTCGTCGCCAATGCAACCTACCTCACCGGTCGACGACATATCGACACCAAGCACGGGGTCGGCCTTGTGCAAACGCGAGAATGAGAATTGCGAAGCCTTTACACCAATCCAGTCGATGTCGAACGCCGACTTGTCGGGGCGGCTGTAAGGAGCACCGAGCATTATGCGTGTAGCTGTCTCAATGAAGTTGCGTTTCAATATCTTGGAAACGAAGGGGAACGAGCGCGATGCACGCAGGTTACACTCGATTACCTTCACCTCGTTGTTCTTGGCAAGGAACTGGATGTTGAAAGGACCCGAAATGTTGAGCTCTTTTGCAATTCTGCGGCTTATCTTCTTAATGCGGCGTGCAGTTTCGAAGTATATCTTCTGCGCGGGGAACACAAGTGTTGCATCACCCGAGTGAACACCGGCAAACTCAACGTGCTCCGAAATTGCATACTCCACTACTTCACCGTTCTGTGCCACAGCATCGAACTCAATCTCTTTGGTTTCAATCATAAATTGAGAAACCACAACGGGGAACTCCTTCGACACATCGGCTGCCATTTTAAGGAACTCGCGCAACTCCTCTTCGTTGTAGCACACGTTCATTGCTGCACCCGAAAGCACATATGAGGGACGCACAAGCACGGGATAGCCCACCTTGTTCACAAAATCCTCCATCTCCTCTATGCTGGTAAGCTCCTTCCAGGCAGGCTGGTCAATACCGAGCTGGTCGAGCATTGCCGAGAATTTGTGACGGTTTTCGGCGCGGTCGATAGAGAGGGGCGAAGTTCCCAGTATGGGCACCGACTGACGGTGGAGTTTCATCGCAAGGTTGTTGGGTATCTGTCCACCCACCGAAACAATTACACCGCCGGGCTGTTCGAGGTCGATTACGTCGAGTACACGTTCGAGCGAGAGCTCGTCGAAGTAAAGACGGTCACACATATCATAGTCGGTCGATACGGTTTCGGGGTTGTAGTTAATCATAATGGATTTGTAGCCGAGCTTGCGGGCTGTCTGCACAGCGTTCACCGAGCACCAGTCGAACTCAACCGATGAACCGATACGATAGGCACCCGAACCGAGAACCACCACCGACTTGTCGGTCTTGTAATAGTTCACATCGTAACCCTTTGCATCGTATGTCATATAAAGGTAGTTGGTGAGTTCGGGATGTTCCGAAGCCACGGTATTTATGCGCTTCACAGCCGGGAGAACACCAAGTTCCTTACGGCGGGCACGAACGGCAAGGTTGCCACTCTCCATATTCTTCTCCTCTTTGAGCACGAAACGTGCTATCTGGAAGTCGGAGAAGCCAAGTCGTTTAGCCTCGCGAAGCACCTCTTCGGGGAGTTCTTCAAGGGTGTTGTAACCCATAAGAACTGCTTTGTAGTCTACAATATTTTTCAGTTTGCCCAGGAACCAGGGGTCAATCTTCGTGAGTTCGCTGATGCGCTCCACGGTGTAGCCCTCTTCCAAAGCCGAAGCTATTGAGAATACACGCATATCGGTCGGGTTGGCAAGTTCCTCGTCGAGGTTATCGAAATGTGTGTGTTCATTACCCACAAAGCCGTGCATTCCCTGCCCTATCATACGGAGGCCCTTCTGTATAACCTCTTCGAAGCAGCGGCCGATGGACATTATTTCGCCCACCGATTTCATACTCGAACCAATCTGTCGTGAAACTCCGGCGAACTTTGTCAAGTCCCAGCGGGGTATCTTACATATAAGGTAATCGAGTTCAGGAGCCTTGTAGGCCGAATTGGGAGTACCCATCTCGCCTATCTGGTCGAGAGTATAGCCTAATGCAATCTTTGCTGCCACAAAAGCAAGGGGATAACCGGTTGCCTTTGATGCAAGAGCCGATGAACGGCTCAAACGGGCATTCACCTCAATTACACGATAGTCGTTTGTTTCGGCATTGAAGGCATACTGTATGTTACACTCACCCACAATACCCAGGTGACGTATTGCCTTTACCGAAATCTCCTGCAAAAACTTCACCTGCTCTTCGGTGAGCGAACAGGTGGGTGCCACCACAATTGACTCTCCGGTGTGAATACCGAGGGGGTCGAAGTTCTCCATACTTGCTACGGTGAAGCAGTGGTCGTTGGCATCGCGTATAACCTCGAACTCAATCTCCTTCCAGCCTTTGAGCGACTCCTCTACAAGAATCTGGTTCGAGAAGGTGAAGGCACTCTCGGCAAGTTTAACGAAGCTCTCCTCGTCGCGACAGATACCGCTACCAAGACCTCCGAGCGCATAGGCCGAACGCACCATAACAGGGAAACCAATCTCGTGGGCTGCTTTAAGAGCATCTTCCATACTCTCCACAGCCTGGCTCACGGGAGTCTTCATAGGTATTTCGTCGAGTTTCTTCACAAAGAGGTCGCGGTCCTCGGTGTACATTATGGCCTCGACCGATGTACCAAGCACCTTAACGCCATATTTCTCCAAAATTCCCTTCTGATAGAGTTCTGTTCCGCAGTTAAGTGCTGTCTGTCCACCGAATGCAAGCAAGATACCGTCGGGACGCTCCTTCTTGATTATCTCCTCCACGTTGTGTACATCTACGGGGAGGAAGTAGACCTTGTCGGCAATACCCTCAGAAGTTTGGATGGTTGCCACATTGGGATTGATGAGTACCGACTGAATACCCTCTTCACGGAGTGCTTTAAGAGCTTGTGAGCCCGAATAGTCGAACTCGCCTGCTTGGCCGATGCGCAATGCGCCCGAACCGAGTAATAATACCTTTTTCAGTTTTGATTTCATATCCTTGTTTATGTTGTTTATTATCTGTACAAATAGGTTTCGTAATATTCCACAAAAGCCTCGTTCACGAGCTTGTTACCGCCGGGAGTGGGATATATACCGCTGAAATACCAGTCGCCAAGATGGTTGGGACAAGCATTGTGCAGGCCTTCGAGGCTCTGGAACACAAGTTCAAGGTCGGCTTTCAGATCGACAGGTTTCAACAGTTCGCCAATCTTTTCAGATATTTCGTCGGGGGTGAAAGGCTTATAGATTGCACGTGTGCAGTTGACCTGTTCTGAATATGGTTTTTTGAGTTCTTCAAGACAAGCCTTGTAGGTTTGGTCAATGAGAGCACGCTTACCACGCTCGTAAAGAAGATCAAGGGCTGCCTTGAATGCCACGAAGTGGTCGAACTTCTCCATATCAATACCGTAATAGTCGGGATAACGTATTTGCGGTGATGATGATACCACGATTATCTTCTTGGGCTCCAAGCGGTCGAGTATGTTAAGAATGCTCTGTTTCAATGTAGTTCCGCGCACAATACTATCGTCAATTACCACAAGGTTATCGACTTTTGGCTTTATTGTGCCGTATGTAATGTCATATACGTGGGCTGCAAGGTCGTTACGTTTGTCGCCGGCGGTAATGAAGGTACGCATCTTTATATCCTTGTTGGCTACCTTCTCCTGACGCACCTTTTTCGATACGATATTCAGAATATCTTCCTCGCTGAACTGCTTGCCCGATGTAAGTTCCTTCATCTTCCAGTCGTTAAGGAACTCCTCCATTCCTTCGACCATACCATAGAATGCCATCTCGGCAGTGTTGGGTATAAAGGAGAATACGGTATTGTCGAGGTCGTAATTTATCGCTTTAAGGATTTGCTCTTTGAGATTTGAGCCCAACATCTTGCGTTCCTTGTATATATCGCCATCGTTTCCACGGCTGAAATATATACGTTCGAACGAACAGGGAAGGAATGCTTTTTGAGGTATTACAATTTCGCTTCGCAATTCACCTCTCTTGTTCATTATGAGTGCCTCACCGGGTTTCATCTCTATGACATCCTCGGCTTTGAGGTTCATTGCTGTTTGCAAAGCGGCGCGCTCACTTGCAACAACAAAAATTTCATCATTGGCATACCAATAGGCTGTACGCACACCCCAGGGGTCGCGCATTGTAAACATCTCGCCGCTACCTGTTATGCCGCAGAATACATAACCGCCGTCGAGCATCGGGGTTGACGTGCGCAAAACATTGGTAATGTCTATACGTTCTTCAATGGTATTGGTAATGTCCATACCTTCGAGTCCCTCCTGCTCACACTCCTTGAAGACACGTTCCACCTCGCGGTCGAGACGGTGCCCCATAAGTTCGAGCATTATGTATGTATCGGCATAAACACGGGGGTGCTGACCGTGGGAAACAAGTTCGTGGAAGACATCGTCAACATTTGTTATGTGGAAGTTACCACAAAGGGCAAGGTTCTTGGCTCGCCAGTTATTGCGGCGCAAGAATGGGTGAACATACTGCATTCCTGTGCGGCCTGTTCCCGAATAGCGCAAATGACCCATATACAATTCACCGGCAAAGGCAAAATTGCGATAGGCATATTCGGCATTACCCTTCTTGTCTTTGGGATGTGACATGATATCTTTATTAGCAGCAGCAAAAACTTCGGATATTGCACCCGAACCTTCGGCACGTTCACGCGACATATAATCCTCACCGGGCGATGCTTTCAGTTTTACGCAAGCGATTCCGGCTCCCTGCTGACCCCTGTTATATTGTTTGTTCATCAGCAGAAACAGTTTGTTCATTCCATAGGCCCACGTTCCATATTTCTCTTTGTAGTAGTTAAGAGGTTTACGCAGGCGAATCATCGCAACACCACATTCGTGTAATAGAGGTTCCATAAATTTTGTATAATTTTAAAATAGTTTGCCGTTGCGCACTACCATTCTGTTTTCATTTCGTAAAGATATAAAAAAAAGCCGTTTCAGCGAAACGACTTTTATAAAAAAACAAAATTAGTGTGCATTATACTTCTGCCATAAGACAAAATAGATAAAAAGGTGACAATTCTGCACCCTTTCAATGACTGCTGTTTTGTATTATGACAAACTTTATTCATCATTTTCTAAATTTACGCGCAAAGATATAAAATTTATTTATAGGTACACAAGAAGCACCTTAATTTTATTATTATTTTTTTTGATGTTTGTTTTGCATAAACCATTTTATCACTATCTTTGCAATAGAATTGCGAAAACAGACTGCACTCGCTGTAAAAACCACAAAACAAGCTTTGTGTTTCTTGCTCGTTTGTTGCTGTCTTTGCAATAGAATTGCGAAAACAGACTGCACTCGCTGTAAAAACCACAAAACAAGCTTTGTGTTTCTTGCTCGTTTGTTGCTGTCTTTGCAATAGAATTGCGAAAACAGACTGCACTCGCTGTAAAAACCACAAAACAAGCTTTGTGTTTCTTGCTCGTTTGTTGCTGTCTTTGCATTGGAATGCGAAAATGCCAAATTGGCTCAGTTGGTAGAGCAACGCATTCGTAATGCGTAGGTCCCGGGTTCGAGTCCCGGATTTGGCTCACAAAAGCATAGCTGTGTCACCCCCGACACAGCTTTTATTTCATAACAAGATGTCGAACAACTATTTCAAATTCAAGAAATTCACCATTGAGCAGGATGGATGCGCAATGAAAGTGGGTACCGACGGCTGCTTGCTGGGAGCCTGGTTCGACACGGACAATTGCAGAAGTATTCTCGACATAGGTGCAGGCACCGGGCTCATATCCATAATGGCAGCACAGCGTTGCCCCGATGCGTACATCACCGGAATAGAAATAGACCCCGCCGCCACCGAACGGGCAAAAGAAAACGCGCAGAAATCGCCGTGGAGCGAAAGGATAGAAATCACCAATTGCGATATAAACATTTTTAAAGCAGCTGAGCCGTTCGACTGCATAGTGAGCAACCCACCCTATTTCAGCAACAGCCTCAAATGCGATGACGAGCAACGCTCTCTTGCCCGACACAACGACACACTCACCCCGGCTTCGTTCTTCGAACAGGCTGCCCGCCTTCTCACAAAAGAAGGAAAAATTTCAATAATAATACCCTGCGAGGTGAGCGACGAGTGGGAACTGCAAGCAACGTTCAAAGGTTTCTCGGCACAACGCATAACCTATGTGCGCACCACCCCACGCAAAGCAGCAAAGAGGGTTCTGATTGAATTCCGGAGAGGGGCCTGCACAAACCCGCAAACCTTTGAACTCGTTCTGGAAAGTGCTCCGGGAGAGTACAGCCCGCAGGCAAAAGAGTTGTTGAGGGATTTCTATCTAAAAATCGAGTAACGCAAAGAATGTAAAAACTTTTTATCCAAATTCATTGAATATCCGCTACGCCCGTTGCGAAAATGCAGGCGAACTTTAAGATCACTCGTCGGCACGATTCTTTTCGCCACCCCTATCGCCTTTCCTTACGCGACGGCGCACATTCTTAAAGGCGGGCAAAGAGGGTATCTGCGGCAATTTTTCTTTAATATCGTTTATATTCATTTTCGGCAGCAGGTCATCCACATTGGGCAATGTGAACTCCACCTTCGGCAGCGTTATATTCACGTTTGCAACAGGGGTGCTTATGAGCTCGAAGATCTGTTTGTACATAGGAACCACCGCGCTGTAACCATCCCACCCGGGAGCAGCAAGTACATTAAGCCCCTGCGGAACCGTTTCCACAAGAATTTCGGCATCCATCATCGCCGGTTCACCATCGAAATGCACCGGACCGGCAGCACTTCTCTTAATTCTGATCCACTTGCCTTCAAGAGTCTTGATATGACTGTTCTTGTCAAGCGAACGGCCGAAAAGATTTCCCAGAATCAATGGAACGTCGACCGCCGGAAAGGGTTCAAGGATTGTTATGCTCAAAAGACCGTCGCGCATAGAGGCGTTGGGGCTGATATAAGCATTATTGCCATACTGCGCCGCATTGCCGCAAGCAACAAGAAAAGCCTTATAGCTCTTCTTGAATCCTTCACCCTCTATTTCGTAAACTTCGGGCTCGTAATTCAGCCAATCGAGCAAGGTCTGGTTCATATACCCAAGCAGGCCTCGACGGGTGCCGTGGGCAAAGCTATTGCTCACCAACGCATCGAAACCTATTCCACAGGTGCAGAAGAACGGATGTCCGTTTATTTTACCATAATCGACAGCTATTGTCCCGGCGGTATTTATAAACTCGACGGCTTTTTTAATATCCATAGGGATTCCCAAGTGACGAGCCAGGCCGTTGCCCGAACCGCAAGGTATGATACCGAGCGCAGTATTGCTGCCTATGAGTGAACGGGCCACCTCATTTACAGTGCCATCGCCACCCACAGCAACCACAATATCCACCCCACGGGCCACAGCCTCGGCTGTAAGTTCGCAGGCGTGAGCCACATACTGCGTCTCCTTAATGGTCACGTTGAATTTGCTCTTGTCGAGAAGAGTTCTCACAAAACGGGGCACGGAACGCTTGCCGCCTACACCCGATTTCGGATTTATCAAGAATAATATGTCCTTTTTTTCCTTCAACGCACCTTGATTTTATTTTGCGAAGATACAACAAATGAGCGACAAAAAGAAATCGAAAAGCATCTTAATTTTTCCAAATTGCCGACACCCGTGCAATGCTTAAATTATAACAATAATTTTATAATAAAATTAAAAAAATTTCGGCAAGTCGACAAATAGTAGTATATTCGCGTTTTTAAGACAATGCACGCCTTATGGGAATAACCATAGTGCAACGACATAACAGATAAAGACAAGAAGATGAGTAATTTAGAGGATTGGAATTTTGAAGACACCGAAATGAGAGAAGATAGCGAGGATACAAACATCGATATCCCTTTCTTGGAAATAGAGAAAAGCGAAGAGGATAAAGTGGCCAATCATATGGCCGAAATAAAAGGCAGTCTGCCGATACTCCCCCTTCGCAATATGGTACTCTTCCCCACCGCTGTATTGCCCGTGGGGATAGGCCGTCCCTCTTCATTCGCAGTTGTAAAGAACGCAACAGAGGATATGAAGAACGATGGTCTTATAGCCGTATTCTGCCAGAAAGACCCCGAAGTGGATGAGCCCGGTTACGAGGACCTCTACAAATATGGAGTTGTGGCAAAAGTCGTCAAGATATTCGAGATGCCCAACAACAAGACCACGGCTGTCATCCAGGGAATGCAACGCATAAAGCTGCTTTCGACAGAAAAAACAGGCAAGATATTGTATGGCAATGTCGAGAATGCACCCGAAAGAGTACCGAACCCCAAAGACGAAGAGTTCGCTGTTCTTATGAACAATTGCCGCGAAAAGGCATTCAAATTGATGAGCCTGCACGACGGCAACCAGGGACACGACACAGAATTTGCCTTCAAGAGCATAAACAACAATATGCTGTTGCTCTATTTCATATGCGCAAACATCAATTTGAGCATAAAGGAGAAAATGCAGTTGATGCGCATAACCAGCATAAAGGAGAAGGGCTACCAGCTACTCTCAATGTTGGATGTGGAAATGAAACTGCTAAAAATACAGGAGAAGATACATAAACGCACGTCGAAAGAGCTTAACCAGCAGCAAAAGGAGTACTTTCTGCAACAGCAATTGAAGAATATACAGGAAGAACTTGGCGTAAACACTCCCGAACAGGACTCCACCGAATTAAAGAACAAGGCTAAAAACAAGAAGTGGAGCAAAGAGGTTGAAGAGATTTTCAACAAGGAGGTTGCAAAACTCGACCGCATACCGCCACAGACACCCGACTACCACGTTCAGCTCAACTACTTGCAGATGTTCGTGAGCCTGCCCTGGGGCAACTGCACCACCGACAACCTCGACATAGACAACGCACGCAAGACACTCGACAAAGACCATTACGGGCTCGACAAGGTGAAGGAGAGAATTCTTGAACACCTTGCCGTAATAAAGATGCGCGGCGATTTGAAATCGCCCATAATATGCCTTTACGGCCCTCCAGGAGTGGGAAAGACATCGCTGGGCAAGTCCATTGCCGAGGCACTCAAACGCAAATACGTGCGTATGTCGCTTGGTGGTGTTCACGACGAGTCGGAAATACGAGGACACAGAAAGACCTACATAGGAGCTATGCCCGGTCGCATACTTAAAAACCTCGTGAAGGCCGGCAGCGACAACCCGGTATTCATACTCGACGAGATAGACAAGGTGGGACAGGGTTCCAACCACGGCGACCCCTCGTCGGCACTTCTCGAAGTGCTCGACCCCGAACAGAACAGCACATTCCACGACAATTACCTCGACATCGACTACGACCTCTCAAAGGTTATGTTCATTGCAACAGCCAACAACCTGGGCGAGATACCCAGGCCACTCCTCGACCGTATGGAGCTCATTGAGGTCAGCGGCTATCTCACCGAAGAGAAAACAGAGATTGCCAAGCGTCACCTTGTACCAAAGGAGAAAGAGGCTAACGGAATAGGCAATGAAAAGATAACCATAAACAAGGCTGCCATTGAGAAGATTATCGAGAACTACACACGCGAGTCGGGTGTACGCGGCCTTGAAAAGAAGATAAGCAAGATATTCCGCCGTCTTGCGTGCCAGAAGGCAAGCACAGGCAAGTTTGAGATTACAACCGTGAAACCCGCGAACCTTGCCGAGTTGCTGGGCCCCATAGAATACTCGCGCGACCGTTACCAGGGCAACGAGTATGCCGGAGTGGTAACAGGCCTTGCCTGGACTGCCGTGGGAGGCGAAATACTGTTCATTGAAACCAGCCTGAGCCGTGGCAGCGGCAACAAGATAACCCTCACAGGCAACCTGGGCGATGTAATGAAGGAGTCGGCAATGCTTGCACTTGAATACATAAAGTCGCACGCAAGCCAGCTCGACATACCTTACGAAATTTTCGACAACTGGAACATACACCTCCACGTTCCCGAGGGCGCGATACCCAAAGAC
The DNA here is from genome assembly GCA_015060885.1 of Bacteroidales bacterium. Classification (GTDB taxonomy): domain Bacteria; phylum Bacteroidota; class Bacteroidia; order Bacteroidales; family Bacteroidaceae; genus HGM04593. The sequence goes on from SUXO01000016.1 coordinate 21,940, forward strand.
GGCCCTTCGGCCGGCATAACAATGGCAACAGCACTTGCATCGGCACTCACACAACGCAAGGTCAAGCCCAACATTGCAATGACAGGTGAAATAACCCTGCGCGGCAAAGTATTGCCCGTTGGCGGAATAAAGGAGAAAATCCTCGCCGCAAAGCGTGCCGGCATAAAAGAGATTGTATTGTGCAAGGAGAACAAGCGCAACATCGATGCCATACCCGAGATGTACCTGCAAGGGCTCACTTTCCATTATGTCGATGACATAAATGAAGTCTTCAAGATTGCCCTGTTGAACGAGAAAGTAAAGAACCCTGTAAACCTAATCACACAAGATAAATAAGAAGGTGAAATTTCAATTACTACATACCGACAAGGGGAGCAATGCGCGGGCAGGCGTGTTGAGCACTGCACACGGCGACATACTCACACCCATATTTATGCCTGTTGGCACAGTGGGTTCAGTAAAGGCAGTGCAAATACCCGACCTGGTGAGCGACGTGAAAGCACAGATAATACTTGGCAACACCTACCACCTGTACCTGCGACCGGGGCTCGACATCCTTGAAAAAGCAGGGGGCTTGCACAAGTTCAACAGCTGGGAATGCCCCATACTCACCGACAGCGGCGGTTTCCAGGTATTCTCGCTTAAAGATATCAGAAAAATGAGCGAAGAGGGAGTGGAATTCCGTTCCCACATCGACGGCTCGAAGCACTTTTTCTCACCCGAGAGAGTTATGGACATTGAGCGTAGCATAGGTGCCGACATAATTATGGCATTCGACGAGTGCACACCCGGCACCGCCGACTACACATATGCAAAAAAATCGATGGAGCGCACGCACCGCTGGCTCGACCGTTGCGTGGCACGCCTTGCCGAAACGGAACCGAAGTACGGGTACGAACAGGCACTCTTCCCCATTGTACAAGGATGTGTCTATCCCGACCTGCGCCGCCTGTCGGCCGAATACATTGCATCGAAAGAGTGCGTGGGCAACGCCATAGGCGGCCTTGCAGTGGGCGAACCGGCCGAAAAGATGTACGAAATGATTGAAGTGGTAAATGAAATTCTGCCCACCGGCAAACCACGCTACCTTATGGGTGTTGGAACTCCGGCAAACATACTCGAAGGCATTGAGCGCGGAGTAGATATGTTCGACTGCGTTATGCCCACACGCAACGGGCGCAATGCTATGCTGTTCACCAAACAGGGCATTATGAATATGCGCAACGAAAAATGGAAATACGACTTCGGGCCCATTGAAGAGGATGGCGAGTCGTTTGTCGACAGGCAGTACAGCCGTGCATACCTGCGCCACCTGTTCGCAGCGCAGGAGTATCTGGCACTGCAAATAGCATCGCTCCACAACCTCGCATTCTACGTGTGGCTCACACAAGAGGCCCGCAAGCACATTCTTGCCGACGATTATGCCGAATGGAAAAAGAACATGCTGGAACAGGTGACACGCCGACTATAAAAACAACAAAATAAAAGGCTTACGGCATAAGAGATATTACATTGGAAACGCAAACAGCTTTTGAACGTTACTATGAAAAAGTGGTTAGAAATATTCAAGTTGAAACGCCTCGACTGGTATATAATAGGTAAATTTCTGGGAACCTATTTCTTTTCGTTGGCACTCATTATCACCGTAATTGTCGTGTTCGACTACAACGAGCGAATAGACAAGTTCGCAACATCGAACGCAACCCTGTCGGAGATAATTTTCGACTATTACCTAAACCTTGCACCTTACTATGCAAACACATTCAGTGCATTGTTCGTATTTATTTCGGTAATATACTTCACATCGAAACTTGCCGAAAATTCCGAAATAATAGCAATGTTCGCATCGGGAGTAAGTTTCAAACGAATGCTGCGCCCATATATGGTATCGGCAACATTCATTGCCCTGCTCACCTACATATTGAGTGCATACATAATTCCGTTAGGTAACGAAACGCGAATTGAGTTCGAGGTAAAGCACTACAACGACAAGAAGAAAAAGACCACGTCGGCCGAAAACATACAGCTGCAAGTGGACGAGAATGTTGTAGCTTACATAGGCTTCTACAACAAGCACACCAATATGGGCACCAGTTTCTCTCTCGACAGGTTCGAGAACAAGAAACTTGTATCACACATGACTGCAAGAAGCATAAAATATCACCCCGACGAGAAGAACAAATGGACTGCCTACAACTGGATGATACGCGAACTCGACGGCGACAAGGAGATTATACGTTCGAGCTATAAGGAGCCGCTCGACACCATCATAAACATAGAGCCCGAAGATTTCCTCATCTCGCAAGGGCAACAGGAGACAATGACAAGCCCGCAGTTGAGCCGCTACATCGACCGCCAGAAAGCCCGCGGTATGGCCAACATAAAACCCTTTGAGGTGGAATACCACAAGCGCATTGCAATGTCGTTCGCAGCGTTTATACTTACAATTATCGGCGCATCGCTATCGTCGAAAAAGACAAAAGGCGGTATGGGCCTCTCACTTGGAATAGGCCTCGGATTGAGTTTCTCATACATCCTGTTCCAGACAATATCTTCGGCATTTGCCGAGCAGATGCCGGTGTTCCTCGCAGTGTGGATACCCAACATCCTATTCAGTTTCATAGCATTATACCTTTACAAAAAGGCTCCTAAATAAAGAGAGAAAAAAGCAGATATGTATTTTACCGATTTCGATTTTGAAGATGAAGTTCTCGATGCACTCGATGCAATGCGTTTCGAGACTTGTACCCCTATACAGGAACAGACCATACAACCGTTGATGGACGGTCGCGACCTCATTGGTGTGGCACAGACCGGAACAGGAAAGACCGCAGCCTATTTGTTGCCCGTGCTGAACAAGCTGTGCAAGGGCGGCTATCCCGACGACGCGGTGAACTGCATTGTTATGGCCCCCACACGTGAGCTGGCACAGCAGATTGACCGCCAGCTCGAAGGTTTCACATACTTTATGCCCTTTTCAAGCGTGGCTGTCTATGGCGGCAACGACGGGCAACGTTACGAACAGGAACTCCGCGGTATGGCGAAAGGAGCCGACATAATAGTTGCCACACCTGGCCGCCTTATAAGCCACATAAACCTGGGCAATGTCGACCTCTCGCATGTCTCCTTCTTCATCCTCGACGAAGCCGACCGTATGCTCGATATGGGTTTCTACAACGATATTATGACCATTGCAAGCAAACTGCCCAAAGAGCGGCAGACAATGCTCTTTTCGGCCACAATGCCACAAGAGATACGCAAGCTGGCCGCAAACATACTCACCGACCCATTGCAGATAACACTCTCGCTTGCAAAGCCTGCCGACGGCATCACACAGGAGGCGTATGTGTGCCACGAAGGGCAGAAGATGGGTATAATAAAGAGCATATTCGAAAACGAAAGCACCGAGCGTGTAATACTCTTTGCTTCGCGCAAGAGCAAGGTAAAGGATATATCCATTGCACTTAAAAAGCGTGGGTTCAACGTGGGCGAAATGCACAGCGACCTGGGACAGGCCGAGCGCGACGAGATTATGTTCCGCTACAAGAGCCGCAAAATCGACATCATTGTGGCTACCGATATTCTTGCCCGCGGAATAGACATCGACGACATACGCATAGTGATAAACTACGACGTTCCGCGCGATTGTGACGACTATATTCACCGAGTGGGCCGCACGGCGCGTGCCAATACCAAAGGACGCGCCATAACCTTTGTTTCGGTCGAGGACCAGCAGTACTTCAAGCGCATAGAGGATTTTATGGAACAGGAGGTTACCAAGATTCCCCTGCCCGAAGAGCTGGGCGAAGCACCCGAATATTCACCTACGAAAGAGAACCGTGGCAAACACGGAGGCAACAGGAGAGGGAAAGGCGGACGCACTCACGGGCGCAAGGACAAAAGCCGCAGGGAAAGCGGAAAACCAAAAGCGAAGAAAGAGCCCCAGGCAACACAGGCAACAGAAAAGATAAAACCCGCCGAGAATGGCAATGAAGGCAAGAGAAAGCCACAACGCCGCCGCTATCACCGCCGCCCCAAGAGAGATAAAGGCGGCAACGTACCCGCGGGAGAATAACGGATTGAATTGTAATTCCCCTACTCCACATACAACCGCCCTTGCCAGGTATCGCGCTCACGCATACGTTTCTTCACCTTGTCAACAAGTTCGTGGTTTTTAAGCCCCCAATCGGGAGCTATAAGAAGCTCTTTGGGCGACTGCGATGCAAAACGTTCGAGCACAAGACCGGGGCGTAAACGTTCAACATAATCGACGACGGTTTCTATATAATCGTCAAGAGCAAAAAGGTGGAAATCACCGGAAAAGGCTGCATACTCTTCGGCCATACGGGTACCGCGTATCAGTTGCAGCTGGTGCATTTTAAGAGTTGTGAGCGGCAGTTTCGACAGTTCCGTTGCCTGTCGCATAATGTCGCGCCTCTCCTCCCCCGGCAAACCAAGTATAATGTGCGCACCAACATATATTCCGCGGGCGGCAGTGCGTTGCACGGCATCGACAGCCGTAGCGTAATCGTGTCCGCGGTTAATGCGCAAGAGCGTCGCATCGTCACAGCTCTCAATGCCATACTCCACAAGCAGAAATGTGCGGCGGGAGAGTTCTTCAAGGTAGTCGAGCAGTTTGTCGGGCATACAGTCGGGGCGCGTACCTATAACAATGCCCACACACCCCTCAACGGCAAGTGCCTCTTCGTAACGTTGCTGCAACACTTCGAGCGAGGCATAAGTATTGGTATATGCCTGGAAATAGGCAAGGTATCGCATATGCGGATACTTGCGGGAAAAGAAGGAAATACCCTCACGCATCTGCTCGGCAACGCTTTTGTCGCGGTGGCAATAGGCGGGGTTGAAGGTACGGTTGTTGCAATATGTGCAACCGCCACGCCCTTTTGAACCATCGCGGTTGGGGCACGAGAAACCGCCGTCAAGGGTAATTTTCTGCACCTTGAAGGGGAAGTGGCTTTGCAGGAAAGCACCGAAATCGTTGTAATAAAAACGTTCAACTACACTCATAATATTGCAAAAGTACAAAAAGGGAACGATTATATATCCCTTTTCGGGAGCTAATGTAAAAAAGATTGACTATCTTCGTAACCATAAAACAAAAACATAGTAATTTAAAAGACACACGATGAAAAAACTTCTCACACTCATTATCACAGCATTTGTTGCCATCGCAATGCAGGCCGGCGACAAATTCAAGCTGACCGATGCGATGTACGGAGGTTACTGGCCGCAAACTTATGCTGCCATTCAACCAATGGCCGACGGCGAACACTTTGCGCGAATGAGCAACGACCGCACAATGATTCTTATGGGCTCGTTCAAAAACGGTGTAATTGTAGACACCCTCTTCAACGCTGCAACAGCACGCGGTTTCGACAAGAAACACATCGACGGCTACCTCTTCTCGCCCGACGAAAGCCGCATACTCTTGCAGACAAGCACCACAGGCATCTACCGTAACTCGTTCACTGCCGAGCATTACATATTCTCGCGCAAGAACAACAAGGCCGTGCCCCTTTCGGAAAATGGAGCACAACAGGTTCCCAAGTTCTCGCCCGACGGCACAATGATTGCCTTCGTGCGCAACAACAACCTTTTCCTTGTCAAGCTGCTCTTCGACAACAGCGAGTCGCAGATAACCACCGATGGAGCAGCCGGCAAGATAATAAACGGAATACCCGACTGGGTTAACGAAGAGGAGTTTATGACCAACTGCTCGTATGATTTCAGTGCCGACAGCAAGGTTCTTGCCTATGTAAAATATGACGAGAGCGAGGTTATGATGTACGATATGCCAATGTACATACCCACAGGAAAACAGAACGTGGCGATGGAACCCTATTGCGCACCTTACAGCTTCAAATACCCTGTTGCGGGAGCCGTAAACTCAAAAGTGACCGTACACTCGTTCGATATAAAGAGCCGCGTGACACGCACTCTTGACGTTCCCCTGCCCGAAGAGGGATACATTCCCCGCATTAAATTTACCAAAGACCCGGCAACGCTTGCGGTGCTCACACTAAACCGTCACCAGAGCGTGATGGACATTTTTGCAGTAAACCCGCTTTCGGGAGTAAGCAAACGCATACTGCGCGAGGAGAGCGACACCTATCTCAACGAGCAGGTGTACGCCGGAATCGAGTTCCTCGACAACCACTTCATTCTCCATAGCGAGCGCAGCGGTTACAACCACCTATACCTCTATACCACAGGTGGCGAGTTTGTGCGCCCCATAACAGAAGGAGAATTTGAGGTAAAGAAATTCTACGGCTACGACAAGAAAAAGAACGAATATTACTATTTGAGCAATGCCGGCAGCCCTCTGCGCGACAACATATACAAGACCAACAGCAAGGGTAAGACCACAAAACTCACCAATGGTGAAGGTACCAACAGCGCCGTGTTCAGCAGCACAATGAAATACTTCATAAACACCTTCTCGAACATAAACACACCACACATTGTAACAACCAACGACAATAGCGGCAAACGCATTGAGACACTCATTGACAACAGCAGCCTCAAAGAGCGTCTTGCAAAATACGATATGCCCACAAAGGAGTTCTTCACATTTACAACAACCGATGGCGTGCAGCTCAACGGCTGGATGATTAAGCCTGCCGATTTCGATGCCGGCAAGAGATACCCCGTGGTAATGTTCCAGTACAGCGGCCCCTATTCGCAACAGGTCAACGACAGCTGGTACATCGGCAACTACGGCAATGCAATGTTTGAGAGCTATATGGCAAGCGAAGGCTTTGTAATGGTATGTGTCGATGGTCGCGGAACAGGCGGTCGCGGAACAGAGTTCGGCAAGTGCACATACCTTAACATTGGAAAATATGAGCCCAAAGACCAGGTTGAAACGGCAAAATATCTGGGCACACTACCCTATATTGACAAAGAGAACATAGGTATATGGGGTTGGAGCTTTGGCGGCTATAACACAATTATGTCAATGAGCCAGGACGAAGCTGTCTTCAAGGCCGGTGTTGCCGTTGCAGCACCCACCGACTGGCGTTTCTACGACACGGTGTATACCGAACGCTATATGCGCACTCCCAAAGAGAACAAAGAGGGTTACGACAAGGGCTCGGCCATTGTAAATGCCGACAAGCTCAATGGCAAGCTGCTGCTCGTTCACGGAACTGCCGACGACAATGTGCATCTGCGTAATATGATACGCTACACACACGCACTTACACAGGCCAATAAAGAGTTCGAAATGGCACTCTACCCCGACAGCAATCATAGTATCTACTATGGCAGCAACACCCGTTTCCACCTCTTCACACGCATTGCAAAATTCTTCATTGAGAATTTGAAATAAGAGATACGGTTATTTACAAAAAACAGCAGCGTTGCACAATGGCAACGCTGCTGTTTTTTGTAGAAGAAATATATTTTTTTATCGTTTGGCAAATAAATCCTTCAACAATCTCTTGAATGTATATTTCAGCAACATCATATCGCGCTTCACAGGGCGGCAAGTCATAGCCTCGCATATCTTACGCTCAAACTTCGACTTATCGGCCGAAAGCATCCTGGCTTTTATACCGGCCGGCAAATATGAGTCGAGCACTTCGTTTCGCTCCTTTGCACACTGCTCTTCGTTGCTCGAAATGCCACCGCAATAAAACTCGGCAACAACAACATCAATCATCGAATAGGAACAGCCGGCAACAGCCCACGATTCAAAGAAATGTTCCCAGTCCGACACAATCTTGTGCCCTTCATTGTAGGCACGTTTGCCAAACAACTCGCGCTTTATGAATGTCGCCTGGTGCGGAATGGAATTGTTCACGCAATAATAGACGGTCATAACAGCGGGTGGTATGTGAAGGAAAGGAGGCATAGCGTCGGTGTCGGGCACACGGCGCACAATTCCCATATAGTAATCGGCATCATCTATCTGCGCCGCTGCCTTTTCAAGAGCATCGTTGCTGTAAAATATATCGCCCGAATTGAGATATAGGATATATTTCCCTGTGGCAAGACGCGCACCTTTATTCATTGCATTGTACACGCCGCTGTCGCGTTCGCTCACCCATCGGTCTATTCTGCCCACGCCTGCGATATACTCTTTGCAGCCGTCGGTGGAACCGCCGTCTACAACCACAAATTCAAAATCGTTATATGTCTGCGACAGAACCGACTCGACCGTGCGTTTTAGCTCGGCAAGGTTGTTCAAGCAGACCGTTATGACTGAAATCTTGTTCATATATCGCAAATGCTGAAAAGTGATTACTTCTTTATATCGACAAGGATGTTAAGCTCGTCGAGCTGTGCAGGCTCCAATACCGAGGGGGCATCTATCATTGTATCGCGGCCCGAATTGTTCTTGGGGAATGCGATACAGTCACGTATAGAGTCGAGGCCGGCGAAGAGGCTTACCCAGCGGTCGAGACCATAGGCAAGACCACCGTGAGGGGGCGCACCATATTTGAATGCATCGAGCAACCAGCCGAACTGCTGCTGTGCACGTTCGGGAGTAAAGCCAAGCAGTTCGAACATCTTGTTCTGCAATTCACTGTCATATATACGGATGGAACCTCCACCCACTTCAACACCGTTGATAACCATATCGTAAGCATTGGCGCGTACAGCACCCATATCGGTATCGAGCAAGGGAATATCTTCGGGCTTGGGCGATGTGAAGGGATGGTGCATTGCCATATAACGGCCCTCCTCTTCGCTATACTCGAACAATGGGAAGTCGACAACCCACAGGCACGAGAACTTGTTCTTGTCGCGCAAGCCAAGCTGCTGCGCAACTTCAAGACGCAACTCGCACAACTGCTTGCGTGTCTTCATTGTATCATCGCCACTGAGAATGAGTATAAGATCGCCGGGCTCGGCAGCAAAGGCAGCTTTCATCTGTTGCAGCACATCCTGCGAGTAGAACTTGTCGACACTCGACTTCACGGTACCGTCGGCCTCTACACGGGCATACACCATACCTTTTGCGCCAATCTGCGGGCGACGTACAAAGTCGGTAAGAGCATCCAACTGTTTGCGTGTATATGTCGCAGCACCCTTCGCACAGATACCGCCAATATATTCAGCACTGTCGAACACGCCGAAACCGTGCCCTTTCATAATATCCATAAGTTCCACGAACTTCATATCGAAACGTGTATCAGGCTTGTCACTGCCATAATATTTCATAGCATCGTGCCAGGTGATACGGGGGAATGCTTCGGTGAGTTCTACACCACGTATTGTCTTGAAGAGGTGTTTTGCCATTCCCTCGAAAAGTGATATGACATCCTCCTGCTCCACAAAGCTCATTTCGCAGTCGATTTGTGTAAACTCGGGCTGACGGTCGGCACGTAAGTCCTCGTCGCGGAAACACTTCACAATTTGGAAATAACGGTCGAAGCCCGACACCATAAGCAGCTGCTTGAAGAGCTGCGGGCTCTGCGGGAGAGCATAGAACTGGCCGGGATTCATACGCGAAGGTACAACGAAATCACGGGCGCCTTCGGGTGTCGATGCTATGAGCATAGGTGTCTCAACCTCAATGAAGTTCATAGAATCTAGGTAACGGCGAACCTCCATAGTCATCTTGTGGCGCAATTCAAGATTGCTGCGCACAGCCTCGCGGCGAAGGTCGAGATAACGGTATTTCATACGTATATCATCGCCGCCATCAGTGTTGTTCTCTATTGTAAAGGGAGGCGTTGCAGCCTCGTTAAGGATATTGAGCTCACTTACAATAATCTCAATATCACCGGTGGGAATGTTTGAGTTCTTGCTCTGTCGCTCGCTCACGACACCGGTAGCCTGAATAACATATTCACGGCCCAGATGCGAAGCCTTCTCACATAGTTCGGCATTGGCATCCTCGCTGAACACGAGCTGTGTTATACCATAGCGGTCGCGCAAATCGACAAAGGTCATACCGCCCATTTTGCGTGCACGTTGCACCCAACCGCTCAAAGTCACTTTCTCATTTACATCGGACAAACGAAGTTCGCCACAGGTTTTTGTACGGAACATTTTATATTGCTTTATTTGATTATACATTTAATTTGCGAAAATAATCAAAAAAAACGGGAATTACCTTTAAGAAACGGTTTAAATTTAGTTCTCGCACTCTTTTATCACTTTTTACAGAAAAAACAAGCGGCTATGCCTTTCATTCCGCACAGCCGCCCGATAATATTCATCGCGTAAGCACTTCCCACACAGCCATCATATGGCATAGCGTTCCCAGCAGAACAAAGAAGTGGAACACCGCATGCACATATTTGACTTTGTGGAAACTGTAAAAGACTGCACCCGTTATGTAGGCAACACCCTCACCCAATACCCACAGGAAAACAGCGAGAGGAACCGCCTCCCAAAACTGTTTCATAGCAACAACAATGGTAAGCCCCATAAGTACAAAACATACAGTTTCTATCTTGTTATGCTTTTTAAGCCCGCAGAAACTCACAATGGTTCCGGCAATGGCACATAGCCAGCAGAAGATGAAAATGCCCCACCCCCAATAGCCGACATCGCGCAACGCAATGAGCATCAGCGGGGAATAGCTACCCGCAATGTGCCAATAGATTGCCGAGTGGTCGAGCTTGCGCAAACGGCGTTTCCAGGGTGATGAGGGGGAGCAGGCGTGATAGGATGTCGAAAAGATATAAGAACTCAACATTCCGAATATGTATAGCCAAAGGCTGGCCATTCCCCAACCATCGAGCCCCGTTTCATTGCCTTTTGCAATGAAGAGCGCACCTACAATAATTCCGCCAACAATACCTGCCGCGTGGGATATTGCATTTATTCTCTCCTCCTCTTTTGTATATCGCTTGTCTTTATCGGTATGCATAGTGTTTCGAGTTTTTTACCATTTATAGATGTTCTTGCTTGATTACATTAGCTGTTATTCTCCAAACCCATCGCTGATATAAGGCAGTGCAATATAAAGTGCCTGCTGCCAATATTGCCAGGTATGTCCGCCATCACGCACGCGCAATTGATAAGGTATACGTTGTTTACGCATAGCTTTTATAAAATCCATATTATTGTCGAACAGGAAATCATCGTCACCTACATCAATGAACCAACGTACCGAGGCTATGCCGTCGCGCATTTTTTCACCGGCATTCTCCACAATGGTTATATTGTTATGCTCAACAACACTTTCTATAAAAAGACGACGACGTATATCGGGGTCATTGCTTATCCAACTATTCTCGACCATTCCTGCAAGAGCACTCATTGCATAGGCCGATGAGAACATTCCGCTATGACGCAAAGCATAGCCTATGGTACCGCCACCTCCCATTGAGAGACCGGCGACAGCGCGGTAATTGCGACCGCTTTTTATGCGGTAATTATTTTCTATATATGGAATAAGTTCATCGAAAAAGAAATCCTCGTACCGCCAACCCTCACGGTTGAAATAACCGTCGTGAGTCGTACCGGCATCGGGCATTACAATAACCATCTCTTTTGCATTGCCGCTTTTAAAAATCTCCGTGGCTATGTTTTTTATATTGCCTCTGTCGCGCCAGGCTGTATGGTTGTCGGTAAGACCGTGCAGAAGATAAAGAACCGGATATTGCTCACCACCATCGGCATAACCCTGTGGGAGATATATGCAATAGTTTTTCTTGCAACCGAGAATTTTGCTCTCAATGCTTTTCTCCATGACACATTGCGCGTTACATATTATGCTCACCAGCAGAAGCAGTGGGAAGATTGTCTTTTTCATATATGTTTCCCGTTTTATGCGAGTTATAGAATCCGTTTATTAATTGCCCCATAAAAGGAATTGCGTGCAAATTGCATAAGAATTTTACACATTGCAAATACTTTTGTGCAAAATAAATTAAAAAAATTGACTGCACCACCGGCCTACGGTTAAATTTCCGAAAGATTATTCTTTTTTAACTACTATAAAACATAAAAAACACAGCCCGGGAGATTTCTCCCGGGCTGTGCCGTTTTATTTATATGTGTATTCCTTTATTAAGCGAACCACTTAACGTATGCAAATGACTGGCGATGAGCAAGTTCCTCGTTCTTGGGGAACATACGGAATGCCACTTTGAATGCACCTGCATTACCGGGAGCTACATTAGCGTGGAAAGTAAAGATGTTACCCTCGCGCTTTGTAACCTCCAAAGGATATACTGCAAAGATTTCTTCGCGACCGTTAGCATCGGGAGCAAGTACAACGAGCTCAATACCAACTGCATTGTCCAAGCCCTTCTCGTCAACCTTGATTGTTATGTCATAGTTGGCACCGGCAGCCATATTGCCTGTCAAGAAATCGTTCTCGCTCTCAACAGAAAGAACCTCAATTGCGTGCCATTTTGCAGCAACAGCCTCTTTCCAAGCAGCAAGTTCACGTGCAACCTTTGAATCGTTGGCAACCAGACGGTGATAACGCTGGGCCTGCTTGCAGTAGAATTTGCTGTAATAGTCGTCGAGCTGACGTTTCATTGTGAAGTGAGGAGCAATCTGCGAGATTGAACGCTTGATGCACTCAACCCACTCGTCTGAATACTCCTTCTTGCCACGGTTGTAGTACAAGGGAAGGATTTCGTTCTCCAAGAGAGAGTAGATTGTTGCGGCATCGAGCTGGTCCTGGAACTCCTGATTCTGGTATGTACGCTGCTCTTTCAAAGCCCAACCTGCACCGGGTTTGTAACCCTCGCACCACCAACCGTCGAGTACCGAGAAGTTGAGGACACCGTTCATAAGAGCCTTCTCGCCCGATGTACCTGATGCTTCGAGAGGACGTGTAGGAGTATTCATCCAGATATCCACACCCGAAACGAGCAATTTAGCCAAGTCCATATCGTAGTTTTCGAGGAAGATAATCTTGCCGATGAACTCGGGACGACGTGAAACCTCGATGATACGTTTGATAAGACCCTGACCTGCACCATCGTGGGGGTGAGCCTTACCTGCAAAGAGGAACTGGATGGGACGCTCGGGGTTGTTCAGCAATTTTGCCAAACGGTCGAGGTCGGTAAAGAGAAGGTGTGCACGCTTGTATGTTGCGAAACGACGGGCAAAACCGATAACGAGTGCATCGGGGTTGATTTTGTTTACAACATCAACAATGCGCATAGGATCGCCCTGGTTCTTCAACCAATCCTCCTTGAATGCCTTGCGGATATAATCGATAAGTTTCTTTTTGCGTGTAACACGTGTCTTCCAGATAACATCGTTAGACACCTTGTCGATTGCGTGCCAGATTGACTCGTTCGACTGGTCGCCGATGAATGAAGGATCGAAGTTCTTCTTGTAGAGCTCGTCCCATTCAGGAGCAACCCAAGTGGGATAGTGAACGCCATTGGTTACATAACCAACGTGGTTCTCCGAGGGATAGTAGCCCTTCCAGATACCTGCGAACATAGATTTTGAAACGGCACCGTGCAGACGGCTCACACCGTTGATCTCCTGGCAAGTGTTGCAAGCGAAGATTGACATACAAAAACGCTCGTTCTTGTCACCTGCGTTCTCACGGCCGAGGTTCATAAGGTCGTCCCAAGTGATATTGAGCTGGCTTGCATAGCCACGCATATACTTGCCGAAGAGTCCCTCGTCGAAGTAGTCGTGACCTGCGGGCACGGGTGTGTGTACAGTGTAAAGGCTGCTTGCACGTACAATCTCCAATGCCTCCTCATATGTATAACCGCTCTTGATATACTGTGTCAAACGATAGAGGTTGCAGAGAGCTGCATGACCTTCGTTGCAGTGATAGATATCTTTCTTGATACCAAGTTTCTCCAAAGCTATCATACCACCGATACCGAGAAGAATCTCCTGTTTCAAGCGGTTTTCCCAATCACCACCATAGAGTTTGTGAGTAATGGGACGGTCGTACTCGCTGTTGGCCTCGAAGTCGGTATCCAAGAGATAGAGGGCTACACGGCCTACGTTTACTCTCCACACGTTAGCGTGTACATAGTAGTCGATGTAGGGAACCTGAATAACCATAGGAGTTACACCGTCGGCCTCGTAAACACGTTCGAGGGGGAGCTGGTTGAAGTTCTGTGCCTCGTAGTTCGCAATCTGCGCACCGTCCATTGACAAAGACTGTGTGAAGTAGCCGTAACGATACAGGAAACCTACGGCACACATATCAACGTTAGAGTCAGAAGCCTCCTTCAAATAGTCACCGGCCAAGATACCGAGACCGCCTGAATAGATTTTGAGAACGCTTGTCAAACCGTACTCCATACAGAAGTATGCTACCGAAGGACGGTTAGCATCGGGCTTGACATCCATATATTTACGGAAATTGGCATATACCTTGTTCAATTTGTCGAGAATAGCCTTATCCTTTGCAAGTTCGTCGAGTTTCTCAACGCCCAATTTTTCGAGCAACAATACGGGGTTGCCTACGCACTCCTCATAAAGTTTTGCATCGAGCATAGTAAAAAGCTCGCGTGCCTCCTCGTTCCACACCCACCAAAGGTTGTGGGCAATCTCTTCGAGGGGTTTAAGAGTCTCAGGAATATAAGACTTTACATTAACAGTTTTCCAACCGGGTTGGTTTGTGTTACTAATAGCTATCATATTTTCTTAATTAAATGTTTATTTACTTTTTTATTCTCTGTGCGGCAGCCTTCAACGCAAAATCGTAAGCCTTCATATAGTTCTTTATAAAGTGCTTCCACAATGCTTTTTCGGCCATTTTTGCTGCCTTTTTACGACAAGCCGCAACCTCCTTTTCGGAAAGTTTTGCAAAGATACGAATTGTTTTTGTAATTTCCTCGGCTGCATCGAAATAGTTGCTGTCATTGCGAGCAATAACCTCCACACCATCATTGAGCTTGCCTGTATGGCCAAGCACCGAGTTTACCCAAAGGCCGAAGCCGGTGAGGTCGGTTGTAATGGTCGGAATATTGAATGCGGCACTTTCGAGCGGTGTATAGCCCCAGGGCTCATAGTACGAGGGATAGACATTCAGGTCATTACCGATGAGTACATCGTAATAATCCATATTGAAAATTCCGTCATTGCCTTTGAGGTAGCAAGGAACGTATATAACCTTTACGCGGTTCTTTCCGCTGCGGTTGTCGAGGAAGTGATTGCGTATGGTGCAGGCAATGGCATCCTCGTAAAAGTTGTTCAAGTTGTGTGTGAGATAAGGATTGGGGAGCGGTGAATGCCACTCATTGTCGGCCGAATTGAGGCGGTTGCACAAATCCTCGCGTGCATCGCCCGACCAGGCGGGAACATCGATAAAGGCTACTATATCACGCTCTATTCCACTCTCATTGTTAAGACGCGACATTGCCTCGATAAACATATCGATACCCTTATTGCGCATCTCCATACGGCCACCTATACCTATGATGAGTGCATCGTCGGCAATCTTGTCGCCGGTGAGAGCCGCTGCCACACGCAGACGGGCTGCACGGGCTGCTGCACGCTTTGTTGTGAAATCCTTGCCTGTGGGCACGAAATCCTTTTCAAAGCCGTTTTCAAGAATTACATCGCAAGGACGCTCAATGAGCTGGTCGCACTCGCGGGCTGTAATCTCGCTTACAGTGGTGAAGCAATCGACATTGGCTGCGCTCACACGCTCAACCGAATGTTTCGACTGCACGTTGAGTTCCTCGGCCATCTGGTCACCATTGTAGCCCTCGAAATAGTCGTACAAAGGCTTCCCGTTCGATGCAATGGAACGGCCGATGCTTGTCGCGTGGGTAGTAAAGATTGTTCCGGCAGCAGGGAGATTCTTCTTCACGTAGAGAGCAGCTCCACCACTCTGCCATTCGTGTGCCTGTACTACTATATTGCCTTTCTTGATATTCTTCTTATAGAAACTCTCAATTACACGGCCAACAGCATAGCCAAAAATCATAGAGTCGTCATAATCGCCGTAGCCGTGCAGTGAATCGACACCGAAATCGTTCCACAACTCGCCATAAATGGCATCTTTGTCCTCCATATATCCGGTGTAATCGACAAGGATAACTTTGGGACGGCCGGGAATTTCCCAATAACCGCATCGCACGGTAAATTTTTCATCGGCCACAGACTTGCGCCAAGCACTCCACAAACGTTTATCCTCGGTAAACAAGGGATTCTCTTTACCTTTCCACAAATCGGGGCCTACATAAATGGCGTTCAACCCTTCAACCATCGAAAGAGTACGTGCCTTTGTTGATACAACAGTATAGATGCCGCCGACTTTATTACAGATCTCCCAACTTATCTCAAAGAGATACTCGGGAACCATCGGTTCATTCTTCATATATTATATAAAATTCAAAAAACATAAAGCATACCCACACTTGAATACACCTTATTATAATAAATAAGAAATAGGGAGAAAGGGGAACCTTTCTCTCTATTTGCCCACAAAAGTAATATTTTTTTTTGAAATAGGAAAATAATTAATGACTTATGCACTTTTAGATTGCAAAAAGGCTGCTTTACCGAAGCAAAGCAGCCTTTTTATCAAACATTACTATACTATATTACACCAAGAAGGTTGCAACAAGTGCAAGAATAGCATAGAATTCGGGGAAAGCAGCGTAAATCATAGTATTTGTCTGCACATCGTGTCCCTGTGACATACCCACGATACCATTGGCACATACCTGGCCTTGACGGATTGCCGAGAACAAGCAAACCAAGCCGACACCGATACCAACGCCGAACCACAATGTACCTGTCTCGGCTGTCACCTTACCGAAGTGGAGCAAGAAAGCCAAGAAACCATACAATCCCTGTGTCGCGGGAAGAGCCGACAAAATCATATAACCCGAAGATTTTGAAGAATCTTTCTTCAAAGCACCTTCGGCAGCATTACCAGCAATGGTTGTACCATAGCAACTGCCAATACCTGCGAGTCCCAACATAAGACCCATTCCCAAATAACCTAATAATTCGTTCATAATTCTTTAAATTTTAATTATTTATATTTATTATTCATTAAACGGTTTATATTCCACGCCCTTACCGTCGTAGCCGGCATTCTTGAAATACTCCACGAAAGTAAGACGCAGCGGATGCACAAATGCGCTAAGGCACGACATCGCAATATTCAGTGTGTGTCCAAACACTATGATAAGGCCGAAGCCTATCCAGCCGAACACGGCACCAACGCCCTCCTGTCCCTCGACAAGCATAAGCGCAAGGGTGTTGAAAGTTTGTCCCAGCATACCGCCTGCCAACCCAAGTGCAAACAGACGTATATACGAGAGAATATCTCCAAGCAATCCCGATGCCATATTATATGTATCCCACAAGCCGGCACCTATGTTCAAAAAGATATTGCGCTCGAAGCTGTTCAACAGATATATACCCACGGCACCTATGCTGCCCACAGCTATAAGAGCCCATTTTGACACCTCGGCAGGGATTATGCTCATAAACGAGAGAGTACCCACAATGGTACCGCCCACAACAACAAGCCACCAGCCCCATGCGCTCAACGACTCCTTGAAGCCGAAGAACACCGTGGTGTTTATAGCCTTCACAGTCATTGCTATCGATATATGTACAACACCTATCGCAAGCGCAAGAATCATCTGCTTGTCATACGTAGCGCCGAACAGTTCCATCTTGCCCGATATTATAAACTCTTTGAGTGTCTGCGGGATATTCCAGTCGAGCAGGCTCATACCGAAGAATGTACCGAAGAGAGCACCTATAAAGGTGGTAAAGACTCCAAGAGTTATAACAAGGTTCATCATACCGGCCATATCCTTGCCAAGTTTCTTTTTAAGCAGGAAACCAAGCAGAATAAGAACCAATCCATAACCGGAATCACCCATACAGAATGCGAAGAAGAGCGAAAAGAAGGGTGCCACTATCGGTGTGGGGTCGAAATCGGTTCCACTGGGCATACCGTACATTCTTGTGAGCACTTCGTACATACGTGTAAAGGCATTGTTCTTGAACTTTACCGGGATATTGTCGCCAAATTTCGGTTTTGTGATCTCGTAGAATACAGAATCCTTTTCCAGCATATCGGTAAGCGCAGCCGTGTCGTCCTGCGGCACCCAACCTTGCAGAAGCAGAAGTTTGTCGCCCGACACCTTTTCACCGCTGAACACAACGTTGGAAAACTCCATTTTCTTGTTGAGCAACCCCTGCCCGGCCACAATGGTGGCAAGGTTCTTTGTTGCAAACTCGGCTACACGGCTCTCCTTTTCGGCAATCTCGTCAAGGATACTTTGTGCCTCGGCTTTCAAGGCCGACAACGATGCCGTGGGCATCTTTGCACTTTCGGCATCGATATTCACGACAATATCCTTGTGTGTTACGGTCACAAAATAGAGCTTTGTAGAGTGCGTGGCAACCACAATGGCATTATAGAGTTCGCTCCACTCCTCCTTGAAATCCCTTGCTGTGGTCACAAAGAAGTTCAACTTGTAACCGGCAGCATCAAGCTTTTCAACGAGCGAGAAATCAAAATCGCCCCAGGGAGTCATTGTTGCAATATCCTTCTCCACAACCTGCAACCCTGTTTTGAGCTGCTCTATTTCGGCATAGAGGTTTTCGGCATTTTCCACAAGCACATTGGCATCCACACCCTGCATAGCAGGCAGTTTATCCTTGCCGGCCACGGCTTCAAGGCGTTTGATGATACGTGAATAACGGCCCTGCATCACAAGCAGCTCTTGCGCTTCGGGATTCTCCACGGCTCCGCTCTTACGCTCTTCTATGTGTACAACGCCAACCGAACGCAATCTTTCGAGGAATGCTTCGTACTCCTTATAATATATAAGAAGTGTCACTTTATTCATTTTGCTAATCATGCTTCGGCCTCCTCTCTTTGTTCCAGAAGAGATTTCAAAATCTTTTGTGACGATTTTGACAGGTTCTCTTCGTCTTCCATAAATCTCTTTATCTTCCTTATCGCATCCTGATAGCCGGGAATCTGCACCTTCTCAAAGAGGTTCACCTTTTGGGTGGTCTTCTTTCGTGCGTTCTCCAAAAGCACCAGCTTGCGATTGAGCAATTCGCGGCGAATAGCCGTCATTGCCATCATCTTCAATAGTTCGATACCGTCGACAAACCATTTGGGCGAGCCAAAGAGGCTGAACGGAGCAACCACAAAATCGGCGTGTTGCAGCACAGGCACTTTAACACCTGCCACCTTCTGGTGCTTGATGGTGAGCGTTCCGGTCTTCACCAGCGAGGAATCGAACTCGTTCCACAAGGCAAAGAGAGCGCGATACTTTTCGAGCTGCTCGGCATACTCCTTGTCGTGCGCCACCATTTCGGCCTTACACCTCTTTACTTCCACGCGCAATGCACTCTCCTTGTTCTTGATGATGGGCAAGGTGCGCACACGCATTTTCAGTTGCTTTTCGAGGTTTTGAAGCGATGTTTTATTATATTGAAATGCAATCATTTAACTTCACTTTCAGTTATTTCTTCCAATAAGCATCGACCAACTCTTGACGGATATTAACCTCTTCGGGCTTGAAGTACTTGGCGAATAGTCCCCAGGTAACATCGAGCATCTCGGTTGTATTGAGGTTCACATCAATGGCAAGCAGTTTGTCCGAATAGTCCTTTGCGAACGCAAGAGCACGCTGGTCGTAGTCGGTAAGGTCGAAACCGTTCTCCAACTTTGTCTTTGCATTTGCGGCATCGGCATACAGACGGACGGCTGCGTTCATCACCTGCGGGTGGTCTTTTCTTGTCTTCTTTCCTGCCACAAGCTGTTTCAGACGCGACAAAGAGCGGAAGGGGTCGACAACCACCTTACCGATGTCGCTGTCGCGGCGCAAGAAGAGCTGTCCCTCAGTAATGTAACCGGTGTTATCGGGCACAGCGTGTGTAATGTCACCACCCGACAATGTTGTCACCGCGATAATGGTGATTGAACCGCCCGCGGGGAACTGCACGGCTTTCTCGTATATCTTCGCAAGGTCGCTGTAAAGCGAGCCGGGCATTGAGTCTTTCGAAGGAATCTGGTCCATACGGTTCGATACGATAGAGAGCGCATCGGCGTACATTGTCATATCGGTCAACAACACAAGAACCTTCTGGTTTTTCTCCACTGCAAAATACTCGGCAGCCGTAAGAGCCATATCGGGGATGAGCAGACGCTCCACGGCAGGGTCCTCGGTGGTATTCATAAAGCAGATAATGCGGTCGAGGGCACCTGCGTTTGAAAAGAGGTTCTTGAAGTAGAGGTAGTCGTCATTTGTCATACCCATACCGCCAAGAATAATTTTGTCGGTTTCGGCACGCATCGCAACGTTTGCCATCACCTGGTTGTAAGGCTGGTCGGGGTCGGCGAAGAAAGGAATCTTCTGGCCGGTCACCAGTGTATTGTTAAGGTCGATACCTGCAATACCTGTCGCAATGAGTTCCGAGGGTTGCTTGCGGCGAACAGGGTTCACCGAAGGACCACCGATTTCAACCTCCTGTCCCTCGACAACGGGACCTCCGTCGATGGGGTCACCATAAGCGTTGAAGAAGCGGCCTGTAAGCTGCTCGCTCACCTTCAATGAAGGAGCCTTGCCCATAAACACCACTTCGGCATTTGTGGGGATACCGCCTGTACCCTCGAACACCTGCAAAGTAACTTCATCGCCCATAATCTTAACAACCTGGGCAAGCTTGCCGTTTACCGTAGCAAGTTCGTCGTATCCTACACCGGTAGCCTTCAACGAGCAGGTTGCTTTGGTAATGGCGCTAATCTTTGTATATATTTTCTGAAATGCTTCTGTTGCCATAATCTTACATTATTTATATAGTTAAGCCTTACGGGTTTCGAGCAACTCTTCGAGCGAAGCGAGATAGCTGCTGTATTTCTCCGACTTGTATTCCGAGTAGTTCATCTGCTTGCAGATGTTGATTACCTTCTTGAAGAAATCGGTAACCTCCTGGAAGTTTTCGAACTTGTACTCCGAACGGCAGATAGCCGAAACAAGTTCCAGCATTGCCTGCTGGCGTTCAAGGGGTGTAACGGCATCAATGTCGTCGAAGGCATCCTGCTGCAACACCACAAAGTCTATGAGCTCCGATTTCCAGAATGTAACGTGATACTCCACAGGCACACCGTCGTCACCGAGAATGTTTATCTGTTCGGCAATCTCCTTACCGCGCAACAAACGTGTTTTCGCCTCGTTTACCATTTCAATCCAGTTGCCACCTATGCGGCTTGTGATATATTCGGCAAATTCGGGATATTCAATATATTTGGAGTATGAGTCGATGGGATTTACCGCGGGATAGCGTTTCTTGTCGGCACGGTCCTGTTCAAGCGCGTAGAAACAACGTGCAACCTTCTTTGTATTTTCGGTCACAGGCTCTTTGAGGTTACCTCCGGCGGGAGATACAGTACCTATGAAAGTGATTGAACCAATCTTGTCGTTGTTGAGCACCACATAACCGGCACGGCTGTAAAAGTTGGCGATGATTGCCGAAATATCCATAGGGAACGCATCGGGACCGGGAAGTTCCTCCATACGGTTCGACATCTCACGCAGCGCCTGTGCCCAACGCGATGTCGAGTCGGCCATAAGTAGCACGCGCAAGCCCATAGCACGATAATACTCGGCAATGGTCATAGCTGTGTACACCGATGCCTCACGGGCTGCAACGGGCATATTTGATGTATTGGCAATGATGATTGTACGCTCCATAAGCTTGCGACCGGTGTGGGGGTCTACAAGTTCGGGGAACTCGGTAAAGATTTCCACTACCTCATTTGCACGCTCACCACAGGCTGCGATGATAACGATGTCGGCCTCGGCCTGTTTCGATATAGCGTGCTGCAACACTGTCTTTCCTGTACCGAAGGGGCCGGGAATAAAGCCGGTACCACCCTCCACAATAGGGTTCAATGTATCTATGGTGCGCACACCTGTTTCGAGCAGTTTGAAGGGGCGTGGTTTCTCTTTATAATCGGTCATAGCCACACGCACGGGCCATTTCTGAATCATATTGAGCGACATCTCCTCACCTGCCTCATTTGCAATGACAGCGATGGTGTCGGTTATCTTGTACTCGCCTGCCGCTACAATGCTTTTTACAGTCCAGTCGCCTTCGAGCCCGAATGGTGCCATAATTTTAAGAGGCTGGTGGTTCTCCTCCACACTACCCAACCACGCTGCTGCACCCACTGCATCACCGGCTTTCACCAGCGGTTCAAAGTGCCACAGTTTATCCTCGTCGAGGGGATTGGTGTAATCGCCTCGTTTAAGGAACACACCCTCCATTTTGTCGAGGTCGTTCTGCAAACCGTCGTAGTTCTTCGACAGCATACCGGGTGCGAGCGATACTTCGAGCATATGCCCGGTAAATTCCGCCTCCTCACCAATCTTCAAACGTCGTGTACTTTCAAACACCTGAACGTACACCTTTGCGCCGTTAATCTTGATGACTTCGGCCATCAAGCGGTCGCCACCGGTCTTAATGAAGCATATCTCATTCTGTGCCACGGGGCCATCGACCGCCAGGAGCACCATATTCGATATAACGCCGGTTACCTTTCCTTTTGTTGCCATATCTTTTATTTCAATTTAAATTCGTTTTTAAGCCGGCAGTTCAAGACCACCTTTCAATTCCTCGATAAGTTCGGTATAACGCTGCATACCCTTCTCGCTGTCGAGCTGTGCCCAACGGGCTATTATGTCGAGTTTCTGCAAGAAGACGAAGAGAGGCTCCACAGTGAAGTAGTTGAACACAGAGTTCTCTTCGAGCCATCGCCAACGCATCTCGTCGAGTTGGCGTTCACGTTCCTGCAACTGTTCGTTCTCGCTCAAACGCTGCACCTCCTCCACATAATCCAATGTTGTAGAAAGGCCGAAATCGCGTGCAGCCGACGAACGCAGAGCATCGGCAACCTCATTATTGCCAACCACGACATCGGCAACGCCCAACTTGTATTTTCGGGCAAGCATAGCCACAAGCAGGTTATTTACATTCATATTGAAAGTAAACCACTCGGCTATAAACTTATTGGGCACAGCCGTAGCAT
This sequence comes from Bacteroidales bacterium, assembly GCA_015060885.1. GTDB lineage: Bacteria > Bacteroidota > Bacteroidia > Bacteroidales > Bacteroidaceae > HGM04593. The sequence continues at coordinate 44,885 of SUXO01000016.1, forward strand.
ATCCGTAATAGTGCGCGCTCAAAATATCGGGCCACATAACACTCTCCGACTGCTCGTTTGCGAAGTAGTATTCCAGGAAGTCGTAGAGATAGGCCGGAATTTTGTCATTGCGGGGGTCGCCACTCTTTGCCGCTGCTATTATGTCGAGAAGTTCCTCTTTGCCATAGCAACCCGTGCGTTCAAGTTCCACCTCGCTACCCTTGCGCAACAACTCGATGAGATTTTCGTTGTCCCAGGCAAGGAAGAAGAGGTCGACACACTTGGCATCGGCAGCCGACAATGCAGGGTAGATGCTCTCTTTGAAATCATCTATCGTGAATGTCACCTTGCTGCCATCGAAAGCAACGTCGGGCATACCCGCAACCAAATAATGGTAGCTGCTCATCAGTTATGAAAATAGAAGTTCAACCATTTGGGGACGAAGGAACGATTTGAAGAACTCCTCGAACTCACCCTCGCCAAAATTCACCTTGTAAGAACCGTCGGCGGGAGCAATGGAGAACGAAGCCTTCTTGCCGTTCACCTGCTCTATTGCAACACCCTTGTCGAGCAGTGCCTTTGCTTTTGCAGCAAAGAAAACTTTAAGCTCGGCAGCCTCGGCTGTTGAAATCACGAGTGGTTCGTCTGCGCTCCAACGCTCTGCAATCTTAACAATGAATGCTTTGAGCGCATCACCGGCAACAGCATCCTTGACAGCCGCTTTAACCACAGTGTCGGTAACAATTGTGGCAGCCTCCGATTTAAGCGCGCCCACAGCCTGTGCGCCATACAGTTTCAACTCCGAACGTGTATTGGCATTAAGTTCTTCGGCATTCTTCTTTGCATCGGCAACAATTGACTCTGCTTTTGCCTGTGCCTCTTTAAGGATAGTTTCAGCCTTTGCCTGCGCCTCGGCTACAATGCGGTCGGCCTCGGTTTTTCCTTTCTCCACACCCTCGGCGTAGATTTTCTCGGTAAGTTCTTGAATCTTGTTATCCATTTCTATAATCTGTTAATATTTTATATTTTGTACTCGCTATAACAAAAGGGTTATAATAAACCGTTTAAAATTTTTATAAAATTATCAAAGCTGAATAAAATGCGAACGCAGCCTATCTTCGCTCATTAATGCAAAGATACTATTTTTTATTGACATTTTGGCAAATATTAAAAATATTTAAAACTATAAAGATAAATTTATATAAATAACATCAAAAATGTAAACTGCGGACTGGATAAAGAGAATACCGAGAAACAAAAAAAGTGCCGCTTTTCACAAAGCAGCACTTCCAACATTTACTAAACAACTAAGAAAAAACTATACTATCATAACTGATATTTCTAAACCGGAAAACGTATTCAACAATGCAACAGAATGGGCTCAGTAGCAAAAAGGTGTGGGCACTCACTATATACGATACTAAACATTCTTGCTTTCGACTTCTCGGTGTTATTATCGGCTATTCTTTCAATTAAGAGAGGATTTCTTCTGCACTTTTTGAAAAAAGTACACAAAAATGTGGGCAGTCGTACTTGCCATTGATAAATCCAAGCTCGGCTGCACTCGCTTTGTGTGTAAGCAAGCTTTCACCCGCTCGTTTGTACAAACTTTCGGCACTTGCTTTGCTCACAAGTCG
>SUXO01000017.1 GCA_015060885.1 Bacteroidales bacterium
GGGAGCATATACCTGTTCAAGACCAACAGACTGATGTTCACCAGCGGTTTCCCCAAACAGGCATCGCTCATAAACCGCCGGCCATACTACAAGGTGCGCAACATAAAGCCGTGGATTTTCACCACAAGAATAAAGATAGCATTGAAAATTTTAATTAAAACAATATTTTTCAACAAATAACACAAGATGGCAAATACCAGGAACTCTAATCTCGAACTGCTTCGCATAGTTGCAATGGCATTCATCGTTGTATGGCACATATCAATACATGCGCAGAAAGGAGAAGCCATAACCCACGACTTTATTGCAAGCATAGCCATAACCGGCGTAAACTTGTTTGTGCTCATCAGCGGTTATTTCGGAATTAAATTAAAATGGAAATCCCTTCTCAATATTTTAAGTTGCGCAATATTCTATTATTCTATTACCCTGCTATGCAACTACATCTTTTTCGACCCCACACTGAATTTAGTGAAAGAGATTGAGTGCATATTCACACCGATAAGCAACTACAAAACTTATTGGTTCGTATCAACCTACATAATGCTGATGCTACTAAGCCCTGCTATAAACACAATACTCAATAAAATGAATAAACAACAATATATCTTTTTTATTGGAGTAATGTTTTACATATGCTGCATAACTGGATTTGTTTTTCAACATTCAATCAACATTAACGGATACAATCTGTTTAATTTCATCTTTATTTATTCAGTTGGGCACCTTTTAAGGAAATATGACATACCGCATAAGTTTTGTGCACGTTTCCTTGTTCTAATTTACATCTCCGCTACTATTATAATATTTATAGGGTCATATTTAAACATCGGAAGAACCCTCAACTATAATAACCCGATAATAGTAATCTCAGCAATTGCGTTTTTCTGCTTGTTCGCCAGACAAAACTTTAACAATTGCCATATAAATACCATCGCAAAGAATATGTTTCCGGTTTATCTCGTTCAGGAATCTTCTTTGGGTGTAGAAATATATCGGTTGTTATACACATTCGGGAAAGAGACCAATTTTCAAGGAGCAGGCTATTTTATCATACTTGCACTATATATAACAATACTCTTTATAAGTGCATTCATATTTGAGAAGATACGACTGCTTATTCTAAAAAAGCCACTTGAACATTTAAGCAAATATCTCACCGACAAATACACTTTTCTAGAAGAACTATGAGCAACCACAGCGAAGACAATAAACGCATAGCCTGTTGCCGCTTGAACTGTTACACCGCCTTCACCCGCAGAAACCGATACTTGTGAATTCGGACAGCAAGACCTTTCTGCAAGCAGCCGCTGGGCTGGGGTACACATACGTGGTTCCGGGCGAGATAAGCCACATAGACAACAAGAGCAATACAGGCGGCGACAATGCCAATGAAAAGATGTTCACAGACTTTCTTCTTATTGCAAATGCCGGGAGCATATACCTGTTCAAGACCAACAGACTGATGTTCACCAGCGGTTTCCCCAAACAGGCATCGCTCATAAACCGCCGGCCATACTACAAGGTGCGCAACATAAAGCCGTGGATTTTTACCACAAGAATAAAGATTGGATTGAAATCCATGTTCAGGATTTTCTCATAAAGGCAACAGCAATTCCGGAACTTATCTTTGCAAACCGCAACAACTGCAAAAGTACAAACTATGGCGTTCCCTCGAAAAGGATGAAAATAGGAATAATTACTTTACCCTTACATACTAATTATGGAGGTATATTGCAAAACTACGCATTGCAATATATTCTACAAGAGATGGGGCACACGGCAACAACGATAAACTACAACCATATAGTAAAGTTGCCTGTACTGACACGCTATCCGATATATTTAAAGAACATACTGCAACGATATCTTCTAAAAAGAAACGTAGTAGTATTTCCCGATATTGAGGCCAATAAACCCTGGTTAAATAGAACTCGGTACACGGCTGATTTCGTAAACAAATACATAAAACACACTGATATAAAAAGTATTGATGAGTTAAAACCAAAAGATTTCAGTTGCGTGATTGTAGGCAGTGACCAAATATGGCGCCGATTATACAACCAGTCCTTTCCTGGGACAACAAACTCATTTCTTGAATTTGCGAAAGACTGGAACATAAAAAGAATTGCATACGCAGCATCATTTGGCACCGACGATTGGGAATACACAGAAGAGGAGACAAGAAGATGTGCCGAACTTATACAGAAGTTCGATGCTATAAGCGTACGCGAAAAGTCGGCAGTAAGATTATGCAAAGAAAAATTCAATGTCGATGCTGTTCATCTATTAGACCCCACAATGTTGCTCACTGCCGACAACTACAAAAACATCTTCGAAGCAGCAAAGACACCTGCAAGTCCCGGCAACTTGATGTGCTACATTCTCGATGCCAATAACGACACCGACAATATCATAAACCACATTGCAACATCAAAAGGTTTATATCCATTCCATACTAATTCAAGAACAGAAGATGAAACCGCGCCAATGGAAGAACGGGTACAACCACCTGTTGAAAACTGGTTACGCGGTTTTTATGATGCAAGTTTCATTGTTACCGACTCATTCCACGCCTGTGTATTTTCTATACTATTCAACAAACCATTTGTTGTTTACGGAAACAAAGAAAGGGGCATGGCACGATTTACCTCTTTATTGGAGATGTTCGGATTAGAAGAGAGACTTATTTCTGACGAAAAGGAACTAAAATGTGTGATTGACAAAGAAATTGATTGGGGTGAGGTGAATTGCAAACTCAATGCTTTACGAGAACATAGTTTTGAGTTCCTAAAAAAAGCATTAGGTTAAATTATGAATAATGACAAGATAGGAGTTATTGCCCCTGTATATAAAACCGAAAAGTTTATTGCCGAATGCATTGAGAGCATTCTCGCACAAACATATACAAATTTCCGTTTGATACTTGTTGATGACGGAACGCCCGATAATGCCGGGAAGATATGCGATGAATACGCAAAAAAGGACAACCGCATAACCGTTATTCACCAAGAAAATGCAGGGGTTACGCGTGCAAGGGCCCGTGGTGTTGAAGAGGCTAACGACTGTGAGTGGATAACGTTTGTGGACAGTGATGATATGCTGGCAAATACTGCATTGTATGATTTTATAGAAGCTGCATCAAATAATATTGACATTGTCCTTAATTCCACATATTACACAGAAACAACTTCCTGCACAGGAATATCACCATTCTACAAGTTTAATGGTCCACTGCTTAGCATTGAGGATTTTAGGAAAAACATGATTTCCACAAAAGGAGGGATGCCGTGGGGTAGAATGTTTAGAAAGGCAATTATAAAACCATCAGCCTTTGAGATTCCACGAGAAATCTATTATGGAGAAGATGCTATTACAAATACAAGAATTGCTTTTAATACAGAAAAACCGGTTGCCGTAATAGAGAAGCCCCTCTATTTTTATAGGCAAATGAATGATGGCGTATGCAAAAACTTTGCATTCACACACAATTACGAAGATTTATTAAGTAAATATATCCTAAAATCAATTCCAGTAAAAGAACAAAATCACTATTGCAATGAAATTATATGGAGAAGATTATGGATATGGACAAGTTTGTTTAATCAATCTATAACAAAACCAAGTTGGAGTAATACAAGTTTTCACAAACGGCTTATTAGTGATATCAAAAAGTATAATTGCAAAATATCCATATTCGATTGGTTGTTACTCAAATACACAAACTCCACCTGCCGTATTTTAATAATTCTTATACGAAAAAGCTACTTATTCCTTAGAAGATTTATATGAATAAAGACAAGATAGGAGTTATTGTCCCTGTATATAAAACCGAAAAGTTTATTGCCGAATGCATTGAGAGCATTCTCGCACAAACATATACAAATTTCCGTTTGATACTTGTTGATGACGGAACACCCGATAATGCCGGGAAGATATGCGATGAGTACGCAAAAAAGGACAACCGCATAACCGTTATTCACCAAGAAAATGCAGGAGTTACACGTGCAAGAGCTGCCGGTGTTGAGGCCGCCAATGACTGCGAGTGGATAACATTTGTCGATAGTGATGACACGATAACGTATGATGCATTGGAAGTATTGCTCCAAGAAATAGGAAAACACGACTGCGATATTATAATTAATGATTTATATATAAAAGAAGATACTATTTCTATAAGCGACTACAACAAACAGCTTATACAACTTAACGAAAATATAGTACTTGCACCTTGGGGCAAACTATTCAAGAAAGAGCTATTCAATAAAACCATATTCGACATTCCACGCGAGGTTGTTGTTGGGGAAGATGTTATAATGAATTTGCATTTATCATTCGCAAGCACAAAAGAGTACATTATTGTTATTCACAAACCTATATACAGATATAACATCAACAGAAGTGAAAGCGCAACAAAAGTTCACAAGAAATCACTTGCTTATGAAGAAATGTTCTTTAAACAACTAACAAAAGCTATACCAATAGAAGAACGGGATTTGTGGCTGAGAGAAACGATTATACCTCGCTTGCGTTGTTGGAGATTTTTCTGGGGATACAAGTATTCCGTAAAGGATATGAAAAATACCGACTTCTACAAGGGGTTGCACGCCGATATCAAAAGATACAAATATGATATGCCAGTGATAGACTCAATTATATTCTACAATACCAACCCCATTATTAGATTTTTTACTATAAATCTAAAAAAAATTATAAACAAGCTATCTTGAAAAAGAGCTGTAAACTTCTTAATGAGGCAACTTCTGCAAAGGCAGTTTCTTTATCAGTGAAATATACATTCAATTATGAATATCTGTTTTTTAAGTTACAGAGAAAACAACCCATATATCGGGGGCATAGAGAATGTAACCTACACGTTAAGCAAAGAACTTACGAAAAGAGGGCATAATATTATATGTCTTTCACAAATACATTCACAGATAGACAAACCATATGCCCCTGCGTGCAAAGAGTTGTTTTTGCCCAATCACGAACAGATAAATTCAAAAGAGAACCTCAACTTTTTATGCAAACTAATCAAGGAAGAGGATATCGATATAATTATAAACCAATATTCAACAACATTAGGCTTTTGCGAATTATGCCACAATGCAAAACAACTATATAATAACATAAAGATAGTCACGCCACTGCATCTCGAACCCGAACAAAGCATAAAAGGAATTAAGAACAACTTTTTCATTAAATACAAAAATGAGGGGAATATAAAAAATTGGATTATTGATTTCATTCTGTTTCTGAAATTCCATTTGTACAAAAAGAAAAGGTTGCATAAAAAGATTAATAAGGAATTAAATTATATCATTGCCACAAGCGACAAGGTTGTTCTGTTGTCAAACAACACCCAAAAAGATGTAGAAAGGATTACCGGCAAAGAGTGCAAAGAGAAACTATGTTCGATAGGCAACCCAATAAAGACCTATACGGATGTTAAACAGACGAGAAAGAAGAAACAACTTCTATATGTCGGCAGGCTTGAATTCGGGCTTAAACGCATTGACCGAATAATAGACATTTGGAAAAAGATAGAAAAAGAGAACCCCGATTGGACTTTCAAAATTGTGGGCGACGGCCCGTACAGGCAGGATTTTGAAGAAATTGTAAATAAAGAGAAAATTGAAAGACTCTACTTTGAAGGATACCAAGACCCACAAGAGTATTACAAAGAATCTTCTATTATATGCTTAACCTCCTCATCGGAAAGTTTCGCAATTGTACTGGCCGAAGCACAGTCTTATGGTTGTGTTCCAATAGCATACAATAGTTACAACGCGCTTCCCGACATAATCACAGATGGATACAATGGATATGTTATCCCTTCCTTTAAGCAAAATTTGTTTATAGATAGGTTACAAATGCTTATGAACGACAATGAATTGCGCTGTTCAATGAGTCGTAACGCTATTGAACATTCAAAGAAATTCGGTTTAGGTATTATTGTCGATAAATGGGAACAGTTGCTTCAAAGTTTAACGAACAAGTGTTAATTATATAAGCATGCGCATACTTTGGTGCTCGGTAACACCATCACTTTTTAACCCACGCAGCAACGGACACAACGGAGGAGAATGGATAGCCTCGCCAGAAGCAAATAATTATAATACATTAAGATACTAGTTGTTTTATGAGAGTTCTACAAATTAACAATACCGATATGTTCAGCACCGGGAATATTATGCTAAATATCGCCAATGCTGCAACAGAAAGGGGCAACGAAGCTTGGACTATTTCTAAATATACCAGGACAAGCACTCTACAAAACAAACGAAATCTCAATCATATTTATGTCGGCAACAGGGTTGAACATACCATACATAGGTATTTTTCTTGGATTACCGACCTGCAAGACTTTGGCTCAAACATTGCTACATACAAAATTATAAGAATAATAAAAAAAATCAACCCCGACATTATACACCTTCACGACCTTGTCGGGTGGTATGTCAATATAGGTTTATTATTTAATTATTTGAAGAAGATTAACAAGCCCATAGTATGGACCTTCCATGACTGCTGGGCATTTACTGGAAGATGTATTTATTTCGATGCAATTGGTTGCAACAATTGGAGAAAAGGGTGTGGAAATTGTCCGCAATTAGACTATATGCCTAAAAGTTGGTTCTTTGACAATTCTGCATTTAATTGGAATAGAAAAAGAAGACTTTTCACAAGTTGTGACAATATTACGATTGTTACCCCATCGGAGTGGCTGAAAGAACTTACAAGAAAGAGTTTTCTTAACAAATACCGCTGTGTTGTAATTAACAATGGAATAAACCTTAACGTATTCAAACCCACATACGGTAAAACATACCATAAATTAAAAAAGGATAATTCAAAAATAATACTTGGCGTTGCCAGCACCTGGTCCAAAAGGAAAGGTCTTGATGATTTTATAAGGTTATCGAACGAACTCCACGATGGTTATAAAATTATTATTGTGGGTTTAGAACAAACAGAAACTAATAATGAACGAATTTGTGCAATCAAAAGGACTACGAACCAAGAAGAACTGGCCGAAATTTATACCGCTGCCGATGTTTTTGTAAACCCAACAACAGAGGATAACTTCCCAACAGTAAACCTCGAAGCACTCGCTTGCGGAACTCCGATAGTAACATATAGAACAGGCGGGTCGCCCGAATGCGTTAACGAAAAAAACGGGCTTATTGTTGAAAAAGGGAATTATGGAGCTTTAAAAGCAGCTATATATAAAATATTAGAGAGAAACAAGGGCGCATACACTGAGGCTTGTATAGAGAAAGCCAAGGAATATGATATGAACGAACGTTTCAACGATTATGTGAACCTGTACGAAGAGATTCTAAACAGATGAAAATTGCCACAATAATACTAAACTACAACAGTTCGGCCGATTGCAAGAAATGCATTGGTGACTTGCTTATGCAAGAAAATGTGGAGCAGGAAATTATTGTTGTAGATAACTGTTCAAAGGAAGAGGAGCGGTTGGCAGTAGAAAATTTGTGCAACGAACTGTCTGTTACATTCATTGCCAATGACAAGAACTGCGGTTACAATGCCGGGAATAACATTGGCCTGCGATACGCGGCTGAGAAAGGCTATGGGTATGCCCTTATTGCCAACCCCGATATGCAGTTCCCAAACAGGGACTACCTGCAAAAATTACTCGAACCGATGTTCAACGATAAAGAGATTGTTGTTTGCGGAAGCGATATCGTGACACCTGAGGGAGTGCACCAAAACCCAAAGAAAAGGGGTGAAGACAAATTAGCAAACTATTTCTTTTGGATAAAAGAGTTCTTCAAGACAAGAAAAAGTGATACTCCCGAATGGATTGAGGAGCCAACAATATCCAAAGAATGTCGGTGCCTTAATGGGTGTTGTTTTCTAACCAGTATAGACTTCATAAAGCAAATAGGTTTCCTTGATGAGGGCACATTCTTATATGGTGAGGAACCCATTTTAGGTATACAAGTTGAAAGAACCGGTAGTAAGATGTATTATTTAGCCGATACCTATGCAATTCATAACCATAAAAAAAGCAACGAAGGAAGTTCTGCTTTTTGTTTGAAGCATTGGCGACATTCTATGGTACATCGTCTATACAAATACAGCAATATGCCTTTGTACAAGAAGGTTGTTGCACAAATGGGCATTGAGCTATACTTTTTGACATTAAAGCTTTCACATTGGGCAAGACTACTAAAATAAAAATAAAGAATATCCGTAAAATATGTACAACTCAACATATAGAAGCCCTTTAACAACTTTTACAACAATATTCATAATATTGTTTAGCATATATTATACACCAATAGATACATTTGGAACAAACGCACCTATTAAAATGACATTAATGGTGCTATCTGCAATAATACTATTCACACGCACCTTTAAAGCTTCAAAAGCTTTAATTATAGGTAGTCTGTATTTATTCTTTCAACTTCTCACAGCTAGTTTTCATTCCGACTCTTTCCGGTGGAGTACCTATATTTATTCCGTTTTATTGACACTTACATACATCTGCTTTTACAATCTAATCTTCATAGAAAAGATTTTCACCATAGACCATTTTATTAAAATATGTAAATGGATGATGATGATTTATTTTGTTGTATGCATCATACAACAAATTGCATTACTAGCAGGTATAAATGTAATGGTAGAGATAAACCTATGGAAACCGCTCGATAGAGGAATTGGTTGCAACTCATTAGCAAATGAACCAAGCCATTTTGCACGCATTATGCTCGTATACTATTATGCCTATATAAAATGCAACGAATATAAACGCGACGAAGGCCCATTTACTTTAAAAGAGCTATTCAGTGGGGAGCATAAATGGGTTACAATACGATTTGTGTGGATGATGATAACAATGGGTAGCGGAACAGCTTTTGTTTGTTTAATTCTTCTCTCTCTCTACTTTGTGCGCAAGCACAACTGGTACTATATTTTGCCAACGCTCATTATTCTATATGGACTAATACAAGCATCGGGCATTGAACATCTGGACAGAGCTACAGGGGTTATGAACAATGCTGTGCAGCTCGATAAAGAGGGAGCGAGAGAAGCAGATGGTTCCGGCGCCAGTCGAGTTTCGCCATTTCTAAACTCGTTAAATGCAGATTTTACCAAATTTGAGACTTGGTTTGGACATGGCATCGACTATTCGGTAAATAATAGACTTTTCGCAAAACAAAAAGCAACTCTTTTTGACGATTATGGACTAATATTCTATATACTATCAATGATGTTAAACTTCTCTTGTGCATACAGTTTTTGGTCATTGGGAACAGTCTTTATGTTTGCCGGAATTGGGGGAGGCTGTGGTAGCAACATACAATATGCTTGGGCTCTAATGATGATAATGACTTGCATTAGGTACTTCTATGAAAATCGTTATAATCCCGAAATATACGACGATTATGAGGACGAAGATTGTGAAATAGAAGAGATAGAAGAAAACACTCAAACAACAATAGAATAAATGGGAAACGCAAAAAAAATATTAAAAACCCGAATAACGGAGTTCTTCTCATTGTGGAAGTATTATAGTTTCTTATATGCACTATACAACGCTGTTTGGTGGTTTTGTTTTTATACACGCCCTCCCTTCTGCTATAAACTATCCACTTATGCTATAAAGAAAAAGACAGCGTGGCTCGACAAGTATATCGAAAGAGAATACAAACATATAATTGACAAGTACAAAAAAGCCGGCATTACAGATGCTGGCACAATTATAAAAGAACCAACAATTTGGATATTCTGGGGACAAGGTGAGGAGAATATGCCACCACTCGTGAAAGCCTGTTACAAGCAGCTAACAAGAAACAACTGTAATGTTACGCTTGTTACCAGCAAGAATATAAATGAGTTTCTCGATTTACCACAAGAAGTTATAGACAAGGTCAATTGTGGGAAAATATCCTGGGCCTATTTTAGCGATATTATACGAAATTCACTTTTAACAAAATATGGAGGATTGTGGATGGACGCGACCGTATGGGCTCCACATAAACTTCCAATAAAAGAATTTATGAATTATAGGTTCTTTTCTCCAGGAACAAGAATTGTAGTGAACAACCGAACAATTAATTTCTGGTCCAATTTTGAATGGAGCTGGAATGGTTGGTGTTTATGGAGCAATATGACGAATTATCCCATTTTCTCGTTTGTTGCAGATATGTTGACTGAAATAGCAATTAAGGAGGAGGTTATTCCCGATTATGTAACCATTGATTACCTCATATATTACGCAATTCGCAGTCACCCCACGACACATAAAGATCTGGAATTCTCGCAAACCTTTAATTGCAAAAACAGGCATACACTTGCCTCAATAATGCACGAGGAGTACAATGAAGTACAATACAAGGAACTTATAGAGGACAACTATTTCTTCAAATTAAGTTTCCGCGCCGGATGGAAAGAAAGAACCAAAGAAGGCAAAAAAACTTTTTATGGACATCTTATAAGCAATCCTCAATGATTAATCTCACCCTAGCTATCTGCGTTTACAACGCCGAGAAATATATAAAAGAGACCCTGCAATCGATAATGGCACAGACTATGCAGGATTTCCACCTGCTCATTGTGAACGATTGCAGCACCGACGGCAGCGTTGCCATAATTGAGGAGTTCTTTGCAGAAAACCAACGGCAATATGAACTTGTGAACCTCCCTGTAAACGGAGGATTGAGCGCAGGACGAAGATATGTCGAGGAGCACGCTGCCACAAAATACATAATGTTTGTTGATGCTGATGACTGCCCGCACCCCACACTCGTTGAAAAGCTATACAACAAAATAGCATCGGACAAAGACCTTATGGCCGTGGGATGCCATCTCGAATATATGGACAGTAAAGGCCGAAAAATAAACGGCGGTATATTCCTGGGCGAAACCACAAAAGAGGGCTTTTACCGTAAAGCAGAAAAAGAGAAACTCATATTTATGCAGCCTACTGCAATATATGACCGCGAGGTTGCGTTGAGCGTAGGCGGGCATAACATCACCGGGTTCCCTGCGGGAAAGCCGCGCTACCAGGACCTTTGCGAGGACCTCGACTTGTGGACACGTATGAGCGACCTATACAAGGAGGGAAAGGCCATAATTGTAATACCCGAGATTCTGTGTCGCTACCGCAAGCACGAAAATGCTATGTCGGCCAATTCCATTGGTATGATACTGCGTATGCGGCACATAAAAAAGAACCTTAAACTGCGCCGCCGCGGGGAGAAAGAACTCTCATTCATTGAATTCAAAGAGAGCCTCACCTGCGAGGAACTTACTAAAATAGAAAAAGATGCAAAAGCAGCCGATGCCCTGCGACAAGGTTACTATGCACTTAAAAAGGGAAGAATTTTCACATTCATAGGCAAGCTGGCTGCATCCATTTACAACAACCCCACGTATTTTATAGACAAGTTCAAGCACAATGTGTTGAGGAGGAAATAGGCTTATTTAAATAAGCTATGATATAGCGTTGCCCCAAATACCGTCTGTCATATCGAACGTATGTGAGATATCTAAAAACACGCACCTACTCACCTAAGCAGATTACACAAAATGAAACAAGGAATAACCGCCACACATATAAAGGAAGTAATTGGTTTTCTTAACAAGAAAGCCGACTACGCCGTGCTGCGCAACTTTGAGGAACTGCCCGACAAGAACACAGCGCGTGACATAGACATAATAATCACACGCAAAAGCTACAAGACAATAAAGGAGGAACTTGTTGACCTGATAGACAGGAGCGGGTGGAAGATAGTAACATACCTGCACAGCGACCGGCTGATAACGTTTGTTTGCGCAACAACAACCGAAGAGGATACCGACATTGTGCAGTGGGATTTCTTCTTCGATACATCGGTCTGGGGCATACAACTAATGAGTGCCGAGGAGTTGCTCGCGAACAAGAAATTCAATGGCTTTTTACACCACATTGGTACCGAGGGGCAGTTCTTGGATAAATATCTCTACGACAGGGCTGTGAGAACTCAATACCCCGAAAAGTACCGCGCCACACGCGAGGCAGCCTGCCAGTCGCCCATTGTCATTGAAAAACTTTCAAGGATATTCGGTTGCAATTCGGTTGAAGAGTGCGACAAGAAAAGTGGCAAAAGACTTATACTCACCGCCTTGTGGGCCAACATAAAGAGCCGCCCGCTGGCACTCGTTGCCGGTATATTTTATTTCCTTTATACTTTTATAAAGAACTATATATGCTCGAACACCGGTGTGAGCATAGGGTTTACCGGCCCCGACGGCAGCGGCAAGACCACTGTGATTGATATGTTGCTCGAAAGAATTGCATCTGTCTTTAAAAAAGCACACAAGTACTACCACTTCCGCCCCACCCTCTTCGGGAACCTGGGCGAGGTGGCCCACTCGGCAGGCATTAAGAAGGAGGTGGACCGCGATTACAGCAACCCACATCGCGGCGGAAAGACCGGCAAGGCAAGCTCGCTTGCCCGCCTTGCCTACTACTCCATCGACTACATTGTGGGCTACTTTGTAAAGGTAAAGAGTGCTACGCGCATAACTCGCGTAATTATTTTCGACCGTTACTACACCGATATAATCTGCGACAGCCGCCGTTCGCGTATCTACCTTAACCCCAAATTCCTCTACTGGTGGGGCAAGCTGTTCATTCCCTCGCTCAACTATAATATTCTGCTCACAGCAAGCAGCGAGAGTATTCTCGCCCGCAAACGCGAGCTCGACGAGGAGGGAATAAACACCATAAATGCAAAAATTGACTACCTGTGCGGCAAAAAAGGTTACCGCAAAGTACTAAACGAAAAGGCACCGCAATGTGCTGTGAACGAGATACTCACTTATGTTTTCGATGAGCAGCACAAGAAGAATTTAAAGAGATTGAGATAACATTATGACGCAAGCACAAAGAATTGAATTTATTGACCTTGCAAAAGGTATATGTATTTTTTTAGTTGTTACAGGACATTGTGGAGCCGCAATTGGCTTACCCGGATACGACATCGTGCGAATGCCTTTATACTTCATCCTTTCAGGATTATTCTTTAAAACATACGGGGGGGTAAAACGCCTTATAATCAAAAAGTTGAACAAAATTCTAATCCCTTTTGTTTTTTTCTATCTCCTCGGCAATTTTGCATTTTACACTATAAAATATATTGCCCCACAACTTTTAATAACAGATGCACGGGGAATTTTTGATGTTTTTGATAACCGCCAATTCTTCAACGGCCCCATTTGGTTTCTTCTCTGTTTGTTTTGGTGTAACATATATTTTGCACTAATACACTCTTATATAAAGAAAGATGGAATACGCATTGCTATTGTTTGTTTGCTGGGATTAATTGGATGGTGGTTGGGATATAAGAATTATTTTGTTCCCTTGTTTATAGATGTAGCAATGACTGCATTGCCATTTTTTGCATTTGGTTATTATTTAAAAAGAAGCAATATCTTATATCCTAATAACTTGGATAAATACAATTTGATTCTTGCATTTGCATTTTGGTGCGTTTCCTTTATATTAATAAAAACAACAGATTTCAGGTTATCATTCCATTATAACGGCATAAACGGAATTAGCACATATTTTATAGCCATTGCATCGGTTTTATCAATACTATTTCTTTGTAAAAGTATCAAAAGATTGCCATATTTCTCTTATATAGGGAGATACTCCATAATACTTCTTTGTGTACACCATATGATTTACCGTCCTGTAAAAGTACTATTACAAACAACCGGAATTGAAACTATAAACAACGGATATATTGTAGCAATAATAACACTATTATTATCAACTTTATGCATTCCTATATGCATAAAATATATTCCCTGGTTCGTAGCACAAAAAGATTTAATAAAATGACCGAATTCATCTCACTAATTACCGTCTGTTGGAACAGCGAAAAGACTATTGCTCGAACAATAGAGTCTGTTTTGAAGCAATGCTTCACAAACTATGAGTATATTATAATTGACGGAGCATCAACCGACAGAACCGTTGACATAATCAAGCAATATGAGCCTTTGTTTAAGGGAAAACTTAAATATGCGAGCGAACCCGACAAGGGTATTTATGATGCATTCAACAAAGGTATCAGACAAGCAACAGGAAAATATGTATGGCTTGTAAACAGTGACGATTATATAGAGAATGATGCGCTGCAACTGATTTATAATTTTTCACAGAATTATAAAGATGGCGAAGAACCTATAATATCGGGTATAATGAACGTAAGGGGTGAGAAGAACAAGATCCTTTACCAAGTACAATCATCGCCCGAAAAGGTTAAGGCTGCATACAGAAACAACACTATGGGTACCATTCACCCGGCAACAATCGTTCCCAAAAGAATATATGACGAGATTGGGTTATACGATATAAACTACAAGATAATTGGAGATATCGATTGGTTCAAGCGAGCCTATAAGGCAAATATGCCTATTGCATTCTTAAAAGAGGTGATAACAAATTTTAACACCGGGGGGGTGAGCACTGCATCTGACAATAAAAAAAGCATTAAGGACAGAAAATATCTTATAAGCAAATTCTATCCGAATTTCTTTCAGCGCAACTATCAGTTTCTTAAATGGCTGGCAATGTTCTATCTTGTAAAATACATTAAAAAGTAACTCCATAATATGTCACACCCAAAGCATAAAATTTTCGTTTCAGCCTACGCCTGCGAGCCCGGGCAGGGCAGCGAGATTGGCGTGGGATGGCACTGGGTACTCGAAATGTCGCGCTACTTTGAACTATGGGTGCTCACACGCGAGAGCAACCGCCCCACCATTGAGCCGTGGATTAAGGAGAACCCCGAATACCGCAACATACACTTCCTTTACTTTGACCTTCCCAAGTGGGCGAGGTTCTGGAAAAAGGGGCTACGCGGTGTGCGCACATACTACAATATATGGCAATTCTGTACAGATGGCATTGTGAAGCGCACAATGCGCGAGAACGGCATTAAAATATTCCACCACATAACATACGGCAACGTGCTGTGGAAGGTAAGTTCCTACGGGCAAAAGCAGTTCTTCGTTTGGGGCCCGGTAGGAGGATTGGAAACAATCCCCGCCGAGTACAGTAACCACTACGGGCGCAAAGCACGCATCATAGAGCAGGCGCGCCGTGCAACCATTAGACTGTTGCCTGTAAATATGGGGTTCAAGCAACGTTGCAAGAACGCCGATATTATATTGTGCAAAACCGAGATTACCAGCAATCTTATACCCGCCAAGTATCGTGACAAGGCAGTTCTCTTCACCGATGTTGCCGTGGAAAGCCTGGCGCAACACACCGGTAACCAGGAAACGAAAAGCAACTGCACAAATTTCATAACCGTGGGAAGGCTCGAAGCCTGGCGCGGGTTCGACATAGCGATAGAGAGTTTTGCGAAAGCGGCAAAAGAGCGCAACGACATACACCTCACTATTGTGGGCAAAGGTGGCGACAAGGAGCGCCTGAAAGCCATTGCAAAGCAGCAAGGCATTGAGGATAAAATTACATTCACCGGCAAGGTGGAGATGGAAGAGTATTACCGCCTGCTTGCCGCGAGCGATGTTGCGATAAACGCTTCGCTTAAAGAGGGTGCCGTTACAGTTTCGTTTGACACACTTTCAATGGGCAAGCCGCTTATATGCCTCGACACCACCGGCTACACGCGCTACTTTTCGAACGAATATGCAATTGTAATCCCACGCACAAGCCGCAAGAATGTTATTGAAAAAATGAGTGCTGCCATTGTGCGCCTGTGCAACGAAGAGGAGAGGAAATCCCTCGGTGAGAAGGCCAAAAGTGCCGGCACACAGTTTACCTGGCAGGCACGCGGTGAGGAGTTCTGCGATTTGTTGATGAGCAAAATAAAGAGTTGCTTATAAAAAGCATAGACAATGAACCTGTTACTCAATAAAATAATCACCCGCGACGGCGGGACAATGTTCTACCGTTTTGGAAATGCCGACGGCAAGCGATGGATTGTTCCCGCACGCAATATGCGGGTGGCACTCAACTTGTACCAGCCGAGTGGGCGCAACGGCAAGCTGGTAAAGGCATTGTTCCCGTGGTTGCACAGCCTGTTGCCTGTGCGCCGTGTTATAAAAGCCGAAACCATCCAATGCTCCCTGCAAAAGGAACTGAACGGGAAGCTATGCAATATATTCGGCGTTGAGGAAGCGGAATTCGCCATATTCGAAGGAACCCCCAGCGTGCATCAGAAGGTAACGATGCAGCTGAGTTGCGGGAAACAGATTCTTGGCTACTGCAAGGTGAGCGACAACAAGGAGATACTTGCCCTTTTTGAAAAGGAGACCGCTACACTGCAACAGCTTGCAGCGATGGGCGTAAAAGGAATACCGCAAGCGCTCTATTGCGGGACATTGAGCAACGGAGCGCACATATTCGTGCAAAGCACTGTGAAAAGCACCCGTTCGAAAGTGGTACACCAATGGGGGGCGTTGCAGGAAGAATTCATTGCTGTACTCCACGAGAAAACGAAACAGACTATCCCATTTGAGGAGAGCGACTACTATAAATCGCTCACCGCACTGCAAGAACACCTTAATTGGCTGCCGGCAAGCATAGACCAAAAGGTTGTAGCAGCCGCAATTGCAGAGGTTATGGCAAAATATCGCGGTAAAATGGTGGAATTTTCGGCCTGCCACGGCGACTTCACCCCGTGGAATATGTTTGTGGAGAAGGGAGAACTTTTTGCCTTCGACTTTGAATATTCATCACTCACCTGCCCGCCCGGCCTCGACCGTTGCCACTTTGAGTTGCAGACTGCAATATTTGAAAAGAACATGACTGCCGAAGAGATTGCAACAGTTGCTGACATTACAGGAAAAGAGCCACTGGTCGAATATCTGCTCAACATTATGTCGCGCTTTGCTGTGCGCGAGAAGGGAGATATAAAGGGTGATGTTGCACGCTCTTTTGAAATTTGGCACAAGCTGCTCATAAAATTGTCGACGGAATAATATGAGAATAATTTGCTTTCACCTCTTCAACGATTACAGCGGCAGCCCCAAGGTGCTGAAAAACCTGTTGACGGGAATGCTGGCCGAGGGATTTGAGATTGAACTCGTGACATCGGAAGGCGGTGTGCTCGACGAACTGCCGCAATGCGCAAACCTTAAACGCAAAAGATACAGATATCACTTCCACAACAACGCAATAATTGTACTCCTGCGCTACATTGCTGCACAGATATACACATTCTTTGTGGCTCTTGGCTATGCATTTGACAAGAAGACGGTTTTCTATATCAACACCATATTACCGGTGGGGCCGGCCATAGCGGGGCGGCTTACAGGCAAGGAAGTAATATATCACTACCACGAAAATGCAACGGTAAAAAGCGGGTTCTACCGCTTTTTGGCGTGGTGTATGCAGAGGATTGCAACAGAAATAATATGCGTGAGCAATTACCAACGCTCTTTCTTAAAGAGAAGAAAAGGGGTTTATGTTATACCCAATGCTGTTGAAGACAGCTTTATCGAAAAACTATTGCCCGACCCGCAAAAAGCCTTTGAACAGCAGCGTGTGTTAATGCTCGGCTCGCTGAAAGGATACAAGGGCACAATGGAGTTTGTGGAACTTGCACGAAGATTGCCGCAATACCTTTTTGAACTTGTACTGAACGAAACGGAAGAGAATGTAAGAACATTCCTGGAAGAAAACTCCATAAATGAGATTGAAAACCTTGCGATACACGCACGGCAAGAGGATGTGAGCCCCTTCTACAACCGAGCATCGCTGGTGCTTAACCTGTCGAACAAGGAACTCTTTATCGAAACATTCGGCCTCACCGCGCTTGAAGCAATGTCGGCCGGGTTGCCCGTAATTGTTCCCACCGTAGGCGGCATAGCCGAGATGGTTGAAAATGGGGTGAACGGCTACAAAACCGATGTGCAGGAATTGGATAAAATTGAGGAGAATATCAAAAATATTTTATCCAATCAAGAATTATATCTATCTTTGTCAAAAGGCGCATTGGAGCACTCCAAAAGATATAGTGCAAAAGAGATGGCTGCTGCCATATCAAACAGAATAAAACACTGCAAAAGCGACCAATGAAAAGAGTTGCAATAATTGGCATACAGGGCGTTCCCGCCAACTACGGTGGGTTTGAAACGCTTGTTGAGAATATTATCGGCGAAAGAAGCAGCGATAATATCGAATACACCATCTTTTGCAGCAGCAAGGATATGCCCGAAAAATTGCAGACCTATAAGGGCGCAACGCTCAAATACATTCCCTTGCGGGCAAACGGCGCACAGAGCGTGTTATACGATTTTATAGCTATGCTCCGCTCCATCTGCGGTTACGACACAATACTCATTCTGGGTGTTTCGGGTTGCCTGTTCCTCCCCATTCTGCGCCTTTTGAGCCGCGCCCGTATAATTGTGAACATCGACGGTTTGGAG
The DNA here is from genome assembly GCA_015060885.1 of Bacteroidales bacterium. GTDB lineage: Bacteria > Bacteroidota > Bacteroidia > Bacteroidales > Bacteroidaceae > HGM04593. The sequence goes on from SUXO01000017.1 coordinate 18,442, forward strand.
CATCGCCGCAACAAATGGACCGCACACATACGCAAATACCTGTTGTTGTCCGAGGTGGTGGCCGTGAAAACAGCCCACACCATAATTGCCGACAACAAAGGTATTGCCGACTATGTGAAAGAACGATACAAGAAGGATGCAACGCTCATAACATATGGCGGCGACCACGTTATGCAACCTGTACCGCAGAGTGTACAGGAAGAGATTTTGAAGGGGTACGGCCTTGAAAAAGGAGGATACTCAATGTCGGTATGCCGCATTGAGCCCGAAAACAACTGCCACATAGTACTCGATGCCTTTGCTAATAGCGGCAAACACCTGGTGTTCATAGGCAACTGGAAAAGAAGCGAATACAGCAACCGCCTTAAAGAGATGTACAAGGGTTGCGACAACATCACCATGCTCGACAGCATTTACGACCTGAATATCCTGTATGCCCTGCGTGCAAACGCTGAATACTACATACACGGACACAGTGCAGGCGGCACCAACCCATCACTGGTGGAGGCTATGTTCTTCGGCCGTCCCATACTGGCATATAACTGCGTGTATAATTGCGAAACAACACACCACAAAGCCTATTATTGGAGCAACAGCGAAGAGCTGCAACAGTTGACCAAGCAGCAAGGTTTTTCGGGCGAGAGTACAAAAGAGATTGCCTGCAAGCACTACACTTGGGAAATGATTACCAAGGAATACGAAGAGCTTTACTAGATTTTCTCATCTTTTAAAGTTCGTCATTTAAATTAAAATCTATGGAAATAATAGTTTTAATACCTATCTACAAAGAGCTGCTCGACAAAGACGAAGAACAATCCTTAAAACAGGCTTTTAAAGTCTTATCACAATATAAAATCTGTTTTATTTGTCCTGACGGATTAGATCTTACAGAATATAAGAAGATTATCAAAAACAAACAAATTTACACAGAAAGGTTTAGCACACACTTTTTCAAAAGTACGGCAAGCTATAGCAACCTTTTGGTAACTAACAACTTTTATAAGCGTTTCAGTGCTTATGATTATTGCTTAATATACCAGCTTGACGCATGGGTATTCTATGACAACCTAAAAGATTGGTGTGAAAAAGGTTATGATTATATTGGAGCGCCATGGTTTGAAAATTATAAGACAAAAGAGGAAGGGGCAAACCTTTGGCGCGTAGGTAATGGAGGATTGTCATTACGTAAAATAGAGTATTTTTTGAAAGTAACAGATAAAAAACAAACTCTATACTCATTTAAAAGTTTCCTATATAAATACTTTGGCACAATTACAGACCTTAAAAAAGGTATAAGCCTACTTATGTATAGAAACTTTGCTTGGTACAGAAAAAGAAAAAAGTATTTTTGGGAAGATGTCTATTTTTGTGAGTTAAATTACAACTTTAACACGCCGGAGCCAAGACTGGCAGCAGAATTCAGTTTTGAAAAATCACCGGCATTTTTATATACCTTAATTAACAAACTTCCATTCGGTTGCCACGCTTGGAGGAAAAACCAATACGAAGAGTTTTGGAAGTATTATATCCCGAGAATACAAGATAACAACATATCTAAAAAACACGAAAATATTTACTAGAAGTTACATACAACAATCCCTATGAACATCATTAAAGAGATTACAAGACTCATTACCGTACTGAAATTCCGCAACAAGGGAGTGGAATTGCAGATGGGCAAGAACACCCGTCTTAAACACTGCAAGGTAAAGAACAAGGGTAAAGGCAACAGAATAATAATTGCTGCCGACACCCGCATAGACCGTTGCAAATTCACATTCCTCGGTTCCGACAGCACAATAATAATTGGCAATGCCTGCAATATGAGCGATATGGAGTTCCACTTTGAAAACAAAGGAAATGAAATAAACATCGGCGACAAAGTGGGTATTGCACGGAATGTTCAGTTTGCTGCTTGCGAAGGCACCAAGATAACCATTGGCGACGAATCTATTTTTGCCCACGACACATTGATACGCACAACCGACTCGCACTCCATTCTTGACAGCGAAGGCAAGAGAATTAACCCCGCACAGGATATTGTCATAGGCAAGCACGTGTGGGTGGGGCTTGGCGTGCTCATTCTTAAAGGTTGCAGAATTGCCGACAACAACATTATAGCAGCCAAGTCGCTTGTTTCGAGCAAAATTCCTTATGAGGAGAATATTATTCTGGCAGGCAGCCCGGCAAAAAAGATAAAAGAGGGCATATCCTGGGACCCCAACCTGCTCTAAAACCATATTGCAACATAAAACAAGAATGAGGCAAGTGCTTAAACGCTTGCCTCATTCTTGTTTTATGAACTATCTCATTTCCTTTCGAGTTCCTGTAACTCCTCCATCTTCTTCGATGCAAGGAACTCATATACCCCGCACAGATGCTCACGCACGCGCCCGTGCCCGAACTCGTAGACCTTTGTAACAAGCCCGTCGAGGAAATCACGGTCGTGGCTCACACATATGAGCGTTCCGTCGAAGTCCTGCAATGCCTGTTTAAGAATATCCTTTGTTTTAAGGTCGAGGTGGTTGGTGGGCTCATCGAGTATTAGCAGGTTCACCGGTTCAAGAAGCAGTTTCATCAACGCCAGACGGGTACGCTCACCGCCCGACAGCACTTTCACCTTCTTGGCACTCGCCTCGCCGCCAAACATAAACGCACCCAGGAGGTCGCGTATCTTGTTGCGTATATCGCCTTTTGCCACATCGTCTATTGTCTGGAACACGGTAAGGTCCTCGTCGAGCAGCGAAGCCTGGTTCTGGGCAAAATAGCCTATCTGTACATTGTGTCCCAACTGCAACGAACCCTCGTGTTCAAGTTCCTTCATTATGCACTTTACCATAGTGGACTTACCCTCGCCGTTTCGCCCCACAAAGGCAACCTTGTTGCCACGCTCAATAGTAAGTGTTGCTCCCGAAAATATACGTTTCTCGCCAAAGGCCTTGCCCACGCCCTCCATTATCACAGGGTATTGCCCCGAACGCGGCGAAGGCGGGAATTTGAGCCTCAACGCCGAGGTATCCTCCTCGTCAACCTCTATTATTTCGAGTTTTTCGAGCATCTTCACACGGCTCTGCACCTGCAATGTCTTTGAATACGTGCCTTTGAAACGCTCAATGAAATCTTTGGTCTCCTGAATCATCTTCTGTTGCTCCTCCCACTGCTTCATCTGCTGTTCGCGGCGCTCCTTGCGCAGCACAAGATACTGTGAGTAGTTCACCTTGTAGTCATATATACGCCCCATTGTAACCTCAATGGTGCGAGTGGTGATGTTATCGACAAACTTGCGGTCGTGGCTTATCACAACCACTGCCTTGCCGTTGTTTATGAGGAACTCTTCGAGCCAGCCTATCGACTCAATGTCGAGGTGGTTGGTGGGCTCGTCGAGCAGCAGAACATCGGGGTTACGCAGAAGCATCTTCGCAAGCTCTATGCGCATGCGCCAACCGCCCGAAAACTCACTTGTCTGGCGGTTGAAGTCCTTGCGCTCGAAACCGAGGCCCAGAAGTGTCTTTTCCACATCCTCCTCGAAGTGAGTCATATCAATGGCATAGAACTTCTCACTCTTTGTGGCCACCTCCTCAATGAGAGCCATATACTCGTCGCTCTCATAGTCGGTGCGCGTTGCAAGTTGGTTGTTTAGGTTCTCTATTTCGGCCTCCATCTCATAGAGGTGGGCGAATGCCTGCGAAGCCTCCTCGAACACAGTGCGGCCATCCTCGGTCATAAGGTGCTGCGGCAAGTAGGCAATAACCGTATCCTTCGGTGCCGACACCACGCCACGTGTAGCCTGGCGCACGCCTGCAAGAATTTTAAGCAACGTGCTCTTGCCGGCACCATTCTTGCCCATGAGCGCAATGCGATCCTTGTCGTTTATCACAAACGAAACATCACTGAAAAGAGTTGTGCCGCCAAACTCGACGGCAAGTCCATCGACCGATACCATATATATATATCATTCTTCTAATTCCCCGCGAAGATACAACAAATTTGCGACATTAAAGATAAATGGCTACTTTTGCAATAAACAACACCACTATGAAAGCAATGATATTCGCCGCGGGGCTCGGAACCCGCCTGAAACCCCTCACCGATACCCTGCCCAAAGCACTTGTTCCCGTGTGTGGCAAACCGCTCATAGAACACGTTGCACGCAAGTTGCAGGCATCGGGCATTGACGAGGCGGTTGTCAACATACACTATTTTGCCGACAAAATAGAGGAATGGATGGCATCGCAACCCTGGATTACAAACAAAAAAGAGAACAAGAGTGAGGGGCAGATGCTTATGGAGATAAGCGACGAGCGCGAATTGTTGCTCGAAACCGGTGGTGCAGTGCTGCACGCACGCCGTTACCTGCAAGGGTGCGGACATTTCCTCATACACAATGTCGATATTCTGTCGAACTGCGATATCAAGTGGTTTGCATCGCAGACACGCCCCGATGCCCTTGCAACTCTCCTGGTGAGCGACAGAAAGACAACACGATTCCTCCTGTTCGCCCCCGAAGATATGCGCCTCGTGGGGTGGATGAATACCGACAGCGGCGACTATCACGTGACATCGCCCGACATTATCCCCGCACGGTGCCGCGCACTCGCCTTTTCGGGCATACACATCCTGAGCGACCAAGTGCTGGGCCTTATGGAGGAGTATGTGAAAGAGAAGGGATTGCCAACAGATGAAAAGCGCGGAACACGCTTCCCCATAATGAGTTTCTATATGTGGGTTGCCGCCAAGAGGCCAATATATGGTGTTGTGGCGAAGGAGCTCGAATTCATTGACGTGGGCAAGCTCGATGCACTAAAACCTGCCGAGGAGTTCATAAACCGCGCACAATAACAACAGAACAGCGAGCCTTTTAAAAGGCTCGCTGTTCTGTTTATTTGTCACCGGCCTCGCGCCACGGCGAAGGCACGCTCGGCAGCCAATGGTCCATTATGCGGGCAATAAAAAGGGCCGCTATTGCAAAAAAGATAACGCAAGCTATTTCGCTGCCGGTGTCGGCCGGCACTTCAAGCTCACTATCCATTCCCCATATAAGCCCGCTCACCACAGCCAGGAGGTTGTTCATTACATGCCCCACAACCGCCGGCAACAGACTGCCGGTGCGGTAATATACCCAACCGAAGCCCACACCCAGACAGGTTGCATAAAACACCTGTACGGGATTAAGATGTATTATGCCGAATATTGCTGCCGACAGCACAATTGCCACCCACGGACGGTTAAATATACGCATAAACATTCCCTGGATGGCCCCGCGGAAGAGCAGCTCTTCGAGCAGAGGAGCAGCAAAAGCCATCGACAGCACACCGGGAGTGCTTTTAAGCAAAAGTTCCACATCGTGCTGTGTAAGGTTTTCGAGCCCAAGCCATTCTGCCGCAATATTGAATACCACCATCATCGCAAAGATAAAAAGTACCGAGAGAAGCAGCACACTGCATTTCACCTCGCGGAAGAACCCCTTTCTTATTCGAACATATTTGAAGAAAATAAGATGGGCTATCATAACGAGCGACGACAGAAGCATACCCACAGCTGTTCCGGTCACGGCATAAGAGGACATTGGGGGCGCAACGGCCTTTTCAAACACCGAATAGGCAACGCTCTCCACAAAAATGTTGTAGCACAGGAAACCGCCAATGCGACCGGCCATCAGAAAAAGAAACTGATAGACGAGGAACAGGGCCAACAGCTTTACAACCGTGGCAAAAACCCAAAGGCCATTCATTGAAATTCTCCCCATAACAGCATCCTTAAATACCCCTTTTTACACGGGCAACATCCACGCCTATCTGCAAGCGCAGCGTGTCGACGCTGTCAAACGGTTGCTCGTCGCGCAAACGGCGCACAAAGGAAACGGCAACCTTTTCGTCGTATATATCGGCCGAAAAATCCAATATATGCACCTCGGCAGTGCGCACATTGACACCCTGCAAAGTGGGTTTCACACCAATGTTCATCACACCCTTGTATGCCCCGCCGCCAACGGTAATCTCAACCTCGTACACGCCATCCTTGGGCAACATCTTCATATCGTCGCTCAATGTGATATTGGCAGTGGGGAAACCAATTGTGCGACCGAGAGCAGCCCCGTGCCCAACAACCCCTTCCAGAGAGTATGGGCGGCCAAGAATAGTGGCAGCAGCCTGTACATCGCCCGCGGCAAGGGCACGGCGCACCTGCGACGAACTGACCTTGCCGCCATCGATAAGGAACTGCCCCGTCTGAAACACTTCGATGCCGAGTGACTGCCCATAAGAGATATACTCATTTATACCCTCACCCTCCTGCGGACAACCGAAGTGGTGGTCATACCCGACAGCCAGCAACTGCACACCGAGTTTCTCTTTAAGCACCTCCTTCATAAAGCGGTCGGCAGTCATCGATGCCATATAGCTGTCGAAGTCGAGCAGCACGCAACGTTCCACGCCGGACTGTTCGAGCAAAGCAATCTTTTCGTCGTTTGCAGTCAACAGAAAAGGCTCGCTCTCGCCGCCGAACAATATGCGGGGGTGATAGGCAAATGTTATGACACACAACGGCAAGCCGCGCTGCGCGGCAACGCTGCGCAGCTCATCAATCATAGCCAGATGCCCCTTGTGCACACCGTCGAACGAGCCGATGGTTGCAGCCACAGGTATCTGCTTTACATTATCTATATCCCTTATTATCTCCATACCTTTTATATTAATCCTTCAATAAAAAATCGCCCCAACGGGAATTCCTCTCAACAAGCACCGCCTCTATACCGACACTTCCGGCAGCAGCGCAATTATCGGCCGAATCGTCGAAAAAGAGTGTGTCACACGCCAAAATCCCGGCTTCCGAAAGTACACGGGTGAAAATCTCCTTCGACGGCTTGCACAACTTCATCTCATAAGAGAGAAAAACACCATCGAAATAACTCTCCACCGCACGCCCTTCCAACGCCGCAATATTACGCGAAATGGCCGCCCAGTGTATTTCGTTCGTGTTGCTCAACAAATAGACTTTGTGCCCTGACGCACGCAGTTGCAAAAGACGTTGCCATTTATAGAGCGGCAGGTCGCCTATGAGCGCACACCAAGCCTCGCGCACACGCACTTCCAGTTCGCCGGCGGGGAGGTTGCGCACGCCGGGCGGCAACAGGGTGGCAATGTAGGCCACAAGCTCGGCAGGAGATATCTTCCCTGTTTCAAAAGCAAGCATTGCACTGTTGGCAAGCGAATGGGTTTCGTTGAGCATACTCTCCTCAACCCCCAGCTTGGCAAAAGCCTCAAAAGTGAGCGAAGGATGAATATCGAGCAATATTCCACCGAGGTCAAATATCAGATTCTTCTTTTTAAGTATCATAATTATATCACATAAAGCACCGCAATAAGAACATTTTGCCCCTCTTTGCGGTTACTTGAACAGGTTCTTGAATGCGAAGATATATTTTTTTTCTCAAAAACCTTGTTTCTATAAATAAAATGTATTACTTTTGCGCTGTATTTCGAAAGAGATACTCGGGCTTTTAGCTCAGTTGGTTAGAGCAACAGACTCATAATCTGGAGGTCCCAGGTTCAAGCCCTGGATGGCCCACTTAAAGAGAACCCTATGGTTCTCTTTTTTTATAGGTAGGGCTTTCACCTGCGGTTATCTCCTTCGTTTAATTGTTTGCACCGCCTACGCCGACAGCAAACACGAAGTCGATGGGTCTCTACGAGACAAATCTCAAGCCCTGGATGGCCCACGAATACGGGAACTACGGTTTCCGTATTTTTTTATGTGTAGGGCTTTCACCTGCGGTTATCTCCTTCGTTTGATTGTTTGCACCGCCTACGCCGACAGCAAACACGAAGTCGATGGGTCTCTACGAAACAAATCTCAAGCCCTGGATGGCCCACAAATACGGAAACTACGGTTCTCTTTTTTTTATAGGTAGGGCCTTCACCTACGGTTATCTCCTTCGTTTGATTGTTTGCACCGCCTACGCCGACAGCAAACACGAAGTCGATGGGTCTCTGCGAGACAAATCTCAAGCCCTGGATGGCCCACTTAAAGAGAACCCTACGGTTCTCTTTTTTTTATGTGTAGGGCTTTGGCAACGCCTCCCTATCGCCACCCGCAGGGCGTGACTTCGGTTCAGTAGAAATTTAGTGTTGACAAGTTGATTTTTTAATAAGTTGTGTCACCTCACGCAGCCCTTTGTGTAACGAATTATCTCCTGCAATGGTAATTCTCAAAAAAGGAACCGGCACCGTTAAAATCATAGTGTTTATCCGAGCATTTGCAGGAGAGAGTGCGAAAGCTCGTGCAAATGAGCGAGTGAAAGTTTACTTGCACGCAAAGCGAATGCAGCCGAGGTTGCGCGAAGCGAGAATGTTTGCCATAAGTTGACAATGCTTGCTGTTCGCATCCCGCACTACGTGCGACTAATTGCTGCAAGCATTGTCTATTAAATTACATTTAATTCCACAGCACCCTGCAAATGTGAGAAAGATAAACACGGCAAGGGAGGTTCGACTGAGGGTTCGCCTTTGGGCGACGTGAACAAAGAACCGAGCGACTGATTTTTCTCGCGTGCCGGGCGTTTGGTTCTTTGCGCGACAAAGAACATCAAAGATATATTTCCAATGAGAGAATAACCGACAAATAACACCGAGAAGTCAAAAGAAAGAATGTTTAGTATCGTATATAGTGAGTGCCCACACCTTTTTGCTACTGAGTCGTGACTTCTCCACGCTACCTGCGACTAATGGCTGTCGGTGTTGTTGAAACTATTTCTTTATTGCTTTTCTCATTACAATGCTGACAATATATGAAACAGCAATCAATATTATTGTCGTAAGAACTATGGATATTTCCCTGTTACCGACCAACTTCATTACCGCATATAAAGGCATATTATATAGGTGGAGTATATAAAGTTCTAATGTCAGTGTTCCAATAAACGATAGCACTATCCCCAATTTCACATGCAACAACTTATAACATATACTAAAAAACAACGGCATCGCAAACATAAAACCCAATATAATGCCATATGTTCCAAAAAGCAGAGCAACAAGAAATATTACCACGCCTGCAATAGCAGATAAGTTAAGATAGACTTTAATCTTCTTCTCATCGGCTCCACGAATATACATTTTATAAAGAATAACACCATATATAAATGTAGGTACTCTTTGATAAGACAAGGACAAGCGTGGGATTATACAAAAGTAATGCAATAAAGTTACGCAAATTATAGATGCTGCCAATAGCAAAAAGAGCCTCTTGATATTTAACCGAAATAAGAAAGGAGTAAAAAGATAAAAAGTCAACAATGTGGGGATATACCACTCATAATAGTATATTCCAAATGGTTCGTTATGGAAGAACCACCAGCCTAAACCACTGTAATACGTAAATACTTGAAATAAATTATGAGGATGATTTCGTTGAAGTATTATATTTATTACAAACATTAAAGTTATCAAAAACCACCATGTTGGTATAATTCTCTTTAACCTTCTAACAATAAAATCTTTATAATTATTATTCTTTTGTAGCGAAAAACAAAGGCCAAACGAACTTAACAGGATAAAGATATCCACTCCCAAATAGCCAATTTTGCTTATTTGACATTGAAGGAAAGAATAATGAAAAGCTATAATCCACAAAATTGCGAGCCCCATAAACGCCGAGCGACCTTTTTGAATATTACCTAAATTTATAAAACCCATCTCTTTTTATATTTAATTATACAAATGTATGAATAACATCCCATTTTAGCATAGGAATAAAAATCTTTTTTAACTAAATTTGCATTTATACATTGCAGATGAATATTTAAGCTATAAAATTATAATACTATTCACCTATGAAAAAGAGAGGATTTTTACAATTTGCAGCAGCGATGCTGATTGGTTGGGCCACTGTATCGTGCGGAAGCGCACCATCGGATGCCCAAAATGAGAGCGTTGTCACCTTGTCGGGCAATGCATACATAACATCGGAGTGCGCAGCATCTATCGATGAACGCAACAACTCTGTATGCAACTGGAACGACGAAAAAAGCGTGATAAGTTTCTATTTCAGGGCACAGCAGAGCGGCAAGATGAACGTTGCCCTGCAAGCAAAGGGACATTCACGCATTGAGGTTTCCTTGCTGGGCAAGGAGAAGAAGGTCACACTCGACAGCGACACACTTGCGTGCGTTGAGGTGGGCTCGTTCAAGGTGAAGAATCCCGGTTACATAAAGATGGACATCCGTGGTGTGAAGATAAACGAAGGCACCGATTTCGGTTCCATTGCCGCCGTTCTTGTGGGTGGCGAGGTGAGCCCTGTCGTTTGTGTAGCACCCGACTTCGATACACACTTCGGCCGCCGCGGCCCGTCGGTTCACCTGGCTTACAGCCTGCCCAAAGAGGATATAGAGTGGTTCTACAATGAGGTTACCGTACCCGAGGAGGGCGACATCCCCAGCAGCTATTATATGGTTTGCGGGTTCGGCGAGGGCTACTTCGGAATGCAGAACAACACTCCCCACCCAAGAAGAGTACTCTTTTCGGTGTGGAGCCCCCACGAAACCGACAATGCTGCCGAAATACCCGAAGAACAGCGTGTGGTACTCATTAAAAAGGGTGCCGATGTCACAGTCCAGGATTTTGGAAACGAAGGCGCAGGCGGACAGAGCTTTATGCACTACGACTGGAAGGCCGGGGAGCGTTGCCGTTTCCTTATGGGAATAAAGCCCGACGGCAAAGGCAACACCGTTTACACAGCCTATTTCTTCGACAATGCCAAAGGGGAATGGTCGCTTGTTGCATCGTTCCGCCGCCCCAACATATCGACCTGGTACACCAATGCCCACTCCTTCTTGGAGAACTTCAACCCTGTAATGGGCTACATAACCCGAAAGGCCTGCTACGGGAACCAGTGGGCACGCACCACCGATGGGCGTTGGCTCCCTGTAACCAAAGCACGTTTTACCTGTGATGGAACCGGCCGACAAGAGATGCGTCTCGACTATACCGGCGGTGTGGAAGGCGAGGATTTCTTCCTATCGATGGGCGGTTTCTTCGATGAATATATGGCTGCCGACACCAATTTCGACCGCACAGGCAACACAACCGAAGCCCCCGAAATCGACTTCTCGGCACTCGAATAGAAGAGGATTCGTTACACCCCGCCAATTTGCATCCAAAGCACAAACAGTACAACGCTACCGAGTAATTACTCGGTAGCGTTGTACTGTTATATATTATTCCTTTATTTCAAAAGTTCACTTACCATCTGCTGCATAGCAGGGAGGTCGCTTTCCTTCATACGCGAGCGTATGGTAACCATAGGCTCAACAATATCTATGGCCTTCATTTCGCCAAGCAAGGCACGCATCACCCTGCCGGCCGAGGGAGCCCAGGAGCCGTTCTCCAAAAGCGCAACCTTACGACGCTGGAAGTTCTTGTTTTTGAGGTGGTGCAGGAAATCCTCCATAGGCGGGAAGAGGCCTGCGTCGTATGACGAGGAGCAGAGAACCATATGCGAGTAACGGAAAGCATCCTCAACAGCCTCGGCCAGGTCGCAACGCGAAAGGTCGGTTACAGCCACTTTGGGGGCACCGGCATCGGCAAGCATCTGTGCAATTCTCTTTGCAGCAACTGCCGTACCGCCGTGAATGGTGGCATAGGCCACAAAGACACCGTCGGTTTCGGGTTCATATTTGCTCCAAGTGTCGTAGAGCCCCACATAATAAGCAAGGTTTTCTTTAAGCACGGGGCCGTGTAAGGGGCATATTATCTCAACAGGGAGGGCCGCAACCTTTTTCAGCAGTGCCTGCACCTGCACACCATACTTGCCGCATATGTTGAAATAGTAGCGGCGTGCCTCGCAAGCCCACTCCTCGTCGGCCGAGAGGGCACCGAACTTGCCGAAAGCATCGGCCGAAAAGAGCACCTTGTCGGTCGTGTCAAAGGTAACCATAACTTCGGGCCAGTGTACCATTGGGGCAAGCATAAACTGCAATGTGTGCTTTCCCAGCACAAGCGTGTCGCCCTCCTTCACAGCTACCGAGCGCGACGAATAATCGACACCCTCGAAGAACTGCGGCATCATCTGCAACGCCTTGGCCGATGCGACTATCTGCATTGAAGGAAATTTTGCCATAGCATCGGCAATGAGCGATGCGTGGTCGGGCTCGGCGTGATGTACAATGAGGTACGACGGCTCGCGCCCTGCAAGTGCCGCATCGACATTGCTCCACCACTCTTCGGCCATACGGCCGTCGGCAGTGTCGAGAATAGCAATCTTTTCATCCTCAATTATATACGAGTTATAAGCCATTCCATTAGGCACAATGTACTGGTTTTCAAAGAGGTCGAGCCCTATGTGGTCGACACCGATATATTTTATGCTGTCAGTAATCTTCATTTATCAGAACTTGTTTAATGTTGTACGGAATTTGTTTACCATCGCCTCGCTGTTAGTTGATATCTTCTTTATGTTTATGCTCTCCAACAGCTTTTTAAGGTCCTTTTCGGTACTTTTATCACCCTTTGCAACAGCCTCGGCAAGCAGAATCTTATACTTCTCGAACTGCTGTATGCCCTGCACAAGGCGTTCCCAACGTATGGAGCTTATGCTGTGGGGGTATATCACGTATGTATCGCCGGCGGGCCACGCTGTGAAACGGGAATCCTTTTCGGGTTCCACGGTCCAGCTGTTGTAGGCCCAACGCAAGTAACCGTCGAGGTCTTTCGCAAGTGCTTCAAGAGCTATGAATTCGGCATCGGCAGGTGCAGTAAAGGTAAAGAGGTTGGGATATTCGGCCGAACAGCAGGTGTAGTAGGTCGATACCTTTCCCTCGCTGCGGCGACGTGCCAAAAGTTCCGGAGTGTAGGCACCGTAGGCAAATATATCGAGGCAATAGTCGGTTATGTCGGCCTCTATTTCGGGGTGATAGTTGCCCGCCATCGAAATCTTCATACCGGGCGCATATTTCTTTATAACGGCTATTGCCGCCTGCATCTGCTGCAAGCTGCGCTCGTCCATTGAGATAAATGTCCTGTCGAACCATCCCTGCTCCTTCAAGTGCTGCGCAAAGGCCTGCAACATACCGCCCCAGAAGCGGTCGTAAGCTTCGTCACCGGGCGCGCACTGCATATACTTGTGGCTGTCGGTAGCCTGGTCGTAATAGCGGAACGACAGTTTCCAGGGTATCATAGAGAAACAGGTAATCTCCTTGGTTATACCGCAATCCATCATAAAACGCACCCAACGGTCGAAGATGGTAAAGTCGTAGTACCAGCAGCCGTCGGCCTTCTTCATCCAGGTTACCATACTGCCAAAGGGGTCGTATGTCTGCCCGTTCCAGGGGCGGTCTATGAGGGTTGCCGTGATAGCCTTCTGCCCTGCCGATGCGAGCTTGCGCATATAAGGAGCCATCTTGTGGAAGTGTTCGGCCGACCAGGGTTCCACGCCGTGTACTCGTGCTACGGCATAGGGATTCTGCCAGAAATCGAGATGGAATTTCCAATCCTTCGGTTCGGGCAGCACACGGTCGAGCACCTTCACCGTGTAGGTGTGTGTCGTTGTTACACCGCCTGCGGTTATTGCAACCTCGCCTTTGTATCGCCCCGGCTTTGTACCGTGTGGTACGTTCACCGTGAGCCACAGGCCAAGCGACGACTCACCGCCAAGCACAACGGGATTGTCGGTTGTTATGCGGTCGGCCGACAGTTTCTCGCCATAGGCATCGACGGCGTGCTTCCCGCACCCTGTGAAACGGTCGGTAATGACACCCTGCACAAAACCGCCTGTGACATTATGGGCAGCAATCGTATTCTTGCCACATTCGAGCGGCGCGAATGAGTACTCCACCGAAGCCTCGTCGGCAGCCTTGTTTGTAACCAAGAGCTGGAAGTTGACACGCTCGCCACGCCAGGCCACTGCATTGTTTACAGGAGTGGTCTTTATCACTGCACCACTCTCCAATGGGTAACGTGTATCGATGTTTCCCCAACGCACTTTTACTTGTGCCGTTGCAAGCAATGCAAAAAGCACAAAAACCGAACTTGCTAAAACTTTCTTACACATAATCATTTATTCAATACTCCATTATACAAAAACTCTTTCCCGGCAACATAGGCTGCGAGGTTGTCGGCCATCCTTGCATTGAAAGTGAGCTTTGAAGTTCTCACATCGAACTCGCCTTCGGCCTTTGCAAAGGTGTAGTCGGCGGGATTTCCTATACTTATATGCGGCACCACATTCTCGCCCGAGAAGGTCATTATTCCGGCAACATTGGTGCAGGGAAGGCTGCACAGGGTTATGTCGAGTACAAGAGGCATTCTGTCGGAGAACTTAACACCAAGCATCTTCACATCCACGGTGCTTGCCTGCATATTCACTACAACAATAAGGGAGGCAGGGGCCAAAGTGAAGTCACCCACCTGCAAAGCACCGGTAAAGCCATATTCCACACCGCCGGCAGAGGGTGGCGTTACCGTTCCACCGCCTTCGTTTTCAACCTTGCCGGCAGTATATACAAACACCATACCTGCAACGTGGGCGGCAAGGTCGTCGGCCATCTGCGCAACGAATGTAATAGCCGATGCATCGGCATTTATCCAGCCTGTGAGCAACGCGAAGGTATAGTCACTGTTGGGCTTGCCGGCTATGAGGGGCACAATGTTCTCTGCTGCAAAGACAAGGCGGCCGTCGGCTTCGGTACAAGGTATGCCGTTCAAAGCAATATCGAGTGTCACAGGCATCTTGTCGGAGAATTTTACCCCTTTCATCAGAATGTCCATATACCCTGCGGCACTCTTGTTTATTTCAACCGAAACGGCAGCATCGGCAAGGGTAAAACTGCCCACCTGCAAGTCGCCCGAATAAGCAAAGGATTTCTCCTCCACTGCGGGCACGGGCAAGGTAACCTCATTGTCGTCGGCACAGGAGCCGAAGAAGAGTATTATGGCCAACAAAGGAAATATCGATAATATTTTTTTCATATTTATTTGGTTTATAGGTTAATATGCAATGAAGCTCCAAATTGGAGAGGCTTTCCATTGGCAAAGAAGTCGTGATTGATGGAGTTGAAATAGAAGGTGTTGTACTCCTTGTCGAGCAGGTTCTTACCCCACAGCGAAGCCCCGAAGTACCCTTTCTCCCACAGGAGTGAGGCCGAAAGAAGCCCATAGAACGATTGCGAAAGCGTATTGGCCTCGTTCCAATAGATGCGGCCCGTACCGTTCCATCCTACGTTGAGCACAAAGCGGTTGGCAAAGGAGCGCGGCACAGGGAGGTCACAGGCCACGTTGACAGCCATTGTCTGGCGTGGGGCAAACGGCAGAGCATTGCCTGCGTAATTCTCGCCATCGCTCTCATACTTGTCGAACTCGGCCTTGGTGTAACCATAAGAGCCGTCGATGGTGAAACGCCCCACCCGCCACGTTGCCGCAAGCTCGGCACCCAGGCTGTGCGACTCGCCGGCATTCGACATCATACGGCCTGTTCCGCCTTTGGGAAAGACGGTCAGCTGCTGGTCGCGGCACTCTATGTAGAAGAGCGATGCCGACACATTGAGATTGCCGTCGAAGAACGAAAGATGCGTGCCCACTTCATAGTTCCAGTTGGTTTCGGGCTCATATATTGTGGCACTTGCATCGCCTGCGGGTGCTTGGTGCGCAAGCCCTGCAATCATTCTGTTGCGCAGGATGTCGGAAAAGAGCTGTGTATTGAAACCGCCGGCCTTGAAGCCCTTGCGTGCCGATGCGTACACATTGCCGTACTTATGCCTGTAAACCACCGAGAAACTTGGCAGCAGCTCACACTCGTCAATTTCCGTTTCTCCTTCAAAAACAGTCAATAAAGGAGCGTAGAATATGCTGTTGCTCTTGGTGGTGTAGTGCACAAGGGAGCGGCTGTCATAATCCATCGAAGAGTACTCGTAATTGAGGCGCGCGCCGGCACTGAAATCGAAATCACCTAACGAATAGGTTGCCTGTGCATAACCCGCAGCACCCCAGGCCGGGATTGTGAAGTTATCATATATCGTAAAGTCGCGTTCCTTGAAACGCACACCCGAATACTTCTCTATAATCTCGCTCACACCATACTCGCGGAAGTTCACGGGAGCCTCCATAAACATATGGCGATAGAAGCCGAAAAGACCGGCAACCCACTTGAACGCCTTGTCATCGCTCGACTTTATCACAAATTCCTGTGTGAAAGAGTGTTCGCGCTGCTCCTGTTCGAGCACAAAATAGTCGAGCGGGAGGAAATCATTATCAATGTGCATCTTGTCGTCGGTATATTGATAACCGCTTGCCGACGAGATTGTAAAATTGTCGAAGAAACGTTTCACCACAAGCCCGTCGGAAAGGCTGAAACGCTTGTAATAGCACTCCTCGTTGTAGTTCACGGGAGCCAGGATGCCTGTTGCAGCATCGTAGAAACGGTAGCCCCAGCCTCCTTCGTCGACATAACCGGCCGAGAATGTATTGTCAATACTCCAACGGTCGGCAGGCAACCACTGGAAACGCAGGCGTGTGGCAACATTGTCACCGCCGTCGCACTTGTCGCCCGAATAACCGTTTGTGTAAAAGCCGTCGTTGTGGTTATAATAGACACTTGCCGACCAGCCGAATTCACGGCTCTTGGCAGCATAGTGCGAAGCCTTCACACGCACCGTATTCTCATTGCCATACTCCAAAGTGAGCCTCTTGCCCTGGAAGTTAAGCGGCGAGAGAGTGGTTATGTTTATGGCACCGCCCGCAGTGTTGCGCCCCATAAGGGTACTCTGCGCACCGCGCATTATTTGAACACGGTCAATGTCGAAAAGCTCAAAATCGTAATTGTTCTTGTTCATTACCGGCATCTGGTCGATGTTCAGCCCCACAACAGGCTGGTCGATACGCGAGCCGAAGCCACGCACATATATCGAGGAGGTCATACGCGAGCCGTAATCGGGCTGGTAGAAGTTGGGCACCACCGACGAGAGCTCTTTTATGCCGTTTATATGCCGGTTTTCAAGTTCCACCCTGCCGAGCGAGGTTGCCGAATAGTCCTTGCGGCCCGGCTCCTCGGAAAATTTCGTGGACGAAACGATGTCCACGCCCGACAGCATCACCGTGTCGGTTCTTTCGACAGAAGTTGTTAGGAATAAAGATATTAAAAGTACTGAAAATGTCATTCGCGATAGTGTTTCATAAAGTTCTGCGAAGATAGTAAAAAAACGGAATTTTCCACCTATGCAGCAACGTTAAAGCGAACAAATTAGCGATACTTTTCCCACTCATACCCGTTACTGCGTTCGGGCAACAGTTCGTGCAAAAGAGGAATGAGGACCTTTGCAACAATTTCATCGTTTAGCCTGTGCTCCCCACGGAACCAGCGGCAACGCTCCTCGCCATAAAGGCTTGCCATCAACGGGCGGAACTGCACCACGGGGTCCTTGTCGCCGAAGAGGCCCATTACAAGCTGTTTTTCGCGCTCGTCGATGCCGGCAAACTGCTCCTTTTCGAGTTGCTTGAAACGCTCCACAACACCCTTGTCGATTCGGAACTCGGTTGCGCCGTCGGCCCGTTTCGACATATATTTGTTGCGCCCCATCTTGCCGAACAGCAAAGAACGCGACATTTCGAACGAAGGGTTCACCACAATACGCGGCACACCCCACAACTGCTGTGTGTACATACCGCCCATAGATGTTCCTATCACAATTTCGGGTTTCTCCTTTTCCACTATGCCGCGCAACAGTTCCATTGCCTCAAAAGGGTCCACGGGAAGGTCGGGGGCAATCACCTGCCAGTCGGGCAAAAGGCGGCGCAGACACATTACCGTGCCCGAACTGCCCGACGAGGCAAAACCGTGAACATACATAAGTTTTCTTCTTTCCATCGGTATTTATTATAAAAAGAGTGAGACTGAAAAACAGCCTCACTCTATTGGATTCTGTTCATATCACTTACTCTTTGACAGCCGAATCCTCGCAAAGGGAGTTTCCAAGATTTTTCTCAATCTCCTCGTCACTTATCGAGTAGTTGTTAAGGCTGCCCGATATATACTGGTCATAAGCTGTCATATCCATAAGACCGTGACCCGACAAGCAGAAAAGGATAACCTTCTCCTCGCCAGTCTCCTTGCACTTTTCGGCCTCGGCTATTGTAGCTGCAATGGCGTGGCACGACTCCGGTGCGGGCACAATACCCTCGGCCTTTGCAAAGAGAAGGCCGGCTTTGAAGGAGTCGAGCTGGCTTATGTCGGCAGCCTCCATTAGGCCATCCTTCAACAACTGCGACACAATGACACCCGCACCGTGATAACGCAAGCCACCGGCGTGTATGTTGGCAGGCTTGAAGTTATGGCCGAGCGAGAACATCGGCATCAAGGGGGTGTAGCCTGTTTCATCGCCAAAATCGTAGCAGAAACGGCCACGCGACAGTTTGGGGCACGATTCGGGCTCGGCAGCAACGAAACGGGTATTCTTGGTACCCTTTATGTTGTGGCGCATAAAGGGGAATGCGATTCCCGAGAAATTGGAGCCTCCGCCAAAGCAGCCGATGACAATGTCGGGGTACTCCCCAGCCATCTCCATCTGCTTTTCGGCTTCAAGGCCTATGATTGTCTGGTGCAGACTCACGTGGCTCATTACCGAGCCAAGAGCATACTTGCAGTTGGGTGTAGTGCGTGCAAGTTCCACAGCCTCGCTTATCGCTGTTCCCAACGAGCCCTGGTGATTGGGGTTCACTGTTATTATATCCTTGCCCGCACGGGTTGACATAGAGGGCGAAGGGGTAACCTGCGCGCCGAATGTCTGCATAACACTGCGGCGATAGGGTTTCTGCTCGTAGCTCAGCTTCACCTGATACACGGCGCACTCCAAGCCGAATACCTTTGTGGCATAAGAGAGGGCTGCACCCCACTGCCCCGCACCGGTCTCGGTGGTAACGTTTGTGGTGCCCTCTATCTTGCAGTAATAGGCCTGCGGCAGTGCCGAGTTGAGTTTGTGGGAACCTATGGGGCTCACACTCTCGTTCTTGAAGTATATGTGAGCAGGTGTGCCGAGTGCCTTTTCAAGACCATAGGCACGCACAAGAGGTGTGGAACGGTAGTAACGGTACATCTCCTGCACGGGTTCGGGAATGTCAATCCACGCATCGGTGAAGTTCAGTTCCTGGCGTGCCGACTCGGCCGACAACAATTTAGACAACTCCTCAACCGTAATGGGCTTGCGTGTCTTCGGGTCGAGCATGGGAGCAGGCTTGTTCACCATTTCGGCCTGGATATTATACCACTGTGTGGGTATCTCGTTTTCTTGAAGGAAATAACGTTTCTGTTTCATCGATATATATGATTTTATTTAAGTCACAATAAAAAAACCGGCCTTTGCGGGACCGGCTTGTTCTGTTATTATAGCTGCACATTGAATGACATATATGCGGCAACCGATCGCGAGTTTATCCCGAGATGCGCCACCACCAATATCTGTTCATTGCATTTGCCATATTCAATATTCTTTCTTTATGGTTGCGAAGATATATATATTTTTTATCCCTGCAAAAGATTGCACAAAAAAATATCGGAAGCTGTTTAAAATTTGGTAATTATATCACAAATTACAAATGGTAGTAATTTCGAACCTTGTGTGAGAAATCTCACCATTCAGTGGCATTTTGAGATATCTCGCATACGCTCGATATGACAGGAACTATGTAATAAAAAAGACAAAAGAACAGAAGATGATGTAGGGGCGCACCGGTCTGCCCCTACGGGAAAAAAAACAATAAGACACAAAAACAGAAAGACAAAACAAATGTAGGGGCGCACCGATGTGTGCGCCCGAAAACACACAGGCAAAGAAATATCGGGCAGACACATCGGCTGCCACTGCGGAAAAAAAACAATAAGACACAAGAACAGAAAGACAAAACAAATGTAGGGGCGCACCGGTGCGTGCGCCCAACAAATGCACAGGCAAAGAAACAACAACAAGAACAACTGTCCCTCTGATAGAGGGACGAGAAATTTACAAGTAAATTTCGGAGGGAGTATAAAAAAGCGATTGAATGCAACGGAACTATTGATTTTATCGCCTACCCCCTGCGGGTACTCCCTCTTTATTACAAAAAAGAGGGAGAGTTTTAATTGCCGGCTGCCACTACGGCAGAATTTATCGGTTACTTATAATCCTATTCAAAATAGAGCGAGAGCACTATCATCTTGGAAACCACCTTGTCGACCGAATGTGTGAACTTCAAATAATTCTCGTCGAGCAGGTCCTTGCGGTCCTTTTCGAGCACATCGGTGAGGCTGAACGCGAATTTAAGTTCGGGTATCAGCTTGAAGAAGGGAAGATAGAAGTCGCAACCCATACCCACTTCGACCATACAGTCGAATTTCTTGAAGAGGATGGGACGCTGCTTCTTCACCGTGAGGTTCATCATAGGGGCAATACCGGCTGTTATGTAGGGGCGGTAGTTGTTGAAACGCTCGGCCGCAAACTTGACGTGCAAGGGGAAGGCCAAATAGGTAGTCTTCACCTGCTGGCTCTCGCGCAGGTCACTCGCGGTATCGCGGAATTTTATCGTGTTCTGCCCAAAATGCAGGGTGGGCAGCAGTCGCAACGAAAAATGGTTGCTCAAACGCAGGTCGGCAAGCACACCCACAGTGAAACCGGGGTTATAAGAGGCAATGTCGGCAACCCACTGCTCGCCGTTGGCTGTAACAAAGCCGTTGTTGGTAAACTCCATATCCTGCATATGCACGCCCACAAAGAAACCATAATGCAAGCGACGGTAGTCGATGTAGGGCTTGTTCTGCACCTTGCGCTCCTGGGCAAAAAGCGACACAGGAAGCAACAATAACATTATTATATATAGGTATCTCTTCATATCATTACAATAACGTATTTTAGTAACAGTTATTGCAATGCGAAGGTAAAAAAAAGAGATAATATATGCAAATTGTAAAAATATGTTAAAAAGCGTTTTTAATAGACACCATAACACAAAAAGCACTATCTTCGTGGCGGATAAATACAATTAAAATTTTACAACTATGGCTTACGTAATTTCAGACGACTGCGTTGCTTGCGGTACCTGTATCGACGAATGCCCCCAGGGCGCAATTTCAGAGGGTGACAAATATTCTATCGACCCCGAATTGTGTATAGACTGCGGTTCTTGCGCAAGTGTATGTCCCTCAGAGGCTATTCACGAAGGTTAATAGCAACGCTGCAAGAGCAAAAATTAAAGAGCCCGCCATTAAAAGCGGGCTCTTTTTCAATGACACAACAACCAAAAGAGAAATTATGAAAACATTGCTGCATATAATTGTAAAATCGGCCGTTATTGTATTAATATCGGTCCTTGCCTATCTCTTCTATATACACGTGATTGCATAAAAAACGTAGTTAAACCATAGTTTATTACTCTACAACAAGCTATAAACCACTATTCGCATACAGGACGCACAGGCAAACCACAATAACGTCCACATACAGCATCAAAGAAATAGTCGTCACCGGCATAGGTTTCGTCTATAATATATGCGTCGGTATATCCGCCAATGACATATACCGTACTCGACCAATAGTAGATTTTCTGTTGAGAATTAATCTCTGTGCCTGTACGGAAACCTACTGCCGGCAAGAATATACTATTGCCGTTGGGCCCTGTTACACGATAACCTTTGACTCCATAAAGGGTTTCCCACTCCCAAGTGCAGTTGTCGCGTAGTTCGTCTAACTCTCTTTTTGTGGGCATACGCCAGGAACCGCCCCATTTAACACGGGCCACATCATCCTCGTAATCAAGCTTGGTCTTTCCATCCCCACCAAGGCCCAACATATTATCATAATAGTATTTTGTAAATTGGCCAAAGCCACTGCTCCCGCTGAACTTATAAGTACTTTGAGAGTATTCCTCTTTCTCTTCGGTTTCACCCCAAGCATAATAATCACCGGACTCCCAAGCCGCGATGGCACCTACATTGTACGATGCCCATTTAACCGAGAGACCTAAATCTTGCGGTATTCCAATCGTTTCCCCCGCTGTATCGTCACTCTCATTGTTCCCGAAAAGAATAATATTTACAAGTGATGTCACATCGGCTACATCAACAGTTCCGTCGCTATCGACATCGGCTGTGGAATTGTTTTTGTTGCTTGCGCTGCCACTCAATTTAATATTGTCTATTTTCCCCTGGTCGCTACCGTTGTTCACGCTACCGTCTTTTGTGTATTTTGCAACCAGTGTATGGGTGCCGGCAGTGGTGAATGTGTGCTCGTAACTGCCCGTGTAGCTACCGCTCTCCTTTAATATTTGTGTGCCGTCGATAGTTATAATCAACCAATCGTAGTTACTCTCGCTGCTTACGCTCCAATCGAAAGTAAGCACGCTACCTTCGGCTGCTTCCAACGTATAGCTGTTCTGCGATGTGCTGCTGCTAACACCGGCATTGGTAGAGGTCCAGTCTTCGAATGTTTGTTCTGTGGGTGTTTCTTCTGTTTCCTCGCCATTGAGTATTACTCCTACAAGTGCTGTAACATCGGCAACATCAACTGTTCCGTCGCCATCAATGTCACCCGGAACAATAATTTCCACTATATTCGTAAAGTTCTTCCAGTAATTGGCGGCCTGGTAGGCTGCTTTTGAACCCGCGGGAACATAAAGTGTTACAATGTCGTATAATCCCTGGAATGTGGTGGAGTAAATTCTTGCAGGAGTTTCCGATAAACAATAAATTTCAGTGAGGTCGCTGCACGCTTCAAACGCCCACTCACCAATGCTCGTCACGCTTGCAGGGATGGTAATGGATGTAATTCCCTTTACGCTGTTAAACGCACCATTGCCGATAGCGACGGCATTTTCGGGTATAACGGCACCTTGCCAGCCGAATACCACGCTATCGCCTCGCATTACTACGTTGCTGTTGGCGGGGATATTATAGACCTTGTTGCCGCTATCCATTGTGATTCCTTGCAGATTAAGGTTCCATGTGAATGCGTAATCCCCAATGCTTTCTACACTTGCCGGGATATGTATCTCGCGCAAGTCGCTATATTGGAATGCATAATTACCTATCGATGTTACACTATTTGGAATTGCAAGACTTGTGAGGCCGGTGCATTTTGAGAACGCATAATCTCCTATTGTTGTTACGCTGTTGCCTATTGTTACGCTTGCAAGGCCGGTGCAATTATAGAACGCTTGTTGTCCTATTGTTGTCACGCTACTGGGAATTACGATGCTTGTAAGGCCTGAGCAATAAGCGAATGCATAGTTTCCTATTGTTGTTACGCTATTGGGGATTACGATGCTTGTAAGGCCGGAGCAATTATGGAACGCATACTTCCCTATTGTTGTTACGCTATTGGGAATTACTGTATTCTTGCAGCCGGTAACAAGTGTATTTGTTGCTGTTTCTATAATGGCATTGCAACCCTCGCGGCTGTCATAAACGCTATTGCCGCTATTAACGGTGATACTTGTAAGGCCGGTGCAATTATAGAACGCTTGTTGTCCTATTGTTGTCACACTATTGGGAATTTCAATGCTTGTGAGGCCGGAGCAATAAGCGAACGCATACTTCCCTATTGTTGTTACGCTATTGGGAATTTCAATACTTGTAAGGCCGGTGCAATCATAGAACGCATTGTATCCTATTGTTGTTACGCTGTTGGGGATTGTTACGCTGGTGAGGCCGGTGCAATAATAGAACGCACTCTCTCCTATTGATGTTACGCCGCTACCAATTGTAACGCTTGCGAGGCCACTGCATTCATAAAACGCGCGATTTCCTATCGATGTTACGCTATCGTTTACGACAACCTCTTTTATTTCCAAGCGGTATGTGCTCCACGGTGCACCGCTGTAGGTGTAGTTATACATAGCGCCGCTTCCACTGATGGTTAATGTACTGTCGCGCAATATCCATGTAGCGTCGTCACCACAGATTCCTCCCGGTATCTCCACTATATTGGCAAAGTTCCTCCAATATATGGTGCTTACGATTGTGCTTTCGTCAACAGGAATGAGCATTATCTGGTCGAGCAAGAAGCGGAAAGCAAACCGGTTGGCATTCTTGGCAGTATAAAGTCCGTTTCCTTCATTATACTGCAATGGACGCAAAAGCTCAATGTTTACATCCACACTAT
>SUXO01000062.1 GCA_015060885.1 Bacteroidales bacterium
CTTTCGGCGACGTGAACAAAGAACCGAGCGACTGATTTTACTCGCGTGCCGGGCGTTTGGTTCTTTGCGCGACAAAGAACGTCAAAGATATATTTCCAATGAGAGAATAACCGACAAATAACACCGAAAAGTCAAAAGCAAGAATGTTTAGTATCGTATATAGTGAGTGAGTGCCCACACCTTTTTGCTACTGAGCCGCGGTTTCCCCGCACCGACTATTATGCTCGGTTTCTATAATATATAAAAAATAATTCACCCTTGACGATTGTTAAGGGTGAATTATTAAAACGGGCTACTGCCCCACTTTCTCAAAAAGAGGAATTATTTAAGGTTGGAAGCGGGGTCGAGGTTGTCGCGCTCGATATCCTTGAAGTAGTTTACTGTACCGACTTTAAGTTCGGCTGTTGCAGCATCGTCGCAAACGATTATGCCGCGGGGGTGCATCTGCAACACACTGATGGTCCACATCTGGGTGATGTTACCCTCAACTGCGTGATAGAGAGCCTGAGCCTTGTTGTGGCCGTTAACGAGGATAAGCACCTCTTTGGCATCCATTACGGTACCAACACCCACTGTTACAGCAGTCTTGGGAACCTTGTTGATGTCGTTGTCGAAGAAACGTGAGTTGGCAATGATGGTGTCGGTTGTCAAAGTCTTGATACGTGTGCGTGAAGCAAGTGACGAACCGGGTTCGTTGAATGCGATGTGACCGTCGGGACCGATACCGCCGAGGAAAAGGTCGATACCGCCGTAAGATTTGATTTTTTCCTCGTAGCGAGCGCACTCAGCAACAAGGTTCTCGGCATTACCGTTGAGGATGTTCACATTCTCCTTCTTCACATCGACGTGGCTGAAAAAGTTGTTCCACATAAATGAGTGGTAGCTCTCGGGGTGCTCCTCAGGAAGGCCTACATACTCGTCCATGTTGAATGTTACCACGTTCTTGAAGCTTACAAGACCTTTGTTGTAAAGGTTGATGAGCTCACGATAAGTGCCGAGGGGTGTACCGCCTGTGGGCAATCCAAGAACAAAAGGTTTCTCCTCTGTGGGTTTAAACTCGTTGATTTTCTTTGCTACAT
The DNA here is from genome assembly GCA_015060885.1 of Bacteroidales bacterium. GTDB lineage: Bacteria > Bacteroidota > Bacteroidia > Bacteroidales > Bacteroidaceae > HGM04593. The sequence continues at coordinate 1,080 of SUXO01000062.1, forward strand.
AAGATGCAGCCCAGCAAGAAAGTTGCTGATAGTTGGGTTCAATAATTAAACGCATAGTTCTTAAAATTTATAGTGTCCGTTAAGTTTTAATTTGTCAAATTGTGAATCTACTCTTATCAGTAGCGGAAGGCTCTTCCGGGTACCACCTATTACAGTATCCTTGTGGCAGACCATCAGCAGCTTGCCGTCGTAATCGTTGAAAAGCATTGCCCCGCCCACGTTTCCGTCCAAAAGGGGTGCCGGTTCTATGAGCCACGGACCGTCGAGGTGGCCTGTTTGGGAGTATGCAACGCCTATGCACTGCTCATTGCCAACATAAGTCGTGAAAAGCACTCCAAGCCCACCCGTATATGTATTGAAGAGGAATGGGGCTTTCATTAGGGGCGACGGGCCATTACTGTTTGTCGCACGCGACCAGCTGTTCTGCGATGCACGGAACATAATGTATGGTTCTCCCACCTGTACATCAAAATTTCTTCCCAGACGTATTATCTGCACCGTTGCATCACCGTTCTGCTCTCCGCTATGGTTGTATATCATATAGCCGACGTTGAGTTCATCTGTACAGAATGTAGGATGTTGGGTGGCGTGTGAACTGTTGAGCAAGGGAGCATCCTGTGCTATGTGAGTGTATGGCCCCATAAGATTGTCGCTTACAAAGATTTCACACGATGTGCGGTATATATTCTTCCCGCCCACAGTGTCCATAACCGCTGCCCTGTCGGTAAAGGTTGCCATATAGTAATAGCGGTCTTTGTAACGATGTATTTCGGGCGATGTTATGACGGGCGAAGCACCAATCCACGATTCGGCAGCCGGGGCAAGCACCTCGTAAGGGCCCTCCCACACACGCATATCCTTGCTGCGCCACATTGCGCCGCCGTCGCCTGTCATGTAATAGAGGTCGGTGAGTTTGTCGTAAAGGATATAAGGGTTGGCAAGGTCCATTGTATCTATTGCCACGGTAACCGTGGCAGCCTCTTCGTTACATTGCACATCCTTGCCGCTTTGTACACAGGATACAAAGAGTGCGAGCAAGAGCGTGTATGTGAGAACGAGCCTTTTCACCCTGTTTTCATTGATTCACTTGTAAAGATAAGCAAATTTATATAAACAAAATATCTTAAACAAGAAAAAAGCGAATAATCTCCCTTTTTCTTACTCTTCAACACCAGAACAATAGCCTGGCACAGTTCTTTTATGGTTTATTATTCTTTTTTCATAGGCTGCAACAGGGTAAAGTTTGTTTTATTGTTGGATTTTAAATTTTAAGAGTTATGAGGAGATTATTTTTCCTGTTTGCCATAGCGGCACTCGGCTGGTGCATTGTAGGCACGGCGCAGGACGGAAAAAAGATGACAAGAAAGGAACGTGAGGCTGCGTGGCGTGCCGAAAGACTGAGAAAGAAAGCCGAAAGGGCTGCCGAAAGAGCAAGGGAGGATTCCATAGATTTTGCACACGCCGTACAAGCCCTGCAAAGCGGTTCCTGGGCATTGGAGGCATCGAGCATAACATTCAACAACGGATATACCGAGTATGTCACGCCAAGCACGAATTTCGTTTCCATAGACAATGGAAAAGGCATTGTGCAGACAGCCTTTGACAACAGCAACATTTACTCGCCCAATGGTTTGGGCGGCGTAACGCTCGAAGGTGGAATAACCGGTGCCGAAATAAGCAGTGACAAGGATGGCAATGTCTACTACTCTTATGGCATACAGGGACCATACATTTCGGCCACCGTACACGTTACGCTCAATGCCAACAGCAATAACGCAACGGCCTATGTGAGCCCCAATTTCAGCGGGAGAAATATGAGTTTGGAAGGGACAATCTATCCTTATAGTACTGCCGGGGTGTTCGAAGGAACCCCCGGTTACTGAAACAGCTCGGCCAATGACAATGTGTATGCGTGGTTCACACCCCACCCCATTATGCACATCACAGGACCACCACCGCCGCCACCCGCTTTCCCACGGCCGCCGATGATGCACCCGCCTTTTCCACCGCCGCCAATGGCAAGGCCACCTATAATGCGGCCGCCGGGAATGAGACCACCTGTTACAAGACCACCCGGAATGCGGCCGCCTATGGCAAGGCCACAGGGACCACCGGGGTTTGTACCATAAAACCAAAATCACTCGCCAATTGCTTGGCGAGTGATTTTGGTATACTAATATGTTTCTGTCAATGAATTTTGCGGGCAAAAATCACTCCTGGGGCATCATATTTGTATATACATTCTGAACATCGTCGTCCTCTTCGAGGCGCTCGACAATCTTATCGATTGTAGCACGCTGTTCATCGGTAACATCCTTCTGGTCGTTAGGTATGCGTGTAAACTCGCTGCCTGTTATCTCAAAGCCTTTCTCCTCCAAGAACTTCTGTATGGCACCGAAAGATTTGGGATCGCCATAGATGGTTATCTCGTTCTCTTCCTCATCGAACTCGTCCTCCACACCATAATCGATGAGTTCAAGCACAAGCTCGTCCATATCAAGACCATCCTTCTTTGTGAATGTGAACACACACTTCTGTGTGAACATAAAGTCGAGGCTTCCCGATGTTCCGAGTGTACCGCCGAACTTGTTGAACACGGCACGCACATTGGCAACGGTACGTGTGGTGTTGTCGGTTGCAGCATCCACGAATATCGCGATACCGAAGGGGCCGTATCCTTCGTAAGTTACCTCCTTGTAGTCTTTCTGGTCTTTACCGAGTGCATTCTTTATGGCACGTTCGATATTGTCCTTGGGCATATTCTCGCGCTTTGCATTGGCGATGATTGCACGCAAGTGTGAGTTTGTATCGGGGTCGGGACCACCGGCCTTCACGGCAATTGCAATCTGTTTTCCAACACGGGTAAATGTACGCGCCATATTACCCCATCTTTTAAGTTTCGCAGCTTTACGGTATTCAAAAGCTCTTCCCATAGTATAATTTAAATTTTAAGTTATTGTTATCGTTGTATTGCACCCAGGCGTTTCTGGAAATTCTCCATAAGGCGTGCCATTGTCTTGTCTATTACCTTGTCGTTGAGAGTCTGGTTGTCGTCTTGCAGTATGAAGCTGACAGCATAGCTCTTCTTGCCCTCTTCGAGGTTCTTGCCTTCGTACACGTCGAAAAGTGTTACACCCTTCAAGAGTTTCTTCTCGGTTTCGCGTGCCACCTGCTCTATTTGGGCAAATGTCACCGATTTATCGAGCAACAGTGCAAGGTCGCGTTTTACGGCGGGGTATTTGCTTATCTCGGCATAACCGCTCTTTATATTCTTGACAGCCTTCAACAGCTCGGTCCAGTTAATGTCGGCAAAGAGCACTTCGTTGCCGATGTCGAAACGTTTTACAATCTTCTTGCGCAGAATACCCAACTCGGCAACCACTTTCTTGCTGTTGGCTGCCTGTATCTGCAAGCCGGCCGAGAAGATGTCGTTGCTGAATGTTGAGAGCTGGCGCATTGCGGCTTTAAAGCCAAGACGGTCGAAGATGTGCTCAACCTGTGCTTTGAGGTCGTACACGGTGATGGCACGGCCGGGCTCTATCCACGACGAGGCCACATTGTTGCCTGTCTGCCACAAGCAGAGGTGGTAGCTTTCGCTGTAAGGGCTCAATATTTTTTCCTCGGTACGTTTGTCGGCATCGAAACGGTAGCTGTTACCGAACTCAAAGAACGAGAGATTTGTGAATTTGCGGCTTGTATTGCGCTGCAAACTTTCAAGACCGCCGAAGAGGAGTGTCTGGCGAAGCACGTTGAGGTCGTTGCTCAACGGGTTCATAAGGCGCACAAGATTCTCACTCTTGTAGGTTTCAAGCTCGTCGTAATAGGCCGATGCGGTGAGCGAGTTGTTCATTATCTCGTTGAAACCGCAACCTACCAGCTGCTCCGATACAAGGTTCTGCAATTTGTGTGACTTATCCTCGGCACCCTTTGTAATGATTGACGAGTGCAAGGTGGTGTCTATTGCTATGTTGTTGTAGCCGTATATGCGCAAGATATCCTCTACCACATCGCAGGGGCGTTGAGCATCGACACGATAAGGGGGAACAAGCAACGATATGCCCTTCTCGCTTTCGGCGGTAATCTTCATTTCGAGCGATGTTACAATGCTCTTTATTGTAGCGGGTGAGAGTTCGGCACCAATAAGGTTGTTTACATAGTTGTATTCGAGTTCAACTTTGAAATCCTCGACGGGTGCCGGATATACATCCTTTATATCCATTGATATTGTTCCGCCGGCAAGCTCCTTTATGAGCATTGCTGCCTGTTTAAGGGCGTATATCACGTTGTTGGGGTCGGTACCGCGCTCGTAACGGAACGAAGCATCGGTTTGAAGGCCGTGACGACGGGCTGTCTTGCGTATCCAGGTGGGATGGAAATAGGCACTTTCGAGGAATACATTCTTGGTCTCTTCGGTGGTACCCGATTCAAGACCGCCGAACACACCGGCAATGCACATAGGCTCCTCGGCGTTGCATATCATAAGGTCACGTTCCGACAACTTGCGCTCCACTCCATCGAGGGTTACAAAGGGAGTTCCTTCGGGGAAGGTGCGCACTACAACCTTTCCGCCTTTTATCTTGTCGGCATCGAAGCAGTGCATAGGCTGGCCATAGGCGTGGAGTATGTAGTTTGTTATATCCACTATGTTGTTTATGGGGCGCAAGCCTATTATTTGCAGTTTGTTCTTCAACCATTCGGGGCTCTCCTTCACGGTTACACCCTTGATGCTCACACCGGCATAACGCATACAGGCTTCGCTGTTCTCAACTACGATGTCGATGGGCAATGAGTTGTCATCGACCTTGAAGCCGTCGCACGAGGGGCGTGTTATGGTTGTTGCACCCTTGTTCTGGGTGAGATAGGCATAAAGGTCGCGTGCCACGCCATAGTGTGAGCAGGCATCGGCACGGTTGGGAGTGATATCGACACCAATGAGATAGTCGCTCTTTATGTTGTAATACTCTTTCGCGGGTGTTCCGGGAACAGCATCGGCAGGCAGAACGATGATACCGTCGTGGCTTGTACCCACGCCTATTTCATCTTCGGCGCATATCATACCGAATGACTCGGCACCGCGTATTTTTCCTTTCTTTATCGTGAAGCACTCGTCGCCGCTGTACAATTTTGTGCCAATGGTGGCAACAACCACTTTCTGGCCGGCTGCCACGTTGGGCGCACCGCAAACTATCTGTGTGGGAACACCGTCACCGAGGTTCACTGTTGTTATGTGCAGGTGGTCGCTGTCGGGGTGGTCGACACAGGTGAGAACTTCACCTATCACCAGGCCTTCAAGACCGCCTTTTATAGTCTGCACCTCTTCAACGCCATCGGTCTCCAATCCAATGGAGGTGAGGGCTGCTGAAACTTCTTCGGGAGCAAGGTCGCAAGCGACATACTCTTTGAGCCAATTATAAGATATATTCATATATTAAAAACTGATTATTTTCGCCTTGTTTTCTTGCAGTCGCGCAAGCGACTGCGAAGTTACACTTTTTTTATGAATTTGAGAAATGTTATTATAATAATTATACTACCTTGAATAAACAATTATGCTCAATCTTGAATTCCAGGCGTTATTATCGGTTATTCAGGCTCAGTAGCAAAAAGGTGTGGGCACTCACTATCTGCGCTACCAAACATTCTTGCTTTTGACTTCTCGATGCTATTTGTCGGTTATTCTCTCATTACAAATAAATCTTTGACGTTCTTTGTCGCGCAAAGAAGCAAACGCCCGGCACGCGAGTAAAATGGCTCACCTGCAAAAGTCGGGGGAATAAAACTTTCTCACTCCTAAATCCTCGGTGGCCCGTGAGATATTCTTTCTATCATTGAATTCCTTTATTTACTTTTTGTCGCTCAAAAAGTAACAAAAACGCCCGGCACACGGGGCGTTCAAGTCGCTCCTGTCTCTGCTCGTGAATTGCTTTAAAGCAATATAACTC
>SUXO01000018.1 GCA_015060885.1 Bacteroidales bacterium
AGGCTCAAATCAATAAAATCGTTAAATCTTCACCCTTTAGAATGCACCCTTAAAGGTCTATGACATATTTCTGACTTATTACGCACAAAATATTGAGTAATAACTGGTTGCAAATACTGGAATTGCACCGGACTCACAAGCATAACAATACCAAACAGCGTAACAACGATAGGATACGATGCATTCAATGGTTGCACAGGCCTCACAAGCGTAACAATAGGTAACAGCGTAACAACGATAGGAGACTATGCGTTCTATAATTGCGACGGCCTCACAAGCGTTACAATACCAAACAGCGTAACATCGATTGGAGGTAGTGCGTTCAATCTTTGCGACGGCCTCACAAGCGTAACAATTGGTAACAGCGTAACATCGATTGGAGGTAGTGCGTTCAATCTTTGCATGGGCCTCACAAGCGTAACAATTGGTAACAGCGTAACATCGATTGGAGGTAGTGCGTTCCGGAATTGCAGCGGACTCACCGAAATGTATGTAAAAGCAACCACCCCGCCAAGTGTTGATTACTATACATTCTACAACGTGCCCAAAAGTATTCCTGTTTATGTTCCCGCAGGCACAAAAGCGGCCTACCAAGCAGCCGATTATTGGAAAGAATTTACCAATATAATAGAAATGGACTTCGGCATCAAAGGCGATGTCGATGGTGACGAAAGGGTTGACGTTGCCGACGTTACAGCAGTTGTGGAAGTAATACTAAATGGCGAGGAAACAGAAGAAGTACCCACTGAACAAACTTTTGATGCGTGGGCATCGACCAATACAGCGCATAGTAGCACCTCGCAGAACAGCTACACGATGGAAGCTACCAAAGGCAGCGTGCTCACTTTCGATTGGGAGGTAAGTAGCGAGAGTAACTACGATTGGTTGATTGTTACCCTCGACGGTACACAAATTTTAAAGAAGAGTGGCAACGATTCGGGCAGTTACACCCACACATTCACCACAGCCGGCACCCACACTATGGTTGTAGAATACACCAAAGACGGAAGTTCGAGCAGTGGCAGTGACAAGGGGGAAATATACAATATCAAATTGAGTGGCAGCGCAAACAACAAAAGCAATCCCGCAGCCGATGTTAACAGCGATGGCTCGGTGGATGTGGGCGACATAACCGTAGTAGTGAACATAATACTGAACCCTGACAGCGACGATGACACCCCCGCTGTCCCCGACACCCCCACTGTCCCCGACACCCCCACAATAACCACCGGCGAAGCCATCGACCTGGGCCTCTCGGTTAAATGGGCGTCGTGCAACGTGGGTGCCACCGCCCCCGAAGAGTACGGCGGCTACTACGCTTGGGGCGAAACCGAGGAGAAGAGCGGCTACTTTTGGAGTACCTATAAATATTGCAACGGCACTTATAAATCGATGACCAAATACTGCACAAGCAGCAGTTTTGGCACCATCGATAACAAAACCACCCTTGAACCCACAGACGATGTAGCCACCGTTAAATGGGGCGGTTCCTGGCGAATGCCCACAAGAGCCGAGCAAGACGAACTACGCAACAGCTGCACTTGGACTTGGACCACCCTTAACGGCGTAAACGGTTACCGCGTAACCGGCCCCAACGGCAACAGCATATTCCTGCCCGCTGCAGGCTACCGCAATGGTACGGGAGTCAGCGGTCAGGGCTCATTCGGCTACTATTGGTCGAGTTCGTTGAACTGCAACGTCAGCTACTGCGCTTACGACCTGCTCTTCGGCAGCGACAGCTACAACTGGAGCAGCCTCAGCCGCAACAACGGCCTCTCGGTGCGCCCTGTGTGCCCATAAATAACAACAATAAATCCCGGTTTTGCCGGGATTTATTGTTATAGTGCCTTGATTAAAGAACGATTGAACGCAACAGAATAATTGATTTTATCGCCTACCCCCTGAGGGTACTCCCTCTTTATTACAAAAAAGATGGAGAACCCGAAAAGGAGATGTACCTTTGTTTCACCTTGTCATTTCGATGGAGCGAAGCGATGAGAGGTGTTGTTGAGGGCTTTGCCCGAAAAAATCTCTAACGATACATTTATGAGATTCCTCACACAAGGTTCGGAATGACACGTTTGTCGTGTTTTTCTCTTTATGTTCTTTGACACAAGAAAAAAGAACATATACTTTTTGTAATTCTGTTCTTCTCTCTTTTCCGGGCGCACACATCGGTGCGCCCGGGGTTATAATTAGCTACTTCACAACTGAATACCCCTGCAAGGAGAAACCGCGCAGGAGGTCGGCAACAGGCATACGTTTCTTGCCGGGAATCTGCAACGAAAGGAGATTTATGTAACCACCATCAACGGCAACCTTTGCATAGCTCTTTCCATCGGTAAGGAGAGTGCCCACGGCCTTGTCGTGCTGTGCCGGTTCCTTTGCTACCTCATATACCTTTATGGCAATTGTGTTGCCTGCGGCATCCTGCATCTCGTACCACGCCGCGGGATAGGGCGACATACCACGCACGAAGTCATATACTTCGCAACAGTTTCTGTTCCAGTCGATGCGGCAGGTGTCACGGAATATTTTGGGTGCAGGGCGAAGGTCGCTTTCCGAAACAAACATCTGCTCCTGCGGAACGGGTTCCACTGCGCCATTCACGATGGCCTCGACGGTGCGTAGCACTGTTTCGCCACCCTGGTACATAAGTTTGTCGTGCAATGTCCCTGCATTGTCATTCTCCTCAATGGCTACCCTGTCGCGGTATATGACATCGCCGGTGTCTATTTCGTGTTTTAGGAAGAAGGTTGTTACACCCGTCTCCTTGTCACCGTTTATTATAGCCCAGTTAATGGGCGCGGCACCACGGTACTGTGGCAACAAAGATGCGTGCAGGTTGAAGGTTCCCAGGCGCGGCATATTCCACACGCTTTCGGGCAGCATACGGAAAGCTACTACTATCTGCAAGTCGGCACGCCAGGCGGCAAGGGCTGTGAGGAACTCCTCGCTTTTCAGCGATTCGGGCTGCAATACCGGCAACCCTTCGTTCACGGCAAACTGCTTTACCGGGCTCATAAGAAGCTGGTTGCCACGCTTGTTTATCATTTTGTCGGGCATTGTAACGACACCCACGACCTCGTAGCCGCAGCTATCGCAAGTGCGTTGCTTTTCGAGCAGACGTTTAAGAGGTTCCACCGCAAAATCGGGTGTACCAAGATATACTATTCGTAATTTCATATGTCAATCAGATGTAAATTCAAGCAATGTATTACGATAGGCCGTAAATATTGCCGATTTTGATATAAATCCTATATATTCGCCACTTATGCCCTCGACAGGGAGGTTCCAGGCGTTTGTTTCCTCGAACTTGCGCATAACCGCCTCCATTGGCTCTTCGATGCTCAACCGCACGGGAGCCTCACGCATAAGCGTTGCAACCTTGTAACGGTGATAGAGTTCCTGACGGAACATTATATGCCTTACATCGTCGATAAAAAGGATACCCACAAGATGATTGTTGGCATTTATCACAGGAAAGATATTACGCTTGGTTTTTGCCACAACGGCTGTGAAATCGCCCAAATCCATATCGGGTGTGAGAGGCATAAAGTTTTTCTCAACCACATCCTCCACTTTAAGGATTGTGAGCACGGCCTGGTCCTTGTGGTGGGTGATGAGCTCGCCACGCTGTGCCAGGCGCACTGCGTATATGTTATTCTTTTCGAACACCTTGACGGTGAGGTATGAGAAAACCGACACTATCATCAACGGCAGGAAGAGTGCATAACCTCCTGTAAGTTCCGCAATGAGGAATACACCGGTCAATGGCGCGTGGAACACACCCGACATAAGAGCCGCCATTCCGAAGAGAGCGAAGTTCCTGTCCGACACCACTACCCCCCAATCCATCATATTGCATATCCCGGCAAAGAGGTAGCCCGACACACAGCCGAGGAAAAGACTGGGAGCGAAAATACCGCCACAGCCACCGCCGGCGTTCGTTGCCGTAGAGGCAAAAGCCTTGAACAGAATAATGAGGAACATATAGAGGAAGAGGAACCTTGCGTGCCCGTAGAAAAGCGAGTTGTTGAGAATGACATCGGCCGAGGAGCCGTTTATTAGGTGGTGAATCATATCGTAGCCCTCGCCATAAAGAGGAGGGAAAAGGAATATGAGCACGCTCAATATGCTGCCACCGATAGCCAACCTCACATAAGGATTTGTGAACCTTTTGAAATAGCCCTCGACTATCGTTGTTACTTTCGTAAAGTAAAGCGATACCAAGCCGCATACAATACCCAACAGTATTACATAGGGTACACGGGCAAGGTCGAAATGGTCTTCGAGATGAAATTCAAACGTGGCATCGGTACCCAGCCACAAATAGGAGAGTGTTGCCGCTGTCACACTCGAAATAAGCAGAGGCAGCAGCGACGACATTGTAAGGTCGAGCATAAGAACTTCGAGTGTAAATACCAACCCCGCAATGGGAGCCTTGAAAATTCCACTCACGGCACCAGCCGCGCCACAGCCGATGAGCAGCATCATCACCTTTTTCTCCATCTTGAAGAAGGAGCCCAGATTGGAGCCTATCGCCGAACCTGTCATTACAATAGGAGCCTCGGCACCCACCGAGCCACCGAAACCGATGGTTATGGCACTCGCAATCATCGACGACCAGGTATTGTGGACACGCATCTGCCCCTGGCGGCACGATATTGCATAGAGCACTTTGCTGACACCGTGGCTTATGTCGTCGCGCACCACTTTTCTAATGAAAAGCCCTGTTATGAAGATACCTATCACGGGATAGACCAGATAGAGCCAGTTGAAGGAGGCAATGTCGAATCCCTGTGTCAAAAGGTGCTGTATGAAATGTATCAGGCTTTTTAGAATATATGCTGCCAGCGCCGACAATATGCCCACCACAAAACTCAAAATAAGTATAAACTTATTCAGCGATATATGTTTTTCGCGCCACTCTATAAACCTGTCGAGCAGCCCTTTTTCCTTTTTCTCCTGTGTGCTCATTCCCTAATTACGGTAACCGTTCCGTTTGCCGTGAGCTTTATTATGCTCGACGCCTTCGGGCGGCCTTTATCGAGTTGTTTATAATTGACCACATAATCCACAGCCTCTATAATTTCGGGGCTTATCTCGCCGAAATTGGCAGGAGTGGGTTCACCGCTTATATTGGCCGAGGTGGATACGACAGCCTTCTGGAAACGGTAGCACAACTCCTTGGAGAAGAGTTCCGACGTGACACGTATGCCCACACTGCCATCCTCGGCAAGGAGGTTGGGAGCAAGGTTACGGGCACCATCGTACACTATTGTCAATGGTTTTGTGGTGAGTTCTATCAAATCCCAGGCTACGGGATGCACGTTCGACACATAGCGGGCAAGGCGGTCGGCACTGTCGACGAGCAACAGCAGAGCCTTGCTGTCGGTGCGTCGTTTTATCTCATAGACACGCTTCACGGCCTCGGCATTTGTGGCATCGCAGCCTATGCCCCACACGGTGTCGGTGGGATAGAGAATTACCCCACCCTTGCGCATAACTTCAACAGCCTTTCTGGCTTCATCGGCAATTGTTCCCATAGATGTTAGAATTCACTTGTGAAATGGAAACGGATACTCTTGAAATCGTTCTGCGCCATCTGCAACACATAGTTGCTGTCGGCCAGGAACACATCGCGCCCTTCGATATCCTTTGCCATATATTGATATTTACGTTTCTTGAAGTTTTCGAGCTCGGCAGCATCGTCGCTCTCTATCCAGCAGGCCTTGTAGAGGTTCACAGGCTCCCAACGGCACTTTGCGTTATACTCGTTTTCGAGACGGTACTGGATAACCTCGAACTGCAACTGCCCCACTGTACCGATGAGCTTGCGGCCGTTATGCTGGTTCACGAACAACTGCGCAACACCCTCGCCCATAAGCTGGTCTATTCCTTTGGCAAGCTGTTTGGTCTTCATAGGGTCGGCATTCTCAATGTACTTGAACATTTCGGGCGAGAAGCTGGGCAGCCCCTTGAAATGGAGGTTTTCACCCTCGGTAAGCGTGTCACCAATCTTGAAGTTTCCGGTATCGGGCAAACCGATGATATCACCGGGGTAGGCCTCCTCAATTGTACTCTTGCGCTGTGCCATAAACTGTGTGGGCGAAGAGAAACGCAAATCCTTGCCCAGACGTATGTGGCGATAGGGCTGGTTACGCACGAACTTTCCCGAACATATCTTGCAGAAGGCAACACAGGAGCGGTGGTTGGGGTCGATGTTTGCGGTTATCTTGAAGATGAAGCCGGTGAACTTGGGATCTTCGGGATTAACCACGCGCTCCACAGCCTGCACGGGGCGTGGGCTGGGCGCAATCTTTACAAAGCAGTTGAGCAACTCTTCGACACCGAAATTGTTCAGTGCAGAACCGAAGAATACCGGAGCCACACGGGCTTCGAGGTAATCCTCGACATTGAATTCGGGGTAAACGCCATCGACGAGTTCGAGGTCGGCACGTAACTTGCCTGCAAGGTCCTCACCTATATTCCTGTCGAGTTCATCGCTGTTTATGTCAATCTCCACCTTTTCGGTAACCCTCTGCTTGTTGGGGGTGAAGAGGTCGAGTTTCTGCTCATATATGTTATACACGCCTTTGAAACGGGCACCCTGGTCAATGGGCCAGCTCAACGGGCGCACTGCTATTTGCAGTTCCTGCTCCAACTCATCGAGCAATTCAAAGGGGTCGCGGCCCTCGCGGTCCATCTTGTTCACATATACAATCACAGGAGTCGAACGCATACGGCACACATTCATCAGTTTGCGTGTCTGCGTCTCCACGCCCTTTGCACTGTCGACAACTATAATAACGCTATCGACCGCTGTGAGTGTGCGGAATGTATCCTCGGCAAAATCCTGGTGACCGGGAGTATCCAGGATGTTTATCTTATACCCCTCGTAGTCGAACTCCATTACCGATGTGGTAACCGAAATTCCACGTTGTTTTTCAATCTCCATCCAGTCGGATGTGGCTGTCTTTTTTATCTTGTTCGACTTTACGGCACCCGCAACCTGTATCTGACCGCCGAAAAGCAGCAGTTTCTCGGTAAGTGTGGTCTTTCCGGCATCGGGGTGCGATATTATCGCAAATGTTCTTCTTCTTCCAATTTCCTCGTTTACGTTCATTTGAACCAGTAGTTTTATCGTTTCTAAAATTATTCCTCGTTATCCAGATTGAGCTTGCCCTCCTCTTCCTCCTTATAGTAGAGCGAGAGCATTGATATGAACTTGCTTATCTCGGCTGTGGCCGCAGCAGTCTCCTTGTTTATCTCCCGTTTCTGCAACCTCATAAGCCACAGCATATAAAGTGCATCGAAACAGTTCTCTATTTCACATTTATCCTTGCCGTCGCTCTTTGCCCTGAACTCCACGATAAACGGGAGTGCCTTGTAATAGGCAGCCGAGTAGAACGGCACCTTTGGCGACTTCAAAAGACGGCTGTGCAGGTCGGTGAGGTTTATTATCACATTCTTGTTTATCTGCAAATGTCCCTTCTCCTTTACCCCCTCCATACGCATCATTTCGGCAAGGTTCTCATACCACTCCACCATCTCCTTCTCGCCGTCGGCAGGGAGATTATGGGGCGCAACCAATGCTGCCGTTATCTTTTCCATCGACAGCTCATAAGCACGAAGCAGGTCTTCGACCTGCCACATGTACAGCAGATATTCTGCTATATTCCTTTTACGAAGTTCTCTTGATATAATCAAAACCTATAAGATTTAATGAAAAGAATATATACCGGTAATAATCAGCACCGCACCAATGAATGCGCCTATCATCACCAATGTACCGATAACCTTGTTGATTATCCACACACCGCGCACATCGAAACGTTCTCTCAACTTGCTCACCACATAGGTTATGAAGAACCACCACAACATAGCACCGCCGAGAATTGCCGCATAGCCCATAAACTGGTTATAGAGCGGTTGTTCGGGCAACATAAAATTCAGCGGAGTGAAAAGGGCAAGGAAGAGCAGAATGAGCAGTGGGTTTGAGAAAGCAAGGAAAAAGCCTGCCACACCATTATTCACAAGACTGCTCTTGTTGCGGCTCACATTATGTGTCTTTTGAGTGGGATTACTCCTGAATGTGTGAACACCGAATATGAACATAAGCACAGCCCCTATAAGCTGCAACCAGAAAAGTGCCGTGCGGTTATGTATGAATTCATATATGAACGAAAGGCCGTACCCCGTTATAAGGGCATATATTATGTCGCTTATTGCAGCACCGCAACCTGTCACCAAGCCATAGATGCGCCCTTTATTGAGAGTACGCTGCACGCAAAGTATACCCACGGGGCCCATAGGTGCCGATGCGACAATACCTATCAGCATACCTTTGAGGACTATCTCCAAGAGTGATATCTGCGAAACAAACTGCAAGAAAAATTCATTAATTTCGTTCATGGATATGTAAATCTTTTACATAAATAATCCTACGCAGCCCCGGCATTGCCGGAACAGGCGTATTATAATATGCAAAGATGTCATTTTTTCGCGAGAAAACATACATAATCGTATGCTTTTTTTAGCAAACCATTTAAGTTTTTTAAACTTTCAGGGAGCGGCTGCAAAAAAACGGGAGAGAGCGACAACTTTACGCGCACATTATTCAAGCCTGCGGGAACGCCTTGCTATGTAAAGGGCCGAAACGAAATCGGACAGCCCCGAAAGGATTGCTGCAACTCCCACAATGAGGAAAGGAACACCGGCAGCCTCAAATGGGGCGGAGAGAACCACCACACCCGCAACGAGCAACAACAAGGGTACCACATACATAATGAAAGGCACCCCCACCCGTCTGTGCGCAAGCATCAAGGTTATCAGCTGGTAGAAACCCGCTGCAAGCAACAGCAGGCCAAGCAGTGTCATCAGCAGCGAAAGGAAGAATGCGGGCGACAACAGCAGCCACGCTCCCAACCCCACACCGGCAATACCCACAAAGGCAAGCACAACAAGGTCGAACGCTTTTGCAAGCCCACGTTTGTATATCACATATATGTTAAAGAGGGAAATTGCACCCGACAGCATAAAGGCTGCACCGATAAACTGCACTATAAGCGGCATAAACGCCTCGCGCATAACCACCATAAGAACACCCAAAAGAATAACGCACAGACTGCGCACAACAACGTTAAGCATATTTTCCAATATTAAGTAACCAACTATCAAACAAACGGGCAACAGAATAAAGCGCACCCGCATATACTAATTAAAGTGAAAAGAGGCTAATTTTTCAAACATCCACGGCCCGCAAAGGTTCAGCGGCTGCCTCTTGGCAGACAACAAGCAGTAGAGGCCCGGCAAAAAGGTATGAAACCCCGAACAGCCCATTGCCACGTCGCAGCCCCACAAGCGATAACTGCAACACGCCGTTTTCCCGCAAAGGCATCGCAACATCCAAAACTATATTTTCACGGTAGGAGCCGCCCAGATTGCCTACAAGTTTATATACAGCCTCCGATGCAGTCCAACGCAACAGCTTCACACTGTTCTCTAATTCGGCCGGTACACCTGCAAGTTCGTCATCGCGCATAAAACGGCGGCTGACAGCACCCACCTCACGCGACAAAAGCTCCACATCGAGCCCCACGGGACAAGAATGCGACACCGCCAATGCCACGTAGCCACGGGTATGGGAGATGCTTATATGCGCACCGCCGCCCTCCAACGAAGGCTTGCCATCGCTGTCATATACAATACGTGCAGCATCGCCAAGAACCATTTTCAACAGCTTGCGCACCGCCAGCCATTCGGCACGGCGTTCTATACCGGAAAAAGCCTGCGCCTCAACAAGCAAGGAGTTGTCGACACCCGCCGACAACTCTTCTATGGATTCTGTCATTTCCCAAACGGAAATTTCAACATCACTGCTTATATATCTACCATACAGGGGCATATTGAATCACCCTTCGTTCCCTTCCTCGGCCGCGCTCTCCAAGAGAGTAGCCTTTATTTTCACTATACGATGTTTATCCTTGACCATCACTTCAAACTCCACACCCGAACATACAATCTTTTCGTGCAGGCGCGGAAACTCGCCCTTGACTTCCAGGAGAAGGCCTGCCAATGTGTCGGCTTCACCGGCAAAATCCTTGAATTCATCGCCGTCGAGCGACATTATCTTAAAGAAATCGGCAAGCATAGTCTTGCCCTCGAAGATTATGGTACGTTCATCGATACGCTCGTAAGAGGTATCGGGTTCGTCAAACTCGTCGTTGATTTCGCCCACAATCTCCTCAATTATATCCTCCAATGTAATGAGGCCCGACACTCCGCCGAACTCATCGACCACAATGGCCATATGCACACGCACGGTCTGGAAATCACAAAGAAGGTCATCGATTTTCTTTGTTTCGGGCACAAAATAGGGCTGGCGTATGAGCGACTGCCAACGGAAATTGGCACTGCGGTTAAGGTAAGGCAAGAGGTCCTTTATATAAAGGACACCTCTTATCTCGTCTTGCGTTCCGGCATATACGGGGATACGGGAGTATGCATTGTCGGCAGCGCAACGGAGCACTTCGGTGTAGGAGGCGCGAATATCGAGCATCACCATATCCATACGCGATGTCATAATGCTGCGTACCGTTTCGTCACCGAAACGTATTATACCTTCAAGCATATTCTTCTGCTCGCCAATCTCCTTTTTATCGGTAAGTTCGAGTGCCTGTTCCAACTCATCGACCGACAAGGAGTAGCTTGCCTTCGACGCTATGCGCTCCGTGAACAGGGTGGAACGCACGAGCAGTGACGAGAAGGGCCTCAACAGGCGGAACATAAGATAGAGCGCGTCGGCAACCGTGTAGGCAAACTTGCGCACATTGTTCTTGGAGTATATCTTGGGCATTACCTCGCCGAACAGCAGCAACAGGAAGGTGAGCACAACCGTGAGCAAGAGGAACTCCACCCACTTTGCACTCTCGCCGAAAGAGAGAATTGACAAAAAGAAATAGTTGAGCAGCATAACAATGCCCACATTCACAAAATCGTTTATAATGAGAATGGTGGCAAGCAAGCGTTCGGGCTCTTTCAGCATCGCCAGGATGTGCTGTGCCGTCACCGACTTGCTCTCGGCAGCATCGTCAAGTTCGGCGCGCGTGAGCGAGAAGAAAGAGATTTCGGAGCCCGACGCAAAACCTGAACATATCAACAGCACAACAGCAAACACAAGAGCCACTATCGCACTCATTGACGGAGGCGTGAATGCAACCTCCGGAAGCGCGAATGCAAGAATCTGCGAACAAGCAGTAATCATTTACCAGGAAACTTTTCTTGAATTAGTAAATAGAACTGTCTGTCGCAGGCTCGTCAACGGGTGTGGCAGTTGTGCCACGCGAAGAGAGCATCTCCATTGTTTCGGCAAGAATCTCGGTGCGATAACGACGTATACCGTTCTGGTCCTCGTAGGTATTTGTCCTTATTTTTCCCTCGATGTAAATGCGGTCACCCTTGTGGACATACTTTTCGGCAACCTCGGCCAAACCGCCCCACAGCACAACATTATGCCACTCTGTTCGTTCGGGCACCTGTGTGCCGTTCTGCAAAGTATAAGCGCGTTCAGTTGTCGCAATAACCATATTAGCCACAGCCACATTGCGGTCCAGATGACGCACGTCGGGGTTCTTGCCCACGTTACCAATCAAAATAACTTTATTAACTGACATATTCAAAAAAATTAAATTCAATAAAAAAATGCTAACTGATTCTCACTGCAAATATAGTACAAGAGAGAGCCTGCTGCAAATATTTATATTAATAAGTAATATTTAATTAAGATATTTCGCTGCAAAAGTACTAATTTTATTCACACCGAGCGAGAAAACGGCAACAAAAGACAAAAAAAGCGAAAAAAACTGCTCAAAGAAGGCCAAAACAATGATTTTTACGTAAAAAAAGCATATTATATTTCGGTAAAAGCAAAAAAAGCTATATATTTGCCTTCCGAAATTTGGAACAATATTTCATTACAACATAAAATATACAAACAAAATGACAAAAGCAGACATTGTAAACGAGATTGCAAAGAAGACAGGTATTGAGAAAGCAGTGGTTCTTGCATCGGTAGAATCATTCATGGAGGTTGTGAAGACATCTTTGGCAAATCACGAGCCGGTATATTTACGTGGTTTCGGCAGCTTTATCATCAAGCAGAGAGCCGAAAAAACCGCCCGCGACATACACAAGGAGAAAACAATAATCATCCCCGCGCACGATATCCCCGCATTCAAACCCGCAAAAACATTCTTGAACGAAGTTAAAAAGTAATATTTATTAATTCATAATTTTATAAACCATGCCTAGCGGAAAAAAGAAAAAAAGACATAAGATGTCTACGCACAAGCGTAAAAAAAGATTGAGAAAAAACAGACATAAGAGCAAGTAAGCTCGTCTGAACAGGACACAAAAAACAAACTTGCAAGACACACCGCTTCAAGTTTGTTTTTTGTTTTAGCACCAACAGCCACGGCTGCCCTACACAAGGTCTATGAACCTCACCTTTTATATAAAGAGGCTCACTGAATCAAAAAAAAAGAAGAAATTGTGACAAGCGAACTTATTGTTGACGTTCACTCCAATGAAGTAGCCATTGCCATCACAGAAGACAAGCAACTGGTGGAATTTCAAAGGGAGGAACAGACAGAAACCTTTTCGGTGGGCAATATCTACCTCGGGCGTGTAAAGAAGATTATGCCCGGGCTCAATGCCTGCTTTGTTGACGTAGGTTCCGATAAAGACGCATTCCTCCACTATTTGGATTTAGGCCCGCAATTTTACTCTTTACAGAAATATCTGAAACAGATTACAAGCGACCGCAAGAAGACATTCCCCATATCAAAGGCATCCATAATGCCCGAAAAGAAAAAAGAGGGGAACATTGCCGAAACATTGCAGACCGGGCAGGAGATACTTGTACAGGTAACCAAAGAGCCCATAAACACCAAAGGCCCCCGTCTCACTTGCGAAATTTCCTTTGCCGGACGATTTCTGATACTAATCCCATTCGAAGACAAGGTATCGGTATCATCGAAGATCAAATCGCCCGAAGAGCGCACAAGGCTCAAACAGCTGCTGCAAAGCATTAAGCCGAAAAACTTCGGAATAATCGTACGCACCGTTGCCGAAGGCAAGAAGGTAGCCGAACTCGATGCCGAACTTCGCAGCCTTGTAAACAGCTGGGAATCGCTTGTAGGCAAAGTACAGAAATGTACAAAACCTCCCGGCATTGTTCACGCCGAATCGGACAGGACACTTGCTCTGCTACGCGACCTCTTCAACCCGTCGTACGAGAGCATACACGTGAACGACATTGAGGTTTACAAGAAAATAAGGGATTACGTGTCGGTTATAGCTCCCGAAAGCATAAACATTATAAAGCTATACCGCGGTGAACTGCCAATATTCGACCACTTCGCTATAACCAAGCAGATAAAATCGTCGTTTGGCCGCATAGTATCGTTCAAAGGTGGCGCATACCTGGTAATAGAACACACCGAAGCCCTTCACGTTGTCGATGTGAACAGCGGCAACAGAACACGCAACAACGCCAGCAACCAGGAGGAGAACGCCTTGGAGGTGAACCTGGGAGCGGCCGATGAACTTGCACGACAGTTGCGCCTGCGCGATATGGGTGGCATTATAGTGGTCGACTTCATAGATATGGACAAGGCCGAACACCGCCAGGCACTCTATGAGCGTATGACCGAAAATATGAGCCGCGACAGGGCCAAACACAACATTCTGCCGTTGAGCAAATTCGGTCTTATGCAGATAACACGCCAAAGAGTGCGCCCCGCTATAAATATGCCTGTCGAGGAGACCTGCCCCGTATGCTTCGGCAAGGGGAAGGTGCAATCATCGATACTGTTCACCGACCAGTTGGAGAGTAAAATAAGTACACTTACAGGAACCATAGGGTTAAAATCGTTCACACTGCACGTGCACCCCTACGTGGCATCCTACATTAAGAAAGGTATAATATCGTTATACCGCAAATGGCAATTCAAATATGGGTTCGGAATACGTATCATACCCAACCAGAAACTGGCCTATCTGGAATATCATTTCTACGACAAAGCCGGCAAGGAGGTCGATATGAAAGAAGAATCGGAATTGAAGTAAGAACCTTAACACACTAAAAAAGCCTGCTGAAATCAGCAGGCTTTTTTAGTGTGCATACGGGAAAGCTATCAGATACCCATAGCCTTTTTCATCTCTTCGATGATGGCATCGGCCTTCTCACAGGCTGCAAGATAGTCGTTGCGTGTGGGCATAGATGCCTTTGCCTCCATATAGAACTTGATTTTGGGCTCGGTACCCGAGGGGCGTACAGAAACCTTGTTGCCGCTCTCGGTGAAGTACTGCAATACGTTTGAGGGTTCGGGCATATCGAGGTCGGTGACATTGCCGTCGCCATCGACAGCCTTCAACGCCTTGAAGTCCTTGTAGCATACAACCTTCTCGCCTGCCATCTCCTTCAAAGGATTGGCGCGGAAGTTCTCCATCATCTGACGTATTTCGTCGGCACCGCTCTTGCCGGGCTTAACCACGTTAACAGTAATCTCCTTTGAGAAACCATACTCAACGTAGATATCCATAAGCATTTCGTAAAGGCTCTTGCCGTTCTCCTTTGCCCATGCAGCAATCTCGGCAATGAGGCTGCAAGCCGATACAGAGTCCTTGTCGCGGCAGAAGTCCTCGGCCAGGAATCCGAAGCTCTCCTCACCGCCACCGATGTAACGCATAATACCCTCGTTGTCGCGGATAACTTTGGCAATCCACTTGAAACCGGTGTAGCAGTCGTACATCTTTATATTGTTCTTTTCGGCAATATTCTTGATAACCTCGGTTGTAACAATGGTCTTTACAACGAACTCCTTGCCTGTCATCTTGCCCAACTTTGTGTACTGGGTAATGATGTAGTAAAGGAATATCATACATGTCTGGTTACCATTCACAATAACCCACTCGCCGTCGAAGTTCTTGCAGGCAATTGCGATGCGGTCGGCATCGGGGTCCGAAGCCATAACAAGGTCGGCATCTATTTTCTTTGCAAGGTTCACGGCCATTGTCATAGCCTCGGCATTTTCGGGGTTGGGCGATACCACTGTGGGGAAGTTTCCATCCTTAATCATCTGCTCCTCTACGCAGTGGATATTCTCAAAGCCCCAACGGCGCAACGATGCGGGAATGAGCACGCGGCCACAACCGTGAATAGGAGTGTAGACAATCTTCAAATCCTTATTCTTCTTTATTACTTCGGGTTCGATTGAGAGTGTCTGTACGCGGTCGAGATAGACATTGTCAATCTCCTCGCCGATAATCTCAATGAGAGCAGGGTTGCCCACGAACTTGATATCCTCGACCTTTACTTTCTCCACATACTCGATGGTCTTTACATCGTGGGGAGCAAGCATCTGTGCGCCATCGTCCCAGTAAGCCTTGTAGCCGTTATACTCTTTGGGGTTGTGGCTTGCAGTGATGTTCACACCGCTCTGGCAGCCCAGATAGCGGATTGCGAAAGATACCTCGGGTGTGGGACGCAAATCCTCGAAGAGGTACACCTTAATGCCATTGGCCGAGAAGATGTTTGCTGTAATTTCGGCAAACAGACGGCTGTTGTTACGGCAATCGTGGCCGACAACCACTGAAATCTGTTCACGGTCTTTGAACACCTCGTTCAAGTAATCGGCCAGGCCCTGTGTGGCTTTACCTACGGTATATATGTTCATACGGTTGCTGCCTGCACCCATAATACCGCGCAAACCACCGGTACCGAATTCCAATTCGCGATAGAAGGCATCGATAAGAGGAGTCTTATCCTCGTTGTCGAGCATAGCCTGAACCTCTTTACGGGTCTCTTCGTCATAAGCGGGAGAAAGCCACTCGGTAGCTTTGTCCGTAACCATTTTAATAAGTTCCAAATCCATAAATTATACTATTAAGTTTATACTGTTACAACAATTCAAATGCCAATTGTTCCCGTGCTATACATAACACGTTCGTTATTAAAAAGCAAAGATATACAATTATATTTATTTTGAAAGCAGATTGCATTTATTTTGAAACCGGCATCAGATATTTATCTCCTGTCTCTTCGACCAAGCGTTTCAAATATGCTTTGGGATAACCGGGGCGAACAACCGTGGCACCAAGACCGGTCGATGAGCGTTCGAACTTCCCGTTCTTTTCGGGCTTCACCACCAGGTCGTTGTACTTAACAATGATATACTCGCCGAACTTCTTCCACTCGGCAAGAGCCTCTTCGGCACAAGCACACGAAAAGTCCTTTATTGCCGCAAGAGCATATTTGGGCGACTCTTTGAGCGAGGGGCCGTAAGCAGCCTCCAACGCCACGCTGCCGTCATAGAATTTCTTTTCAAGCTCCCCTTGCACACGCTTCATATCGTCGACAACAAGCGAGTACTTGGGGTATATCATATTGGAAACCCAGTTGAACACCCAGAACGACGAGTTCCACGAGAAGGTCACAGGGTCGGCATTCTCGGCCGAATAGCAGGCCGGCACACGGTCGAGGCAGCAGTACACGGGAGTGTATACAATCATATTTGCATCGTCGCAGCCGAACCACAGCACACCGCCTATCTCACGGGGCAGGTGAGAACGCAGCTGCGCCACAAAGGTAAAGGCCGACTGATAGGTCGACACGGGACGTTCATTGAAGTACTCCTTGCCCTCGTACTCGAATGTAAGGGGCGAAAGACGATAGGGCATGTTATAGATGCCGCCGCCCAGGTCGGTGGTAACATCAAAGGGAGTACCCTCGAAGTGGTCGCGCATGGCAGCCTGCACATTCTGCAAGGTAAGCGGCTGTTTAGGCTTGAAGAAAAGAGGCATAGGGGTTGCTGTGGCATCGCCCGACACCCAGGGGAGATATTCATTCATATCGGCATCGGCATACATATTGAAGAATGTCCACGCACGGGCATCGCACCAGCGCAAAGCTCCGAAATCGGGCGGGCAATAGGCCATTGCAAAACTGAAATCCTCGTCCTTGCCGCTGAAATAACCCTTTTTGCGGGCAAATTTTATGACATCCTTGGAGTACATCACGTTCTCCTTGTCCTTCATATCGAATTTATGTATACGCGACTGGTTGGCGTGAGCCGATATGCAGTCGTCGGGAACACGCACGGCTACCCACACCGTTCCCTTCTCACTACCCTTGCCTATCATTTCGAGAATCCAGGCCTCGTTGGGGTCGGCAATGGAGAAACTCTCGCCCGAACTGTAATAGCCATACTCCTGTGTAATGGTTGTCATAACCTTGATGGCCTCACGTGCGCTCTTTGAGCGTTGCAGGGCAATATACATAAGCGAACCATAATCTATTACACCTGTTGTGTCCACAAGTTCGGAACGGCCGCCGAAAGTGGTTTCGGCAATGGCCACCTGATGCTCGTTGATGTTTCCAATCACATTGTAGGTAACGGGAGCCTCGGGGATGGAACCCAGATAGCGTCCGCTATCCCAGTCATACACTTCGCGCATTGTACCCGCAGGATGCACACCGGCCGGAAAGTGAGCCAGGAAACCACTCATACCGAAACTGTCGGCACTGTACGAAATGAACACCGAGCCGTCGGCCGAGGCCTTCTTGCCAACCAAAAAGTTGGTACAAGCGGCAGCACCCTGCACAAACAATGCAAAGAGCGCGATTACTGTAAAAATTCTTTTCATAAAAAACTATCTTTTAATATTTTATTCTCTTTTCCAATTCCACCTTGTTTCCCACCCTGTCGGTAGCCGTAATCTTCAAACGGTGCGAACCGCGCGACACCTTTTCGCGTTTCAGGTCACACACAAGCCGCCCGCTCTTGCTGCTATATTCAAAAAGCACGAAACGGCCGTCGATATAACACTTATAGGAGTGGAGCCCGCTCCCTTTATCGCCAAGAGAGAAGACTACCCTCCCGTTGCGCGCCCAACGCTTCTCATTCACCGGTTTCAAACGGGGAGCAATGGTATCGACCGCCACTGCATATTTGTCGAGCACACTCACAGAGGTTGTAATGAACCCTCCATCAACAACACCGCCAACCGGACTGCCACCTTTTGACGAAAGACGTTCCACATAACATTTCTCTGCATACGGGAGCAGGTGTGAGGGTATCTCCAAAGTCAGCCCGGCACTATGCCACAGAGGCGTTTTCTTATCGCCGAATATATATACGGGCGAGCCTGCTGCCGTTACGCTGTCGCGCACCTCCACGCATACATCGTCGAACAGCGAGCCCCTGGGAATCACAAGCGAGAAGCCGCCACCCGTTATCTCGTTTGTCAAATACCAGGAGAGCCTATACCCCTTCGATAACAATACAGGAATTTCACTGCGCACACCCCTCACCACAAACTTATAGCAGCTGCTGTTGCCGTGATAGTCGCGCAAACGGTACTCAACCTTATAGAGCCTCTCCTCACACACATTCACCCATCCACACGCGGCATCGGCCTCCAATGCACGCAACGGATTATTCCCTGCCAGGAACGAACGCAGGAACCAGCCGTTGCCATTCGTGAGCCTCTCATAGTCGGCCCAGGCATTTATAAGCCTGTTCTCGGAAAACGACACGTTGTCCATACGCGAAGAGAAACGCAAAGAGTCATCCACAAGGAGTTCCATCTCATACACGCCATATTTGTTATGGGTTCCTGTCATATAATCGATGGCTTTGATGCCAAAACCCACCTTGCCCCATACATCGAGCGTGTCGCAGACCGCACCCTGCTCCACCTTGCACACCACAGAGCGTGAACCGCCATCGACCGCACCCTCTCCGCTGCGGGGATAAATAGCGACAGCCTGCGCCACAGGCGGCCTGTCATCGGCAACAATGTCTTTATAGAACAGCAACGGATTGTAGAGTTCTTCACCGTCGGGCGAACGCACTTCGAAATGCAGATGCGGCCCGAAAGAGTAACCCGTGTTGCCCGCGTGAGCAAGCACATCGCCCCTTTTTACCCTGAAACGGCCCGGCTCAAAGGTTATATCGACCGGAAAACTCTCACTGCTGTACTGCTTGGCGCGGACCTCGGCATCAATGCCGGCAGGAAAACGGTCGAGATGGCCATACACTGTCATATAGCCATTGTCGTGCATCACATAAAGCGCACGGCCATAACCGCCATACTGCACTTTCGCCCTTGCCACATAGCCGTCGGCAACCACATTTATGGGCTTGCCCGACACGCCTTGTGTCTTGAAATCGAGCCCGGCGTGAAAATGATTGCTGCGCAGTTCCCCGAAATTGCCGCTCAAAAAATGCGCAAAGCCGAAAGGAGGGATAAACATCTTATCCGCTCCCTGCCCCTTTGCAGCCACAACCGGCAACAGGAGTATATAAAGTATCAGAAACCTTTTCTTTATCACATTAATCCCTCTAATGGTTATAATTGCGAAGATACAGAAAAAATGGGATAAAACAGCCTTTTCGCCCCACAAAAAGCGACAAAGAAAAAAAGCCGCCGAAAATGCAAAATAACCATCACTTTTTTTGTTAATACGCTCGGCTTTTAATATCTTCGCAGTATAAAAGAATCACGAGCAGATAAATGAAATTAAGCATCATAGTACCGGTATACAAAGCACGACGACACCTGCAAAATTGCATAGAAAGCATATTGCAGCAGACATACACCGACTATGAACTTATCCTCGTCGACGACGGCTCGCCCGATGGTTGCGGTGCAGTGTGCGACCGTTACGCACAAGAGTGCGACAAAGTAAAGGTAATACACAAGAAGAACGGCGGCCTCTCCTCGGCACGTAACGCCGGCATATCGGTTGCAAGAGGGGAATATATCACATTCGTCGATGCCGACGACATCATCGCATCGGGTACATATTACTACAATATGCGCATTCTGCTTGCCAACCCCGACATCGACATAATAGAGTACCCCGTAAACACCCATTATGAGTCGCCCAGGAGCGAAATAACATCCTTCAAGCCCGAAAAAGTCACAGGCAACGACAAAATATTCATCGACTGGGTAAAGCGCAAGGGCTACAACCACGCATACGCCTGGAACAAGATATACCGCGCCGACCTCTTCGCGTTCGTACGCTTCCCCGAAGGGGAGGTTTTTGAAGACCTCTACACCACCCCCATGCTTTACGAAAGCAGCGACAGCGTCTATTACTCCGACTGCGGTTTCTACTATTACCTCGACCACGAAAAGAGCATATCGAACACGCACACCTTCAAAGGACACTACTTCATATACCGCAACACCGTGGCACTCTACAAGAAGGTAAAAGAGCAATACAAGCTCGAAGCCGAGGCCAACGACCTGCTTCTCAAATGCGCCGACCGCCTCACCGACCTCTACCGTTGCAGCGACGGCACAAAGGAGGAGTACAGCAAAGCAGCAGCAATGATGGGCAACGAAAAGATAGATATAAAAGCACTGTACAAAATGGAAATCCCCCTCGCAAGCAAGATAAAATTCACTACTCTTGCCCTGCTGGGGACAAGACTGCATTGCCGCCTTCACGCAATATTCAACCGCAAACTCTGCTAAACGAAAAATAACGGGAAGATGCTCCTCTCCATAATCATATCCAACTACAACCTCCAGCAAGAACTGCTGAAACGTTGTATCGACAGCGTACTTGCAACCGGCATACAGGCCGAGGAGTACGAAATGGTAGTTGTCGACGACGGCTCGGCCGAACCGCCTGTGTGGATAAAGGAGAAATACCCCTTTTCCAATATAAGATTATTGGAGTGCGAACACGGCGGGTTAGGCTCGGCACGCAACAACGGCATTGATGCAGCCGAAGGCCGCTACATAATATTCCTCGATGGTGACGACACCCTGCACACCGGCAACGCCCTCCAACCGTGCCTCGACAGGCTGAAACAGGAACGCCCCGATATTCTGCGTTTTCGGTTCCGGTACATTGCGGAAGGGCAACCGGCCGACAACAGGAAGAAACAGAAGGTACACTTCGGCAACACCATAAGCGGCGCTGCTTATATGGCAAACGGCAACCTCCCCGGCAGCAGCTGCTGTTACTTCATACGAAAAGAGTTCATAGAGAACAAAAGAATACGCTTCACCCCGCATATATACCACGAGGACGAAGAGTTCACCACAATGGCGCACTTCCACGCACAGACACTCATCGACAGCGATGCCATCATATACAACTACCACATAAGGGAGAACTCCATAACACGCAGCAAGTCACCCGCCGACATTGCAAAGAGGGAAGCCGACCACCTTGCCGTAATAAAAAGGCTATGCAAATTCAGGAGCGACACCCTTGAACACAGCAACAGCATACAGAGAAGAGCCCTGCACCGCAAGCTCACGATGCTTGCCGTGGATTACATCATAAACAGCATCAACAACGGGAAAAGCATTAAAGAGATACACAGGACCTGCAACGAAGAACTTGCATCGGTAGCCCTGTACCCATTCATAAAGCATGGTTACGGGATAAAATACAACATATTCCGCAAACTTGCGAACAGCACAACAGGGCAGCGCATACTGCGCTTGCTGTTACCTTCACCACCAAAAGCCGGCAAACAATGAAAATACTCCTCATAGGCGAATACAGCAATGTGCATTGGACACTTGCCGAGGGGCTGCGCTCGCTCGGCCACGAAGTGTGTGTCGCAAGCAACGGTGACTTCTGGAAGAACTACAAGCGCGACATATCACTCACACGCAAGGAGGGCAAGATCGGCGGCATAAAACTCTTGCTGAAAACCCTGCTCACGCTACCCAGGTTCCGCGGCTACGACGTGGTACAGCTCATTAACCCGATGTTCCTGGAACTGAAAGCCGAAAACCTTGCCCACATATACCGCTACCTGCGCAAGAACAACAAAAAGATATTCCTGTGCGCAATGGGAATGGATGCTTATTGGGTAGAAGGCTGCACCGCAACCCCACCCCTGTTCCGCTACTCCGATTTCAACATCGGCAACACCCCCATAACAAACCCCTACATTGAGGCACAAAAGAGCGGCTGGACCGGCACCCCGAAAGCCAAGCTCAACAGACACATTGCCAACGACTGCAACGGCATAATAGCCGGGCTATACGAATACTACGCGGTGTACAAGAAAGCACACGGCGACAAACTCACATATATCCCCTTCCCCATAAACAAGGAGGAGGCCTGCCCCACATACGCCAACAACCGCAAGATACGTTTCTTCATTGGCATAAACCGTGAACGCAGCAGCTACAAAGGAACCGACATAATGCTGCGGGCACTCGAACGCATTGCGCACGATTTCCCCGAGGATTGCGAAATTGTGAAAGCCGAGAGCGTTCCGTTCGAAGAATACCGCAGAATGATAGACAGCAGCGATGTCCTGCTCGACCAGCTATACGGCTATTCACCCGCAATGAACGCGCTCCTGGCAATGAGCAAAGGAAAGATTGTTGTCGGCGGTGCCGAACAGGAGTGCTACGACATTTTAGGCGAACAGGAATTACGCCCTATGGTCAATGTAACACCCAGCGAACAGGATGTTTATGAAAAACTGAAAACCCTCATTGAGCACAAGGAGATGATTGCCACAATGCAGCAGGAGAGCATAACATTCGTAGAACGCCACCACAACCCACAAAAAGTTGCGCAGCAATATCTTGATTTTTGGGAGAAACGATAGCAGAAGAGTCTTATCAAATTTCCTTTGCAAACCACATTTCGGGCTCACGCCGCGCCGCAAATGCCGAATTGAAACGGCCGGCTGCAAGCGAATACTTTATACCATAAAAACGACGTGCTTTTGCCGGGCACACAACAATGCAACGCCCGCATTTTATACACTTCTCTTTATTCACACCCTTTGGCGCAAGCGGGTCAATGGCACCCGCCGGGCAGAGCCTTGCACACACCCCGCAGGCAGTACACTTACGCGACGCAGTGGGCCATATCGGAATACCGCCGGGCACCTTATAAGGGCGATTTCCCGAAATTTCAATATCGCCGAAGCCACCGGCAAGCAACTCCTTTGTTTTTGAGGCAAAATTCTCAATAACCACCATATCCCCCGCATCGGGACGCGCCTTGCCCACTTTTGGGAATATCGAGTGCTGCGCCACAAAAGCACCGGCCGAAACAATGCGGAAGCCGCATTCACTCATAATATCGTGAAGCTCCAACACCGCATCATCGTAATGTCTGTTACCATAAACAGCCACGACAACGGCAGGGGCCTGCTCCCCCTTGAAACGGCGCAGACGCTCAACAGCCATAGCCGGCACACGGCCTGCATAAACAGGCACACCAACCACCAAAAGCTCACCGGCAGGGATTGTCACCTCGTCGGTTGTCTTGTCGTTCGTTATATCGTACGACACAATATCATTTGAGAACTGTGCTGCCACGGCCTCAACCACACGCCTGGTGGTATATGTAGCACTGAAATAGAGTGTTGTTACCTTCATTTTGCCATTGTTTTATGCGAAGATAGTAATAAATGTGCTCACCTGCAAATTCCAGGAGCTTACTCAAAACTTCTCCGTATCATTCTCGGCTATTCTCTTATGTAGGGGCGCACCGGTGTGTGCGCCCAACCATTGCGTGGCTTTCATCTGGGCAGACACACCGGTCTGCCCCTACGGCAAAACTGCAAACATCCTGTGCTAAACACTTTGCTTTCGCACGACGGGAAAAAGAGGCTTACCTGCAAATTCTAGGGGGCTTACTCAAAACTTTTCGGTGTTATTATCGGCTATTCTCTTATGTAGGGGCGCACCGATGTGTGCGCCCAACCATTGCGTGGCTTTCATCTGGGCAGACACACCGGTCTGCCCCTACGGCAAAACTGCAAACCTCCTGCGCTAAACACTTTGCTTTCGCACGACGGGGAAAAGAGGCTTACCTGCAAATTCTAGGGGGCTTACTCAAAACTTTTCGGTGTTATTATCGGCTATTCTCTTATGTAGGGGCGCACCGATGTGTGCGCCCAACCATTGCGTGGCTTTCATCTGGGCAGACACACCGGTCTGCCCCTACGGCAAAACTGCAAACATCCTGTGCCAGAACCTACGCCACTCACCCTTCGATATAAGACAAAAAAAAATGCGAGATTTCCGTTTACTGAATGTAACGAAAATTTCGCTAATTAAATAATTTTGAAAATTTTAGAGTGAAGAAGATGAGACTCGAACTCACACGACCCAACGGTCACTACCCCCTCAAAGTAGCGCGTCTACCAATTCCGCCACTTCTCCATTCTACTCACTATGCAGTGCAGCACCGGTGCCCAGAACAGGACTCGAACCTGCACGTCTCTCAACACTCGCACCTGAAACGAGCGCGTCTACCATTCCGCCACCTGGGCAACATACACGCACGGGTGCACTCATCGAAAGAGCGGAAAACGAGGCTCGAACTCGCGACCCCAACCTTGGCAAGGTTGTGCTCTACCAACTGAGCTATTTCCGCAGTTTCTTGAAAACTTGGGATTTTCTGCTGCACTCGCTGGCAACGAAAATTCCGCAGTTTCTGTATAGTTAAATTTTCAAAGAATGTGAGCGGAAAACGAGGCTCGAACTCGCGACCCCAACCTTGGCAAGGTTGTGCTCTACCAACTGAGCTATTTCCGCGTTTTTTTTCAAAAACGCGAGATTTTCTGCTGCACTCGGCATAAGAATAAATTCTTCTGCACTCGTTGGCAACGAAAATTCCGCATTATTACAACATTAGGATTTTGCTTTTACGCAGTAGCACTCTCGACAGAGCGTCATTCCCGTGTTGCGAGTGCAAAGGTAAGTCTTTTTTCTTATCTACAAAAGAAAATGGGACTTTTTTTTCAAAAATATTTAAAACTTCACCTCAAAGAGCAAGAAAAGCAGGTTTTTCAAACGTTTTAATAATCGATTATCCCACTATTTTGCGGATTTTACGAATTTAAACCCGCATCGGATGGCAAAAAACATTTTTTGCCTACCTTTGTAAATAATCACAAAAAAGGACACTTTTAACATTATTATATATTATGCGCAAGAATTTTGGAAAAAAGAGTTGGCTCTACCCTATGCCGGTACTGATTGTCGCGGCATATGACGAGAACGGCAAGCCCAACGTAATGAATGCTGCTTGGGGCGGAATTTTTACCGACGACACCATTGGGGTATGTATATCCATTGGACACAAGACAACCGGGAATATCCTCGCCACAAAGGCCTTTACGGTGAGCATTGGCACTGCCGATAAAGCAGCTGAGTGTGATTTTGCAGGCATTGTTTCGGGGAACAACGAACCCGACAAATTTGCAAAAGCAGGGTTCCACGCCGTGCGTTCGCAGTTTGTCAACGCACCAATCATTGAGGAACTGCCAATGACTTTGGAGTGTGAAATGATTAGTTACGATGAAGAGAGCAACCACCTTGTGGGCAACATTGTAAACATAAGTGCCGATGAGAGAATACTCACCGACGGAAAAATTGATGTTACAAAACTGCGGCCCATAACCTACGACCCGATAAACAACAATTACATTGAACTTGGCGCAATTGCCGGCAAGGCCTTTTCCGATGGAAAGAAGTTGAAATAGAAGCAAGAAAATGAGGGTGACATCACAGAATGTACACCCTCATTTTTTCTATATATACCAGCCCTATCAACACATACGGTCGCGGTAATCTTCGTAGGTAAATGTGCGCAAGACCTGTAACTCCCCGTTCTCACGCAAAAAAGCTATCGAGGGGTGCGATATACCATTGAACATATTTGTCTTAACAGTGGTATAGTGAATCATATCCTCAAATATAACCTTGTCACCCACCTTTAATGGCTCACAGAAACGCCAACTGCCCATATAATCGCCGCTCAAACAACTGTTCCCGCCCAAACGGTATATGTTCTCTTCGAACGATGCTCCCTTCACCGCATCGGCATCGAGCGACTCTGCGCCACGCACTCTCGGCTGATAGGGCATTTCAAGACAATCGGGCATATGGCAAGTGAAGCTAACATCGAGTATTGCTGTACGTATACCACGGCTCTCCACCACATCGACCACAGAGGAAACCAACGTGCCGGTCTGCCAGGCAAACGCCGAACCGGGTTCCAGTATAATGTGCAGACCGGGATAACGGCTGTGCAGCCCTTTGAGCAGGGATATAAGATGCTCCACATTGTACCCCTCGCGTGTCATAAGGTGACCGCCACCAAGATTGAGCCACTTTACACAAGGCAACCAACGGCCGAATTTCTCTTCGATATGCTCCAATGTGTGTTCCAGAGCATAGGAGTCGGACTCGCAGTGGCAGTGGCAATGGAAGCCCTCTATCCCCGCAGGCAGACAGGCCGGGAGCAGGTCGGCCGTAACACCGAAACGGCTGCCGGGAGCGCAAGGGTTGTAGAGTTCCGTTTCAATCTCGGAATATTCGGGATTTATCCTTATGCCACAGGATATATTGTGCCCTGCCTCTTTTGTACGGTCGTAGAAGCGTTCGTACTGCGAGAGAGAATTAAAAGAAATGTGACTGCTGCAACGCATAATTTCGGGGAACTCACTTTCGGTATATGCCGGAGAGAATGCGTGTACCGGGCTACCGAACTCCTCGAAACCCAAACGGGCCTCATTGACAGAACTTGCGGTTACCGAGCCAATATACTCGCGAAAGACAGGGAAAGTTTTCCACAAGGCAAAAGCTTTGAAAGCCAATATGATTTCGACATCGGCCTCTTTTGCCACACGGGCTATGAGCGCGAGATTCCTGCGCAACAACGCCTCCTCCATAACATAACAGGGCGATGGCACCCCATTCAAAATATTCTTGTCCATTATCCTATAATTTTCAGTTTAGCAAATTTAAGCAAGAGTGTCTTTTCGCCTGCATTCTTGAACCTTATTACAGCCTTTGCATTCTCGCCTGCACCCTCCGACGAAAGCACCTGGCCCACACCAAACCTGTCGTGCTGCACAATGGCACCGGGCCTTAAAGCGGTGGCACCGGCAGGCGACGGGGAGAAATCACGGGTTACGTCGGACACGCGGCGCAGATTAGGTTTCTCATTGAAAGCCGACACGTGTATTGTGCGCTGCTGCACAGGGCGTTCTGTGGCACCGCGCGACGGCGAATCGCCGAAGGTACGTGCCCTCGTTGCGGTAAATGTTGTGCCACGCGAATTGGTACCGGCAAACAACCCTCCGCCACGCTGCGCCCCTTGCGAAGAGGAACCCGACAGATATTGCGGGTCTATCTCCTCTATGAAACGGCTTGGTTCGTGATATTCGGTACTACCATAATGGTAACGCGTCTTGGAGTACGACAGTATGCAGTAATCCTTTGCGCGGGTTATCGCCACATAGAAAAGGCGGCGTTCCTCCTCCAACTCCCGCAGCGAGGTCTGCGCACATTGGTTGGGAAAGAGTTCCTCTTCGAGCCCCACCACAAAAACCGTTCTGAATTCCAGCCCCTTTGCCGAGTGCACGGTCATAAGGGTTATGTGGTTCTCGTCATCCTCTTCGCCGCTTGTATCCTGGTCCGAGAGCAAAGAGACCTCAGCAAGGAAATCGGGCAGATGGTTGTATGCATTACCCTCTTCAATGCGCATATCGACAAACTCCTTTATGGCATCCATAAGTTCCTCCACGTTCTCCTGACGGGCCTTGCCCTCGACGCTGTTATCGCGGAAGATATCGCTCCATACACCGCTCTCGCGAACCACTGCCTTCGCAAGTTCGAAGGCATCCTTCTCGGCAACATCGGCCGATAAGGCCTCTATGAGCCCCACAAAGCCTTGTAATTTCGCAAACGTTCCCTTGTTCACATCGAGCGCGTAGGTGAGAGGCTCTTTCAACACACTCCACACTGCAACTCCGTGAGTCGATGCCACAGCCCTCACCTTCTGCATTGTGGTATCGCCAATGCCTCGCGCAGGGTAGTTTATAATGCGTTTAAGTGCCTCATCGTCATAATTGTTGCAAATAAGACGGAAGTATGCGATTATATCCTTCATCTCCTTGCGTTGGTAGAAGGAGAGACCGCCGTAAATGCGGTAAGGGAATGAACGTTTGCGGAAAGCCTCCTCAAATATACGTGACTGGGCATTGGTGCGGTAGAGCACTGCTATGTCACTGAATTGCAAGCCGGCCCGACGGCGCAGTTCCGACACCTTGTTGGCAACAATCTCGCCCTCTTCAAAATCGGAGTAGGCCGAACAGACCTGCAAAGGCTCACCGGTGGACCTTTGCGAATAGACAGTCTTTTCTATCTGGTTTGCATTCTTTTTTATAAGGCTGTTGGCCGCGCCCACAATCATCTTGGTGGAGCGGTAATTCTCTTCGAGTTTGAATATCCTTGCATTCTCATAACGGCGTGTAAAGCCGAGAATATTGCCGATGTTTGCCCCGCGGAAAGCGTAGATACTCTGCGCATCATCGCCCACTACGCACACCGCCTGACGCTCCTTTGTCAGTTGCCACACGATGGCCGCCTGCAACTGGTTGGTGTCCTGATACTCGTCGACCAAGAGATAACGGAACCTGCGCACATATTTTTCAAGCACTTCGGGGAACTCGTCGAAAAGACGGTATGTGTTGAGCAACAGGTCGTCGAAGTCCATAGCATTGGCCTGACGGCAACGCTCGCAGTAAATACTATATATATGGCATACCGACGGGATGCGCGCCCGCTGGTCGTCGCCCATAAGCCCGGCATTGTTCGAATACTCCCGGGGCGATATGAGGTTGCTCTTCGCACCCGATATACGCTCACCCACAACAGCAGGCTTATAGACCTTGTCGTCCAATTGCAGTTCCTTAATGATACTCTTTATAAGACTGCGCGAGTCGGCCTGGTCATATATGGTAAAATTGGGTTCATAGCCAAGCAGTTGTGCCTCTTTGCGCAATATCTTGGAAAAGACCGAGTGGAACGTACCCATCCATATTGCCGAAGCATCAATCTTGCCAACGCTGGCGGCAATGCGTTCCTTCATCTCCCTGGCTGCCTTGTTTGTAAATGTGAGAGCAAGTATGGACCACGGTTCATAGCCCATCTGCAACAGATAGGCTATCTTATATGTAAGCACTCTTGTCTTGCCCGAACCCGCTCCTGCAATAACCAGCGAAGGACCATCGCAATAGGTAACGGCCGCCAACTGCGCCGCATTAAGTTCTTCCTCAAAATTTATTCCCATCACCCTGAAATATATCTTTTACAAAGGTAATGAAAAAAGAGAGAATTCCGAACATAAAAGAGCGCAGCTTTGTTTATTTGAATAAAATACAAACTTATTACCCATTATGAGCACAATAGTTAAAAGCAACATCACAGGCTTTCAAATGCCACCACTCCTCTACCCCGCAAGCGCACTTGCGCCTGCAATAAGCCAGACAACCATCGAGTACCACTACGGCAAGCATCTGCAAGCCTACATCGACAAGCTCAACGAGCTTATCGCCGACAACGAATATGAGTTTATGACCTTGCGCGAAATTGTGGAGCAGGCACCCGACGGACCACTTGCCAACAACGCCGGACAGGTACTGAACCACTCGCTCTACTTTGAGCAGTTTACCCCCACCGCGCCGGGCAACAACCGCCCCAACGGCATTCTGCACAACTCAATAAGATTCGATTTCGGCAATTTCGATACCTTGAAAAAGAAGATGGAAGAGGCTTGCGCATCGCTTTTCGGTTCGGGCTGGGTGTGGCTCGCACAGGACGAAACGGGCAAGCTGCGCATAATAAACTGCCCAAATGGCGACAACCCCATACGCCACCATATGACACCTCTCTATGGCATTGATGTGTGGGAACACGCCTACTACATCGACTACCAGAACCGCCGTATGGAACACGTAAAGCAGCTGTGGAGCATTGTCGACTGGGAGATGGTGGAAAGCCGAATGAATATGTAACCACCACACACAATTATAACAGCCGGTAGAATGCGCGCATTCTACCGGCTGTTATAATGTCAAAAAAATCATTCCTTTATCTCCTTTACAAGATATATTATCACAGGCAAGTGGTCGCTGTAACCATTGAGCCAGACACCGCCCGCGTGAGTACGCTTGGGCGAGCCCTTATACTTTCCTTCGGTCTGGAACATATAGTTGCGTGAAAATATTTCGGGCTTGTAGTACTTCAATGTAGAGCGGTCCTTTCCCACAAGGTTGCCGGTAAACACCACCTGGTCGAAGAGGTTCCAGTTGCCC
Organism: Bacteroidales bacterium; assembly: GCA_015060885.1. Classification (GTDB taxonomy): domain Bacteria; phylum Bacteroidota; class Bacteroidia; order Bacteroidales; family Bacteroidaceae; genus HGM04593. Next base: position 30,186 of record SUXO01000018.1, read on the forward strand.
CTGTATTTCAAGGTTCCCACGCCATCCTCGCGCAGGATTTTCCACCACGGGTTATAGAGGTCGGCAGGTTCTTTGAGTTCCTTGCGGTCGCGCACGGCGCCCAAACAGGTTTTCATACTCTTGTCATCGGGATCGTCGTTCATATCGCCCATAATTATCACCTTTGCATCGGGGTTCGCCTTCATAATGGAATCCTTCAAGGCACGCACCTGAACACCTGCACGCTCACGGGCAGGGGATTTCGCATAGCGCGAAGGCCAGTGGTTCACAATCATATGAACATGCTCGCCGCTCATCATACCGCTCACCACAAGGAAACCACGTGTGCGGTACTCGTCGCTGCCATTCTCCAAGAGATAGGGAGCAAGTTTATAGGCATAGGGCTGATAGAGTGCCGGGTTGTACAGCAAGGCACAATCGACACCGCGGGCATCGGGGCCTTCGACGTGAATGAACTTCCAGCCACGGGGAGCAAGTGCTTCCGACTCTATCAAAGCCTGCATCACTCTGCTGTTCTCAATTTCCGAAACTCCCACGGCAGCCATTCCCACAGGCAACATATCGGTAGCCATTTCGGCAAGCACTTCCGACATATTCTTCACCTTGTTTACATATTTCATAGTACCCCACTTGTTGGTACCGTCGGGCAGATACTCAAAATCGTTCTTTCCCTCATCGTGAATGGTATCGAACAGATTTTCAAGGTTATAGAAACCTACACCATACAACTCGAAACGTTTCTGCTGTGCCAACGACTGCGACATAAAAGCCACACAGCACAACAACACAACTACACTGATAAATCTTTTCATAAACTCTTTTTCTTGACTAAAAGGGCCATCAAACCCAAATTGCGCCGTAAAAGTAACACAAATTATTAACAATAGCCACAAAAAGGAACAAATTTTGAATCATTCCGACATTAACACTCCATTACAGAAAAAAAGGGTTGTTTTATTTCTTTAAATAAATTTATTTTGCCTATTTTCGCAAGAATTTAAGAGCCATTGGATGCCATTGCTCCGTAAACAATAACATTTTAAACCGATAAAAGTTTAAACATTAAGATATTATAACAAGATGAAAAGATTTTTCAAGTACACGGCACTCTTTCTTGTCTGCCTCGCCTGGTGCAGCAATGCCCAAGCTATTACCGACAAGAATGACCCCATACAGGTCGTTTTTCGATTTGTAAAAGGGAACGACATGTTCTATGTACCTTTAAAGGAGAATGCCGAGAACCTCGACAACCTGTGCAAGGTTCTCAAAGAGAATGCAGCCGAGAACGGTTCGGTATCGGTCGATGGATACAGCGACACCAAAGCCCTCTCCAAGATTCGCTGCAACAGAGTAAAGTCGGAGCTGATACTGCGTGCAGGAGTCACCGAAAACACCTTCACCACAACCAACAACACCGGCGAGTTCAATGGTATGAAGGATGTGGTGGTGATTACAGTCACCGTTCCCGAAGAGACAAATGAGGTTATCGCAGCTGCGCCTGCCGCAACCGAAAAGAAGGTTGAAGCAACTGCTGCCACTGAACCCACAAAGATGCAGGAGCACGTTGTAGGCCAGCTTGTACAGCTACCCCCTGCCGGCAACGTAACAACCATCGTTCCCGAATTCACCGGCATTGGCGGAGTTGACAAGGACCAGTTTACCTTTACCGAGAGTATGCTCGACGAAGACGAGGATGTAATTCAGGGAGCATCGGCAATGACAACTTCGAGCGACGACTACTTCCTCTCCGAAGTCGGCTACCGTTGGAGTTCAATGCGTTTCAAGGTACGCGGTTACGACTCGCAATATAATAGCGTGTATGCCAACGGCGCACTCCTCAACGATGCCGAGCGCGGTACATTCAGCTATGGTATGATTGGAGGACTTAACGATGCTACCCGTAACCAGGAGAGCAGCATCTATCTCGAAAACAGCAATTTCGGTTACAGCACCGTGGGCGGCGCAAGCAACATAAATATGCGAGCAAGCCAATATGCAGCCGGACACAAGATGTCGTTCGTCGCTTGTAACCGCAACTACCTGGCACGCCTTATGTACACCTACTCCACCGGCCTGATGGACAACGGATGGGCATTCACAATGTCGGCATCATACCGCTGGGCCAATGAGGGTGTCATCGAAGGAACCTTCTACAACTCACTCGGTTACTATTTCAGCGCGCAGAAGGTTATAAACGACAAGCACAGCATCTCTATTGCAACCTGGGGCTCACCCACAGAGCGCGGACAGCAAGGTGCCGCCACCGAAGAGGCCTACTGGCTTGCCAACGACCACTACTACAACCCCAACTGGGGATACCAGAACGGCGAGAAGCGTAACGCACGCGTGGTGACATCGTACGAGCCCACCGCCCTCTTCACTTGGGACTACAAGATAAACCGCGAGACAAAGCTCACCACATCGGCAGCTTTCAAATACGGCATATACGGCACAACAGCCCTCGGCTGGAACGGTAACGCCGCCGATCCCCGCCCCAACTACTACAAGAACCTGCCCAGTTCGGCATACAATGTTTGGGATCTCAACTATTACAATGCCGAAATAAACCCCGAAAACGCAATATACCAGGAGGACAACCGTGCCGAATGGTGGCGTCTTTACAACCACTGGACAAGCAGCAAGGCCAACCGACAGCTCAACTGGGATTATATGTACTTAGCCAACCGACAGGCCAATGCCGTGGGCGGCGAGTGTCTCTACTATGTCGAGGAGCGTCACAACGACCAGATGATGTTGAGCATAGGTTCGGTTCTCGACCACGAATTCAACAAGAACAACCGTGCCAACATTGGTGTGAACATAAACACCACCAAAGGTATGCACTACAAGAAGATGGACGACCTCCTGGGCGCACACAAATATACCGATATCGACAAATTCTCGGTAGGTGACCACGGAGCAAGCAGCTATATTGTGCAGAACGACCTTGACAACCCCAACCGCCTCATACGCGAGGGCGACAAGTTCGGTTACGACTATAATATATATGTTAATAAGGTAAACCTCTTCGCGCAATACCAGTACGACAAGAACAATATCCACTTCTATGCAGGAGCCAACATCGACGGTACAACAATTCAGCGCGAAGGTAATATGCGTAACGGCCGTGCCGCCTGGATTGACGCAAACGGTGTAATGCACGACATTTCCAAAGGCAAGAGCGATGTTGCCCGCTTCCTGGGCGGTGGCGCAAAAGCTTCATTGCTGTGGAACATAAACGGCAACAACAAGGTAATGATTGGTGGAGGTTACTCGCACCGCGCTCCCCTCGCCTACAACTCATTCATTGCACCCCGTATACGCGAGGACTTTGTCAACGGGCTCGAAACCGAGAAAGTGTGGAATGGTGAAATATCTTACGCAGTGAAATATGGCCCCGTTGCAGCCAAAGTAAGCGGTTTCTACACACGCGTACAGGATGCCGTTCAGCAGAGCGCATTCTACAATGACAGCGAAGGCAAGTTCACATACCTTACAATGACCGGTGTTGAAAAGAGCTACTTCGGCGGAGAGTTCGCGCTCGTATATAATGTAACATCGGCACTATCGTTCAACATACTTGCATCTATTTCCGAGGCACAATACACAAAGAACACCAACGGTACATCTATGACTGAGGACCAGCAAGAACTGAAATACAAGAACTCAACCGTATATATGGACGGAGCAAGAGTGGGCGGTTCACCCCTCACTGCATTGAGTTTCGGTGTCGACTACAACACCAACGGCTGGTATTTGAGTGCAAACCTCAACTACTACGACCGCATTTATGTAAGCCCCTCGCTCTATGCACGCCTCGAAAGCACCGTGACCGGCGAAGGAGGAGTTGACATCAATGGCAACACAGTAAAGAACCTTCCCTCGCAGTTCCGTGGCGATGGCGGTTTCCTGCTCGATGCATCGATAGGCAAGAGCATCAGACTCAAAGGTGGCAAACAGCTCAACATCAACCTCAGCCTCAACAATATACTCAACAACAAGAAGATGGTTACAGGTGGATATGAGCAGAACCGTGGCGACTACAACGAGGACAACGAGCAGAAGATTTACAAGTTCTCAAAGAACCCCTTCCTGTACTACGCCAACTCATTCAACGCATACCTTAACATTGGATTACGTTTCTAATTAAACGAAGGAGGAATAAAGATATGAAATCACTGAAATACCTGTTCATAACAGCACTCGCGGTATTCACATTCACATCGTGTATGAATGACCACGACGAGCCCGACAGCGACATACCCGCCTATGGCAACAACCTCATAGGCATACCCAATATGTCAATCACCGAGTTCAAGACAAAATACAAACAAGCAATGTCGAGCACAGCCCCCACTACCATCACCGACAATGTAATAATAAAAGGTGTGGTTGTGTGCAACGACGAAACAGGCAACATCTACAAACAGATTGTGATAAACGACGGTGGCGACGCAATGCTCATTTCCGTGAACGATGTAGGCCTATACTCACAACTCCCTCGTGGCCAGATGGTAGCCATCGACTGCCAGGGCCTCGCAGTGGGTGCATACGGCAAACTGCCCCAGCTGGGCCTCCCATACACCAACAAATATGGTGAGATAGCCATAGGGCGTATGAACAAGCAAGCGTTCCAAAGCCACATAAAACTGCTTGGAACCCCCAACCCCTATTACAGCGAACTGGTACCCGAGGACCTCACTGCCGAGTTCCTTTCCAACGATGCCAACAAAGATTTGCTCCCCCGCTATGTACGCCTCAAAGGAGTATCGTTCCAGGAGGCCGACGGCACCACAATGTATGCTCCCGAAGAGGAGGTGCAGAACAGCGCAGTGGAGAGAACCGTAAAAGTGGGTAACACCAAAATCATATTCCGTTTGAGCTCTTATGCCGACTTTGCCTACGAGATACTGCCCCAGGGCACATTCGACATTGTGGGCGTGCTCACACGCTATAACAGCGATTGGCAGTTTATGTTAAGTTCCACAAGCGACATAACACCCGCCGAATAATAAAAGGAAGTATAATTAAAAACACAAATAACAATGAAAACATTTAAGTATCTATTCATTGCAGCGTTGGCTATATTCAGTTTCAACGCTTGCGAAGATGTACCCGCGCCCTATGACATACCGGCAATGAGCGGACAGAGCGGCAGCGGTAGCGGTAGCGGAAGTAGCGAAAGTACACCAGAAGGTGAAGGCACATTGGAAAGCCCCTACAACCCCGCAGCGGCAAACGCCTACATAAGCACCCTGGAAGCCGACGTAAATTCGGATAAAGCAATTTATGTAAAGGGTATAATATGCAGTATCAAGGAAGCACCAAGCAGCCAATATGGCAATGCAACGTTCTATATCTCGGCCGACGGCAAAAACGCAGGCGAGAAGTTCTATGTATATCGTTGCTACAACCTCGGAAACCAAAAATTCACCGATAGCGATGTTCTGAACGTAGGTGATGAGGTAATCATCTATGGTAAGGTGGTAAATTACAGAGGCGACACCCCCGAAACTGTGCAGAAGGAAGCCTACATATACTCGCATAGCGGTGCTACCGACGACGATGGCGGCGAAGAAGAAGAACCAGGCGAAGTTATGACAGTAGCCCAAGCACTTGCTGCCTTTACCGGTACCGCGAAACCGGCAATAGTCAAAGGTTGCATTGTAGGTTTCATTCCCGACAAGAGCATCGACGAGGCTACATTCAACGGCAACGCAACTGCAAAGACCAATATCATCATCGCCGATACACCCGACGAGACAGATATAACAAAATGTATGCCCATACAGTTGCCCAGCGGCAATATCCGCAGCAAAGTAAACTTGCAGGAGAACCCCGGCAACTACAAGAAGGTTGTAACCCTCACCGGTTCACTTGAAAAATATTTCGGCGTAACAGGCTTGAAGAGTGTTTCAAAAGCACTGTTCGAAGGCGAAGAAGATGACAGCGACGACGAGAACAAAGGCAACGTATATCTCGACGAGAAATTTGCCGACGGACTCGGCTCGTTCACCACAGCACAGATTGTCAACGACTATGCCTGGAAACACGAGGTATACAACGACAAAGCATACGCAAAAGTATCGGGTTATGCCAATGGCGCAAGCCAGGATGCCGAAAGCTGGCTCATTTCGCCCGCTATCGACTTCACCGGCGAAACAACAGCTTCTATCAGCTTCGACTATGTGATTAACAAGGGTGATGCAAGCCTTGCAGCAGCCAACCATAAGCTGATGATTACTGACAACTACACCGGCGACTTCTACACCACCAACTGGGACGAGATAGAGTTCGGTGCAACAAACGACAACACTTGGAACTTCCGCAGCACAGGCAACATCGCCATTCCCGAATCATATATGGGCAAAGAGGCTGTGGTAATTGCATTCAAATATGTATCGACCACATCGGCTTCAAGTACCTGGGAGGTTAACAACGTACTTGTAACAGGCGAGAAGGGCGGCTCGGTTGAAGGTGGCGATAACACAGGTGGCGACAATACCGGCGGTGATGATAACACAGGAGGTGACGATAATACCGGCGACGGCACATTGGAAAGCCCCTATACCCCCGCAGGAGCCAACGCTTTTGCAAGCACATTGGCTTCCGGCAGCAACTCCGATAAGGAAGTTTACATCAAAGGTATAATTTGCAGTATCAAAGAAGCACCAAGCAGCCAATATGGCAATGCAACGTTCTACATCTCGGCCGACGGTTCTACCGGAAGCGAGCAGTTCTATGTATACCGTTGCTACAACCTCGGGAACCAAAAATTCACCGGCAACGAGCAACTCAACGTCGGAGATGAGGTTATCATCTGCGGTAAAGTAACCAACTATATGGGCAACACCCCAGAAACTGTGCAGAACGCAGCTTACATCTATTCTCTCAACGGGGAAACAGGTGACGACAATACCGGTGACGACAATACCGGTGACGATAACACAGGCGATGCCAACACAGGCGACGGCACATTGGCAAGCCCCTATACTCCCGCAGGAGCCAACGCTTTTGCAAGCACATTGGCTTCCGGCAGCAACTCCGATAAGGAAGTTTACATCAAAGGTATAATATGCAACGTGAAATATCAGCCCGATGCTCAATACGGAAATGCAACATTCTATATCTCTTCCGACGGTACAACCGGAAGCGAGCAGTTCTACATATTCCGTTGCTACAACCTCGGAAACCAAAAATTCACAGGTAGCGAGAAACTTAACGTTGGAGATGAGGTTATCATCTGCGGTAAAGTAACCAACTATATGGGCAACACCCCAGAAACTGTGCAGAACGCAGCCTACATCTATTCTCTCAACGGGAACACAGGCGGCGACAACACAGGTGACGACAATACAGGTGGCGATGACACAGGTGACGACAACACCGGTGGCGATGACACAGGTGACGACAACACCGGTGACGACAACACAGGTGGCGATGACACAGGTGGCGATGACACAGGCGATGACAACACCAACCTACCCGAAGGCTCAATGAGCGTTGCACAGGCTATCAGCGCATACAATGGTGGAACAACCGGTGAGGTTACCATTACCGCCTACATTGTAGGTTACGCGAAAAGCGCAGGCAGCGGTTTTGTGGGTGAGTTCAGTACCGGCACTGTACTTTCAAATATTATCATTGCCGACAACCCCGATGAGACCGACTCGGCAAAATGTATGCCCGTGCAGTTGAAAAGCAAGACCGATATAAGAACAGCTCTCAACATTTCTGAAAATCCCGGCAACCTGGGCAAGAAAGTTACACTCACAGGCTCACTCGAAGAGTATTTCAAGTCACCCGGTCTTAAAGAACTCACAGCCTACTCTTTTGAATAATTAAGCAACTATTCAATAGACATAATAAAAAAGTGAACGCACACCTGCAAGTGTGCGTTCACTTTTTTTTAGTAATAATATAGATGTGACCCGCAACAACATTTCTTCCCGAAAATGTCATCCAGACAGAGCGGAGCGACGAGGGATCTCAAAAAAAGCATCGTTGAGATATCTCAGTCGCTATGCTTCTTCGATATGACATCAACCAAACAATTTTTGGGTCAACTGCTATATTATTGCTTTTTTTATGCAACAAAGCGTTTACTTCTTGTCCACAATACCGAACGAGAGCCAGGTTTCGGGCGGGAACTGTTGCTTTACAGGAGATTTCATCGCAGTGTAACACTCTTTGAGTGCAGTCAAACAATTGTGAGCCACGGCACGTGCCTCCTTTAACTTTGCCTCGGCATCGTCTTGTGCTGCACCTGCTGCGGCAAGTTCATTGCACAGAAACTGCAACTTCTCAACATCGGCTGCAATCCCGTTCTTCGACAACACATCGGCTTGCGCCTTAAACCCCTTAATCAAACTCCCGGCCTTCTGCATAGGCTCCAAATAAATCTTGTTCATAATAACACTTTTTTAGTTAGTAATACAGGCCTGTAAGCATATTGCAAAAGCCTTTTACACAAATTTAGGCAAAAAAAGCACAGATTGTAACCCCTGACATCTGCTGTACATTACAAGGTACAGCATAGATAAAATATTAAAAACCAACAAATTACCACGATGTTAATTATTCTTAAAAAGACAAACTCGCTACCTTACATAAATTATTTTTAGGGCAAAAATTAGAAAATGTAACCGCGAAGAATTATCTTCGCAGTATATAAAGGACTAAACCATAAAACTATTATAAGATATGAAGCTATTAGAGGGAAAAACAGCACTTGTAACAGGTGCTACACGAGGAATAGGCCGTGCAATAGCAGTAAAATTCGCCGAGGCAGGAGCCAACGTGGCCTTCACCTACCGACAGATAAACAACAACGCGCAGGAACTTATTGAGGAGATTACTGCAATGGGTGTAAGCTGTAAGGGATATGCAGCCGACGCTTCCGACTACACAGCAACCGATGAAACCGTGAAACAGATAATAAGCGATTTCGGTAAAATTGATATTCTTGTAAACAACGCCGGAATAACCAAAGACGGTATGTTAATGAGAATGACCGAGGAGCAGTGGGACAGCGTCATAAACGTGAATCTTAAATCGGCATTCAACTTCACACGTTGCGTGGTGCCCTTTATGGCAAAACAAAGAGGTGGCAGCATAATAAATATGACCTCCATTGTGGGCGAGCACGGCAATGCCGGACAATGCAACTATTCGGCATCGAAAGCCGGTGTTATAGGCCTTGCAAAGTCGGTAGCCAAAGAGATGGGCCCCCGTGGCATAAGAGCCAACTGCATAGCCCCCGGTTTCATTCTCACCGATATGACCGGTGCCATTCCCGAACAGATGCGCGAGGAGTGGGCCAAAAGCATCCCCCTGCGCCGTGCAGGCGTTCCCGAAGATGTTGCCGGCGTGGCACTGTTCCTTGCCAGCGACCTCTCGGCCTATGTAAGCGGGCAGGTCATCAACTGCTGTGGAGCAATGAGTTGTTGACGGTTCAGTAGAAATTTAGTGTGGACAAATTGATTCTTTAATAAGTTGTGCTCCCTCACGCTGCCCTTTGTGTAACGAATTATCTCCTGCAATGGTAATTCTCAAAAAAGGAACCGGCACCGTTAAAATCACAATGTTTATCCGAGCATTTGCAGGAGAGAGTGCGAGGAATGTTTGCCCGTGAGTTAGGTGCCGCAAGGCGACTAACTGAGGAAGTCCCGCAGCACCCTGCAAATGTGAGAAAGATAAACACGGCAAGGG
>SUXO01000019.1 GCA_015060885.1 Bacteroidales bacterium
TCCACGGCTTTATGTTGCGCACCTTGTAGTATGGCCGGCGGTTTATGAGCGATGCCTGTTTGGGGAAACCGCTGGTGAACATCAGTCTGTTGGTCTTGAACAGGTATATGCTCCCGGCATTTGCAATCAAAAGAAAGTCTGTGAACATCTTGTCGTTGGCATTGTCGCCGCCTGTATTGCTCTTGTTGTCTATGTGGCTTATCTCGCCCGGAACCACGTATGTGTACCCCAGTTCCGCAGCTGCTTGCAGAAAGGTCTTGCTGTCCGAATTCACAAGTATCGGTTTCTGCGGGTGCAGGCGGTGCAGCAGTTCAAGTGGCAGCAGGCTATCCTTTATCAGTTTCTCCTGTTCGCTTTTTGTGAGTTTAAGATTGCGCCCGCTCACTTCGTTGAAGTCGCCCAGGAGGTCGAGGAAACGGAAACTTGTGCTTATGTAGTCATCTTTCAAAACCTCTTTGTGCTTTGCGATGAGGCTTTCGCTGTATGCTGTCGGCTTGAACAGCTCGTTGAAAAGGGTGTGGAAGTCGTATTTGTAGCAGTAGGCTGCATTGGTGGTGACGTGGAACTCGCGGAACTCCTTGCGGAATTCATTGCCGAACCACTCTTCCTGTTTTTCCAGTTCGAACTTGCTTCCAATTCTCGACGGAACGTAGCAGACATCGGTTATGTTTGTGTTGTAATTTAGTTCTTCTTCGGTAATGCTCCAATCGACAAGGTTGGGTGCAAGGTATTTCCCCAGGTCGAAGGGGTGTGTGAAGTGTATCTTGAATTCCAGCCCCTGCTCCTTGCAGGTTTTGTAAACCGATATTATGCCCTTAATCCGGTCGGCAAGCCCGCCACTTACCTTGTGCTCGTTGTAGATGAGCACAACTCTTTTCTTTTCGTTTTCCTTTATTGCGGCAGTGGCGCTGTATCCCTCTTTTCCTGTGTTTTCGGGTTGTCGGTATGCTTCAATCTCTTCTACAACCCTTTGCCACATCTCGGCAGGGGTTGGTCTGGTGGTTTTGCTCATCGGGTATATTCTTATGGGTGGGTGGTGGATGGTGGCTGTGTGTTATAGCCTTGCTTGCAAAATCTTTTTCAGTTTGTTGCGGGAACTTTTGTCGAGTGTCAGCCCTTTAATTACCTCTATTGCTCTTGGGCAGTGGGTGTCGCTGCCTGTCACGCTGTACATCTCGTTTTTGAGCAGCCAAAAGGCCTTCTTCTGTATTTCTGGGCCATATACACCGGCGAGTGATGGAATGTTCAGTTGCATCTTCACTCCCATCTCTTGCAACGTCTTGTAGTTATCCTTCTCCAAGTACAGGTACCGCTCGGCGTGGGCAAAGAGCGGGTGGTAACCTTTTGCCTTTATCCGTTGCAGGGTGTTGTAGAGGTGCATGGGCGGGGTGTAATATGATGTTTCGACGAGCAGATGGTTACCCTCTTCGCCTATGGGCAGCAGTTCCTTGCTCTCCAATAGCTGTTCAAAATAGTTGTCGAGCATGTATTCCGTTGCAAGGCGCAGGGTGAGCCCTCCTTTGTATGCTTTGCAAAGGGTGGCGAATCGTTCTCGCAGGTCGTGGGCTGTGTTGGGGTAGTCCTCCATTGTGTGAGGTGTGAGCCATATTTCGCGATAACCGGCCTTTTCGTGTTTTGCGAGTATCTCCAAGGATGTTTCAAGTTCCTTCACGCCGTCGTCGACACCCGGCAGTATGTGGGTGTGGTAGTCGATACCGCCGGCAAGGATACCGCTATCCTCAATCTTCTCTTTCTTGTTGAAAAACCACATAGTTCTCTTTTGAAAAGTCCGCTACTTTTTTTTCTTCTCGCCGTGGTAGCCGTAACGGTAGCCGTAACGGTAGCTGTAACGGTATCCGTATCGGTATCCGTATTTGTAGTAACCGCCGTGGCTGAATGTGCCGTTGAGTATTATCGAAAGGTTTTTGAGGCGTTTGGTCTCATAAATCTCTTCGAGTTCGTTGAGCATACTGCGTTCGAGCAGGCCGGTGCGCACAACGAAGAGAGTGCGGTCGGCATACTCCTCGATAATCTGCGTGTCGGCAACAATGTCAATGGGCGGGCAGTCTATTAGTATATAGTCGTATTCGCTACGCAACTGCTCTATGAGCTCTCCATAACGCTTGCCGTGCAGCAGTTCGGTGGGGTTTGGGGGGATTGTTCCCACGGGGAGAATGTATAGATTGGGATATCCTTTGTACTGTACAATGGCTTTGTCAATCTCTTTCAACTCTCCGCTCAAATAGTTGCTCAAACCAGTAGAGGGTGAACCCGCATAGGCCGACGAGGAGCCGTGGCGCATATCGCCGTCTATTACCAGCACTTTCTCTTTTTTCAGCGAAAGGCTGGCGGCGATGTTCATTGTAAGGAATGTCTTGCCACTGCCGGGGTTGAACGAGGTGAGTATTACAACCTCGCACCTGCCGTCCTTCTTGGCTACGAACTGTATGTTTGTGCGCAACACGCGGAAGGCTTCGTTTATTATATCACGGCTTCCCTCCCTTACCAGAATGTTCTTCTCTTCGGTGCCGTTGAGCCGTTTCTTTGCCTCTTTTGGATTGTCAGGGAGGTACATTGGTATCTCACCCACAAATGGTATTGTAAGGGATTCTATGTCCTTGCGGCCACGCACCTTGTTGTTTGACATCTCTTTGAGGAATATTATGACTGTGGGTAATAGAAGGCCTACTGCAAGTGCCATCATAAGCGCGTTCTTCTTCATTGGTGCTACCGGCGTACCGATGCTTGCGGGTGCTGCTATTATGCGTGTGTTGCTTGCCGCATACTCCTTGGAGAGCTGGTTCTCCTCGCGTTTCTGCAACAAAAATATGTATAGTGCGTTCTTTACCTTCTGCTGTCGCATAATGGATTGCAGCTTCTTGGTCTGCTCGGGGTTCGAGGCAAGGGCCTGCGTGTTGCTTGTCTCAATCTTTCGTGCAAGCCTTATCTGTGCATTTATTGCCTCTACCTCATTGTTCGCGGCGGTTATTATGGTCTCTTTAAGTTTTTTGAGGCGGTTGTCGTAATCCTTTACAATGGGGTTCTCGTCGCTGCTGTTCTGCGCTACGGAGTTGCGGCGCAACAGTGCTGTGTTGTACTCGGTTATGAGTGACTGCACGTTGGCGTTTTTTAGGCCAATGTTGCCGGGGAGCAACAGGTTCTTCTCGTCTTTGAGTATGTTGATGAGATATTGCACAACCTCGCGCTGGTTGGTGAGGGTGAGTATCTCTTTCTCACTCTCTTTCTTTTCGTTTAGGTATTTGCTGCCGTCGCCTTTCTCGTTTTGGATGAGGTTGCGCCCTTTGTACGATGCAATTTCGCCGTCGAGTTTCCACAGTTCGTCGCGCAACATATCTATTCGGCGGTTGAGGAAACTGTCGGTGCTCACGGCAATCTGGTTCTTGTCCTGCAACCACCGCTCGTTGTATATGTCTATTACGGTGCCAAGCACAGCACGCCCGCGGCGTGTGGATATGTCGCGTATGCGAAGGTTTGCTATGGTTGTGTTCTCGCTCTCGAACGATGCGTTGAAGTGCGAAGTGAAATATTCAAGCGTCTTGTTTATGTTGTTGCGCTTTACAAAGATATTGGTGTTTTTTCCGTTTGGGTAATTCTCATTTGGAGTTATACAAATGCGCCCTAACGGGGTTGTTACAGTGTCATTCAATCGCGCTCTGATGAGCCCATCCGAAATTTCACTGTTCTCTTTGTAGAAGTTCCACATGCAAACTTCGTCGTTCTCTTGCAGGTTCATTGTGAAGCCTACATCTTCGTTGCGGCCAATGTCCAACAAGTTTACCTTTGCAGGCGCGTCATTGTTGAAAATTATGGCATTGTGGAAGTGTCCCTCGGTGGCGTAGCTTATGTCGAGGTTCAGGCGCTTTATGGCTTCGAGCATAATGGCCGGCGACTGTATGGCCATCAGCTCTTCGTTGGCGTTGCTTTGGTAGTTGTCGCTGAAAGAGGTAAAGGCGTTATTGTTTGCTCCACCGCCTTTTTCGTTACTGTCTTTTATGAGTATCGATGCAGTGCTTACATATATTGGCGGGGTGCTTAAAATATACAACACGGCAATGGTTAAGGTGACAAGCAATGATGCCACATACCAATGCCAGTTGCCGAGGCACAGATACAAAAGGTCTATGATGGGCAGCGTGTTTTCGGTCTTTTGCTGCCTTCTGTTTCTTGTTGCCATATTTGTGGAATTTTAGGGCTGTTTGTTATCGGTTGTCGATAAATGTCACAAATGACATTATGAACGAGGCAAGTGACATCCAGAACGATGTCGAGCGCATTGTGTTGCTGTTTATGTCGGCCTGGCCGGCGCGTTTGCTGTTGGGCTTCACATAAACGATGTCGTTTTGTTGCAGGTAGAAAGCGGGTGAAGAGTAGATGCTCTCGGCCGATGTAAAATCCATCTCATACACTTTTTGAGTGTCGCCCTCCTGGCGTAATACTGTGACATTGTTCCTGAGGCCTTCGATTTTCATATCACCGGCCTCGGCAATAGCATCGATAATGGTTATATAATCTTTGTCGATACCCACCTTGCCTGGTCTGCTCACTTCACCCAATATGGTAATCTCCTGGTTCACATACTCAACGGTGACAATTGGGTCGAGCACAAGTTTTCTTGTTATAAGTTCGTTCTTTATGAGTCCTGCAACCTCCTCGCGGGTTTTGCCTTCTATGTTTATTTTGCCGATAACGGGGAAGTCGATATTGCCATAGCTGTCGATGGTGTATGCTGCAATGCCATTGGTGTTGTTTGTGCCGGCAGTGTTGTTTGTGCTGCCGAAGGTGCGGCTGGGAATTGTGAGGTTGAAGAGTGCCACAAGTTCGGGGTCCTTGCTGTTTACAATAATGGAGAGCTTGTCGCCCGGTATCATCTTTATTTTGTTGGGCAGGGTGGTGATGGTCTTTGTGTCACCATTGCCCAAGTCCTGGAAATAGGTCACTTTTTTGGTGGTTGTGCAGCTTGCAAGCAGCGCAATGAAGAATAAGAGTGTCAGTGTCTTTTTCATATGATTTTGTATTTTATTGTTTTTCAAAGAATTTCTATGAGGTCGGGCGATATTTCGGCGTTTATGGCCACGGCGGCAAGCCCTTCGATGAGCACCACCACGCGGCGGTTGCGTTTGCCCTTTATCTTTACAAAAACACCCTCCGTGCCGTCGAATGTACCTCCGTGTATGCGCACTCTGGTTCCTTGCGCAATGTCTATATCTTCGGGTTTCAGGTAGGTGAGTTCGTTCATGCGGCCCTGTGTTACGGCAATGAACTGCTCCATCTCCTTGTCGGGGACTATAATCGGGCGGTTCTTGCCACCGGTGGGGAAGGTGCGGTATTGCAGGTAGTCAACCCCTTGCTTCACCTGTTGCATAATCTCTTTTGTGGTATGTACGAAGATGAGGTTGTGAATGGCGGGAACATTCTTGCTGCTCTTTGTATGCCCTTTCTCGACAATGGCCTTTGTCATCGGTACAAAACTCTCGATGCCTCTTGCTGTCAGGTATTCGCGGGCTTTGAGTTCCCGTCGATAGGGGGCGCTCATTGCGAACCACACGGCTTTATTGTCGGTCTCGTTGTTGTTCATTGGTGCGCGTTGGCAACAGGGCATTTCTTTGGCTCCTCAATATTTATGTAAAACATTGAGTTACAGTTGTTTGAGAGTTTTGCGAGGCTGTTGTCCCAGCGAAGCCGCGATTTTACGCGCGCGTACGCGAGAAAACTACGCACCTCTTTTGCAAAGATATTGAAAGAGATGTTAATAAACAAATAATAATTGTTATATTTATAACGGTTTTTCTCTTTTTTGAGCGAAAAAGAGAGCCTGGGAGAGCAGCGGAATGTGTTGCTATTTCTTTACGATGAGGCGTGCGAGGTAGTCGTAATGCTCGCCATCGAGGCACTTCTCGCATTCGAACCCGTGTTCTTCGGCGTACATTGAGAGTGTGTCGAAATCTATGTATAGCCAGTCGAAGGGCTCGCCTGTGGTGTTGCGGTAGCGCATCTTGTAATCGACCTCTCCGTAGTAGCCGGCTGCGAGGTCTATGTCCATTGAACCATCGTCGTTCATAAATACATAGCGTATGTCCGACGAGTCGAGCAGTATCTGTCCGCCGTCGGCCAGGAGGCGTTTCGCGCTCTTGAAAAAGGCTGCAAGGTTCTCTGTCTTGCCCACAATGCCAATTCCGTTCATTGCCAGCAGTATGGTGTCGAATTTTTCGCAGAATGTCTCGTCGAAAAAGTTTATGATGCGCGCGTCGATACCGCGCTCTTTCATAACCTCGACCGACAATTCCGAAATGTCAATTGCGGTGACTTGCAGGCCGCGTTTTGCGAGTTCAATGCTGTGGCAACCCGAACCGGCTCCCACGTCGAGCACTCTTCCACGGCACAGTTTTACGGCTTCCTGTTCCTGTGGCGGCATCTCGTCGAAACTGCGGAACAGGGTGGGTACGGGTATCTCGTCTTCGTAGAACATTGAAGACAATACTCTTAACTTGCCTGCTCTTCCTTTTTTGTGGAATTCGGCAATGGCTTGCCCCATTGGGTCCTTGTCGCGGGGAATGGTTGTGTTGCTCATTGTTTTTTGTAAGTAAAAAGGGGCTTTCCTAAAACAGATTGCCCCTTTAACCGGTTATTTTCCTACTTTTTTGAGAATTTTTGCGGCTATCTCTTCGGGTGGTATGTTCATGCAACGGTAGTCGCCGTAAATGCAGGGCTTGTTGCCGAAAATGGAACAGGGGCGGCAGGGCAGCTGCAATTCAACGCAGTCCTCCTTTTGCTGTTTCCAACCGAGGAAGCCTGCCAGGGGTGATGTCGCGCCCCAGATTGAAATTGCGGGTGTCCCGGTGAGCGATGCCATGTGCATATTGGCCGAGTCCATACAAACCATTGCATCGAGGTGGCTTATGAGGCGCAACTCGCCATTGAAATTGGTGCGCCCCAGGAATGAGTGCACGCAGGGGAACTCCTTGCACCACTCGTTTACAACTGCCTCCTCCTTCGGCCCGTTGCCGAAACAGAAGATCTCTATATCGGGGTTCTGCGCAAGCTGTGAAATAACCTCGCGCATCTTCTCCGTGGGGTAAATCTTCCCCTTGTGTGCGGCAAACGGTGCTATACCCACCCATTTGTTGTTGCCTTTGGGCGGCAGTATGTCGCTGAACTCTTCGATGTTTCCCTTGCTGCTGCCGAACAGCGATGTGAATTCGGGCGTGAACGGCAGGCCTATGCGGTCGAAAACCTCACGGTAACGCTCGAAAGTGCTTTTCAGCTCCTCTCTCACCTTGTTCTTGCCGCGTGTCAATCGTTTCTTCTCGGCCCGTCCTTTTGCGATGTTGGCCACTTTGGCTCCGCTTAAAACAGCGAAGTAGCCACGCAGGATTTTTGTGCGCAGCACGTCATGCAGGTCGGCAAAGGCATCGGGCTTGTGCTTGTTCAGCTCCTTGTATAGCTTGAAAAGCCCTGTAAGGCCCTTGTAATTGTTCAAATTTATCCCGATGAAATGGAGGTTTTCGGGTTTGTCAATGAAAAACTGCCCGAACCTCTCGCGGCTCACGAAGATGAATTTGTCCTTGGGGTATGTGCGGGCAAGCGAGTATAGCAATGGTATTGTCATTGCTATATCGCCTACTGCCGAAAAACGTGTTATAAGAATTGTTCTTGGAGTGTCGTTATTTCTTGCCTGCGCCATAGAGTACGGGGTTGAGGGCGGGGTCGTTGTACATCTTCATCTGGCGGTACACCTTCATATATTTGCGGCCGGCGGCAATGTCGTCGAGCAACTGGCCTATGGAGGTTGTCATATCCTTGTACTGCTCTTTGAGCACGTCGAGCTTTGCCTGGCATTTTGCAAGGTGGTCGGCATCGACATCGGTGCGGTTCACCTCCTCCTGCATATGGTATATTTTCAACGAGAGGATGGAGTAGCGGTCAACTGCCCAGGCGGGGCTCTCGGTGTTGATGGTGGCATCATCGGCGGGTTTTACATCCTTGTAGAGGTCGAGGAAGTAGCTGTCGATGAGTTCAACAAGGTCGGTGCGGTCCTGGTTCGACTTGTCGATGCGGCGTTTAAGGGTGAGTGCCTCCACGGGGTCGATGTTGGGGTCGCGTATGATATCTTCGAAGTGCCACTGGACAGTGTCTATCCAGCATTTGAGATACAAATAATACTCGATGCTTTTTACAGGATAGGGGTTGTTTATGGGTGTGTCCACATTGTCGGTCTTGTGGTAATCTACGATAGCCTGGTTGAAGATAGGCCAGCTCATTTCGGTGAATTTTTCCATAATATCGTTGTTTTTAGGTGAATTTTCTTGCCAAGTGTATGTTTGTGCCTCTTTTACACCACATTTACACGCAAAACTAACGAAAGTTTGTGATATAGGCAAAATATTATCCAAAAACTATTTCCAATTTATAATTGATGTTATAAAAACGGGTTGCGGCGGTTGTTTCTTTGCAAAGATGTTGTAACTTTATCGGGCAATATAATTATGTGCGAAGGAGTATGAAAATTGTAATTGACGAAAAGATACCCTATCTGCGCGATGCTCTGTCGGCAATGGGGCATCGGGTGGTTGCTCTTCCGGGAGTGGCGATATCCAATGAGGATGTAAAGGATGCCACCGCGCTTTTTGTGCGCACACGCACCATTTGCAATGCATCCTTGCTTGCAGGTTCGGCTGTGCGGTTTATAGGCACGGCCACAATCGGGTATGACCACATCGATGCCGAGTATTGTGCCACTAACGGCATCAAGTGGGTAAATGCTGCGGGTTGTAATGCCGATGCGGTATTGCAGTATGTCCAGGCGGTTGTTTACACTTGGGCAAAAGAGCGTTCCGTGACCATCCCCGGGCTTTGTCTTGGCATAGTGGGAGTGGGCGAAATTGGCTCTCGCATAGCGCGTTGGGCTGCTTCGGAGGGTATGACGCTTCTGCTCAATGACCCTCCCCGCGAAGCAACCGGCGAGGGTGGCTTTGTGTCGCTCGAACGCATTGCTGCGGAGTGTGACATAATAACCTTCCACCCCACTCTCAATCGTGGTGGACGCTACCCGAGCTATCATTTGGCCAGCGATTCGTTCTTTGCCGCCATGAAGCGGTGTCGCCTCTTTATAAATGCCTCGCGTGGGCCTGTTGTCGACAACGAGGCGTTGCTGCGTGCAATTGATGGCAATCCTGCGCTCGACGCTGTGCTCGATGTTTGGGAGAGAGAACCCGGCATCGATATCTCCTTATTAAATAAGGTATATATCGCAACTCCGCATATTGCAGGCTATTCGGCCGAGGGCAAGATGAATGCAACAAGAATGGTGCTTGCTGCATTCTGCAACCATTTTGCTTGCGGGCATCTTATGCCGCAGCTGGCATTGCCCGCACCGCAGCAGCCGCTGGTGCAGGCTCCCTCTTTTGCCGGCGCTGTGCTGAAAATCTATAACCCGCATAACGATTCGGCCGTGTTGAAAAGAGAACCGCAACTGTTCGAGGATTTGAGAAATAACTACAACCTGCGCCGCGAAGTGTCGGCGTTTGATATAAAAATAGAGTAAAAACGGTCTTTTTGTATCAGTTTTTGCACAAAAAAGCAAAAATGTGCAGTAAAAGTGGTAAAAAAATCAAATGTTTCTTTGTGATTCATTATTTTTATCATACTTTTGCAAGCAAATAGTTTACAAATCTCAAAATATTACAACTATGTCAGAAATTGAAGCAAGAGTAAAAGAAATTATTGTAGAGAAGTTCGGTGTTTCAGAGTCAGAAGTTACATCTGAGGCTAATTTCACTAACGACTTGAGCGCAGACTCTCTTGACAGAGTAGAGCTTATCATGGAGATCGAGGACGAGTTCGGTATCTCAATCCCCGAGGAGCAGGCTGAAAAGATAGCAACAGTAGGTGATGCTGTTAAGTATGTAGAGGAGAAAGTTGCTGAAAAGTAATTTAACTTTCTCTCCTAACAATTCTATAATGAAACTTAGAAGAGTTGTTGTAACAGGTCTTGGTGCCGTATCTCCATTAGGTAACAACGTTCCCCAGATATGGGAAAATGCTGTTAACGGTGTGAGTGGCGCGGGGCCTATTACTCGTTTTGATACCTATCTGTTCAAAACCCAATTTGCGTGCGAGGTAAAGGACTTCGATCCCTCACAGGTGATGGAGCGTCGCGAACTTCGGAAAGTCGACAACGTAACCATTTACGGTGTCGCTTCGGCAGTTGAGGCTATTGCAGATAGTGGTTTGGATTTTGAAAAGCTCGATTGTAACCGCATCGGTGTCATATACGGTGAGGGAATCGGTGGAATCGGAGCGTTGGAGGATGAGATACGCGCTTACGCATTGAATCAGGAAGGCGGTCCCAGGTTCTCACCATTCCTCGTAACCAAGATGATTGCCGATATGACAGCGGGAATAATCTCCATCAGATATGGCCTTAAAGGTCCCAACTATGTAACGACATCGGCCTGCGCCTCTTCGTCAAATGCTCTTATCGATGCATTCGACCAGATACGCCTAAACAGGGCTGACGTTATATTGGCGGGAGGAACAGAGGCTCCTATCTGCCCCACAGGCGTGGGTGCGTTCAATGCCATGCACGCCTTGTCGACACGCAACGACGAGCCCGAAAAGGCATCACGCCCGTTCAGCAAGAGCCGCGACGGTTTTGTGATGGCCGAGGGTGCCGCTTGTCTGGTACTCGAAGAGTATGAGCACGCAGTTGCGCGCGGTGCTAAAATTTATGCCGAAATCGTAGGTTCCGGTCTTACTGCCGATGCATATCACATAACAGCACCTCACCCCGAAGGTAACGGAGCTATGCGCGTGATGAACAATGCATTGGTCGAAGGAGGCCTCACTCCTGCCGATGTTGATTACATCAACGTTCACGGAACATCGACCTATGCCGGTGACATTGCCGAGGTAAAGGCGATAAAGGCACTTTTCGGCGAGCACGCTTACAAATTGAACATAAGTTCCACAAAATCGATGACAGGTCACCTGCTTGGTGCCGCCGGAGCCATAGAGGCTCTTCTCACGGTGATGGCTATAAAAGAGGGCGTTGTTCCTCCCACAATCAATCACGTTGACGGCGACGAGGATCCCGAAATCGACTATGCGTTGAACTTTACCTTTAACAAGGCCCAGAAACGCGACATCAAGGTTGCCCTCTCCAATACATTCGGATTCGGTGGCCATAACGCATCAATCGCTTTTAAGAAAATTGAAGGCTAAAAGGGTATTCAGAAAGGTTATAGACAAGATAAGGCTTCTGTCCCGCAAGGACAGGGAGTCTTATCTTTTGTTGTATTCCATTCTTGGTTTTGTGCCGTCGAGCCTGAAACCATACAAAATGGCAATGACACATAGTTCGCAGGTTGTGGGTTCGGGCCGTAAGCTTGTCTGCAACGAGCGTCTGGAATTTCTGGGCGATGCAGTGTTGAGTTCTGTCACTGCCGATTTCCTCTACTCCAATTTTCGCAAGGAGCGCGAGGGCTTTCTCTCCAAATCGCGCAGCAACCTTGTTTGTCGCGAACGCTTGAACGAGCTTGCTGTTGAAATAGGGCTCGACCGCGTTGTGCGTGCCTGCGGTGCCGACAATCATCACAACAGCTACATCTACGGCAATGCTCTGGAAGCTCTTATAGGAGCAATATATATAGACAAGGGGTATAAATATTGCCGCCGTTTCCTTCTCGAAAGAGTCTTTTCGAAACTCGATAATATAGACTCGGTAGTCCGCAACGACAAGAACTTTAAAAGTCGCATAATAGAGTGGGCGCAAAAGCACCATCGCCAAATAGTCTTTACCGTAGTTAAGGAGGAACAACGTAAGGAAGGAGCCTATTTCGTGTCGGAGGTGAGTGTCGACGGCGAGCCTTTCGGCCGTGGCGAGGGCTTCTCGAAACGCGAAAGCCAGCAGAATGCAGCCGAAGCGGCATTGAAAAAGATTCCTTGATTATTTCCTGTATCCCAACCAACGTTTTACAACC
Organism: Bacteroidales bacterium; assembly: GCA_015060885.1. Classification (GTDB taxonomy): domain Bacteria; phylum Bacteroidota; class Bacteroidia; order Bacteroidales; family Bacteroidaceae; genus HGM04593. The sequence goes on from SUXO01000019.1 coordinate 12,000, forward strand.
CTGTTCATAGGCTTCTCGTAATAGCGGTACGACAGGTAACTCGTTATCAATGTTGCTGCAAGAGCAAGCCCTGCTCCTGCCCAAGCGTTTATCTCCGGCAGGTGTGCGCCTATTGCGTTCACTATAAAGAGATGCACAAGATATACACTGTAACTTATTTCGCCGCCCAGTATAAAGGCCTTGTTGTTGAGAATTCTCGACAATGCTCCCTTTTGCAAGGCAAAGGAGAGCAGCACAGCGCTTATAGGCAACCAATAGTAGAACGAATAGCGGCAGGCTTTTGGCACATCTTCGGCAAATATGTAGAAGAGTATGAATAAAACGATTGAGCCCGCCTCTATGGCCGTTGCTGTTGCCCGGCTTATGGTAATCCCTTTAATCCTGTTGTAAATGCCGAGAACTGCTATCCCGATAAGGAAGTCGGGGAAGCGTGTGACGGGGTTCACGTACCACACTCCTTTTATGTATGCCTGTGGCGTTATCTGCGCTCCGGCAACCATTACAATGACACATAACAAAATGATTGCAAAGAGCCTTCTGCTCTCCTTTATATAAGGCAGAATGAATGGGAATGATATGTAGAAAAGTTGTTCGCAGCAGAGGCTCCAAGCGGGAGCGTTAAAGGCGAAAAAGAAGTCGGAACGGGGAATGTAGGCATTGGTAAGTGTTGCTGACATTCCCAACTGTACCCAGGAGAGAAGGCTGCCGATGGCAAATCCCGACAAGGCAATCGCCGCTATGAGTGTGAGCAGGTGCAGCGGGTATATGCGTGCGATACGTGCAATGTAGTAGTCCTTTCTTTCGGCCGGTGTGTTTACTCTGCCGGTATAGTTGTGTGCTATGATAAAGCCGCTCAATATGAAGAAGAAGCTCACACCCACATAGCCCTCAACGAAGAGGTGCCCCGAAAATGTGTCGCTTATGATTACAAGGTGCGATGCAAAGACAAGCAATGCAAAGACAAGCCTTAACGAAGTGAGTGTGTTTATCATTTTTTTGTTATCTTGTTGCTTTAAGTGTAACACAGGCTTTCAGGCGGTCGCCACCCATTGGCGGTGTGTCTTTGGTGATTGTCATTTCAATGGCAGTGACGGTGGAGAACTGCCCGAAGAGGCTCTCCATAATTCTCTTGCCTACATTTTCGAGAAGGTTCGACGGCGTGCGCATTTCGGCCTTTATGGTTTCGTACACATCGGCATAACTTACGGTGTTTGTGATTTTGTCGCTGTAAGCGCATTCGTGGTTGCTTATGGCGAGTTTGCAATCTATGGTGAACCAGGCACCGATGCTTCTCTCCTGCGGCATCACCCCGTGATGGGCATACAGATGTATGTCGCGCAGCTCAATGTTGTACTCCGATATGTTCATACTCTTCTTTTTTAAGCGTGCAGCCTGCCTGTTTGTTCAGGCAGGCTGCACGGGAATCTATATAGTGTGTATAATAAAGTTGCTTATCCGCACTTCGAATATCCGCAGGTGGGGCAGTGCAGGCAGCCCTCCTCGAATATCAACTGGCTTTTGCAGTTGGGGCACTTCTCGGCCGATGCGGCACCGTCGGCAATGTAGCGTTTGAGTGCTCTCTCAACACCGTTCTTCCAGGAGTTGATGTTGTCGGAACCGAGTTGCAGCGATGATATGAGCTTTATAACCTGCTCAATGGGCATCTTGTAGCGCAACACACCCGAAATGAGCTTGGCGTAGTTCCAGAATTCGGGGTTGAATCGCTCCGAAAGTCCCTCGATCGTTGTCTTGTAACCAATCTTGTTCTCGAACTGGAAGTCGTAACGCTTGCTGCCGTCCTCGTTTATGTGCTTGATTATGATACCGTGTGTAACGTTCTTGGGCAAAGGGATACCATCCTCATCGTCCTGCTGTCCGGTAAATATTTCGTAGGGCTCACCGTTGAGCAGACCAATGAATGCCACCCATTTCTCCTTGTTGTTCTGGAAGCGAATCACGTCGGCTTCCAGGATTGTGGGGCGCACCTCGGTGATTGTGGGTTTCATCTCCTCGCTCTTCTGCTCCTTCTTGTTGTCGGCCGAAATAAGCACACCGGCGCGTGAACCGTCACGGTATACGGTGCAACCCTTGCAACCGCACTTCCAGGCTGTGATGTAGAGCTCGTTTACGAGCTTCTCATCGACGTTGTTGGGCAGGTTGATGGTTACACTTATCGAGTGGTCAACCCACTTTTGGATGCGGCCCTGCATTTCAACCTTCGCAACCCAGTCGATGTCGTTCGATGTGGCTTTTGCATAGGGCGAGCGGGCTACAATGTTGTCAATCTCCACTTGTGAGTAGCGTTTGGTGGTATCGATGCCGCTCTTTTTCATCCACTCCACAAACTTGTGGTGATAAACAATGTACTCCTCGAATGTGTCGCCGTTCTCGTCGGTAAAGTCAACGTGTACTTCGGGGTCATTGGGGTTTACCTTGCGGCGGCGTTTGTACACGGGCATAAACACAGGCTCAATACCCGATGTGGTTTGTGTCATAATGCTCACGGTACCTGTGGGGGCAATGGTGAGGCAGGCGATGTTACGGCGGCCATACTTTTTCATATCCTCGTAGAGCTGCGGGTCGGCCTCACGCAAACGGTTGATGAATGGGTTGTTTGCCTCGCGTTTGTAGTCGAACACTTCAAAGGCACCACGCTCTTTCGCCATATTTACCGATGAACTGTATGCAGCAAGGGCGATTAGCTTGTGAACCTCTACCGAGAAGTCGATAGCCTCGGGGCTGCCGTAACGGAGTCCCATTGCAGCGAGCATATCGCCCTCGGCTGTGATACCCACACCGGTGCGGCGGCCCATACTGCTCTTGCGGTAAATCTTCTCCCACAACTTTCTCTCGGCGGCCTTTACCTCTTCTATTTCGGGGTCGCTCTCTATCTTTGCCTGTATAGCCTCAATCTTTTCGAGTTCCAGGTCAATTATGTCGTCCATCATACGTATAGCCTTCTTTGTGTGTTCGCGAAGGAGGTCGAAGTCGAAGCGGGCTTCGGGAGTGAAGGGGTTTATAACGTATGAGTAGAGGTTTATGGCAATGAGACGGCAAGAGTCATAGGGGCAGAGTGGAATCTCGCCGCAGGGGTTTGTCGACACGGTCTTGAAACCGAGGTCGGCATAGCAGTCGGGAATTGACTCACGCTCTATTGTGTCCCAGAAAAGTACGCCGGGCTCGGCCGATTTCCAGGCATTGTGTATGATTTTCTTCCATATCTCACCGGCATTTACCTCTTTTTGGTATATGGGGGTGTCGGAGTCGATGGGATATTTCTGTACGTAGGGAGTGCCCTGGGTAACGGCATTCATAAAATCGTCGTCTATTTTAACCGACACGTTTGCGCCTGTTACTTTGCCCTCGGTCATTTTTGCATCTATGAATGCCTCTGCATCGGGGTGTTTTATCGAAACACTCAACATAAGAGCTCCGCGGCGGCCGTCTTGTGCCACTTCGCGTGTCGAGTTCGAGTAACGTTCCATGAAGGGAACAAGGCCAGTCGATGTCAAGGCAGAGTTCTTTACGGGAGAGCCTTTGGGGCGTATGTGTGAAAGGTCGTGTCCTACACCGCCACGGCGTTTCATCAACTGCACCTGCTCCTCGTCGATTCGTATAATGCCGCCATAAGAGTCGGCTTTGCCATCGATGCCTATGACAAAACAGTTCGACAGTGAAGCTATCTGGAAGTCATTGCCGATGCCTGTCATGGGGCTGCCCGAAGGAACAATGTACTTGAAGTGGTCGAGAAGTTCGAAAATCTCTTCTGCGGGCATGGGGTTGTTGTACTTTGCCTCAATGCGTGCCACTTCATTGGCTATGCGCCAATGCATATCTTCGGGCGACTTCTCATAAATTGTCCCGAAGGAATCTTTCACGGCATACTTGTTTACCCAAACTCTTGCTGCGAGTTCGTCGCCGTTGAAGTAGTCGAGTGAAGCTTTGAATGCTTCATCGTAGGTGTAGGTTTGTTTTTTCACTTTGGTTTGTTATATTTTAGTTATTGAATATTCCTTCGTGTGCTTTTCTTAATGCGCTCACAAATTTATATTGCATTTATTTAATAACCAAATTTTTTCATTTTTAGTTTTCAACATATTCCAAAGTTTTCCAAAATATTTTTTACATCATTGAAAATCAAATGTTTAATTTTTGAAAATGTGTAAAAAGTTTTCCAAATGGAAATTTCCCGCCAACTTGTGGTAAAAATTATTGTCATTTTGGGTTTTTCGTTTTTGTGCACGTGGTTTCACTTTTTGAAAGATTGTTTTGTGAACGCTGTTTTCAAAAAGTATCATTGCTGCGGTGCGTAAAAACAGGAAGCCCGCAAATCGGGATGACTTGCGGGCTTGTACTGTTGTATGTGATTATCTTTTTATGCACTCTGCAACGACAGCTCAATTTCGTTCAGTTCGTGGCGGAATTGCTTGTCGGTCTCGGCAAGGTTGGTTACGGCCTTGCAGGCATGCAAAACTGTTGCGTGGTCGCGTTTGCCAATGTATTGTCCAATCTTCGAGGTTGACATATCCAGATATTTCTTGGAGAAATACATTGCAACCTGGCGCACGAGTACCACCTCCCTCTTGCGAGAACGTGTGTTAATGCTTTCTGCTTCAACACTATAGTAGTCGGCAACCTTTTTCACAATCTCGTCTATTGTAATGGTGCGTTTCTCGTATGTTGCAGCCTTGCCAAGAATTTTGCGGGCAAGGTTCAGGTCGATGTCGGCGTTGTTTATGGTGGAGTGCGCCATTATCGACACAACAGTGCCTTCGAGGTCTCTTATGCTTGCGTTGGTGTGTTCGGCAATATAGTCGATAACCTCTTCGGGGAATTTAAGGCCGTCTTTGCGAATTATGCTTTTGAGGATATTCTTTCGCAGTTCAAAGTCGGGGCTCTCAATTTCGGCAGTCATACCCCACTTGAAACGGGTTATGAGCCTCTCTTCCATACCTTGCAGTTGTGCCGGTGTGCGGTCCGATGTCATAATCAACTGCTTGCCGTTCAGGTGCAAGTGGTTGAATATGTGGAAGAACGCAGTTTGTGTCTTTTGAAGGCCGGCAAACTCCTGTATGTCGTCGATAATGAGAACATCGATGCTTTGGTAGAACTTCATAAAGTCATTGAACCTCTTCTGCAATATCGAGTCGGTGTACTGTACCTGGAAAAGGTGGGCCGACACGTAAAGCACGCGCAATTCGGGGTGCAACTCCTTTATCTTCGCTCCGATGGCATTGATGAGGTGGGTTTTGCCCACGCCCGACGAACCATAGATGAACAAGGGGTTGAATACCCTGCCCGGCGAGTTTGCAACGCTCACGCCCACCGCTCTTGACAAGCGGTTGCTCACTCCCTCTACGAAATTGTCGAAGGTGTAGCGGTGTATGAGCATTGAGTCGAGCTCTTGAATGGCAGCCTGGGCTGTCGCCGGTGCGCTGTTGCCCGAATTGCCGTTGTGTGTGCCGTTGCTCGATGAGTAGTTGTCTGTGCTGACCTCTACACTCAAATTGTTGTCCTTGTCGGTGAGAATGCTGTACATAAGCTTTGTGCCGTTGCCCATAACCTTGTACAGGGTAGAACGCAAGAGCCCTACATAGTTCTCATCGAGGTGCTCGCACACATAGTTGCTCTTCACTTGAATGGTGAGAACGGAATCCTCGTACCTGATTGGCTTTATATCGGCAAACCAGGTGGCGTAATTTGCCTCCGAAACATTGTCGCGAATGATTTCGAGGCATTTATTCCATTTCTCTGTCAAGTGTGAGTTCATTTGGTGTGTTTAACGGTAACTTTTTTAGATGCGAACAACCACCATTTGTGTGTTCAAATTCTGGTGGTTGTGTAAGATTGCTGTCGGGTATTGTTTGTTCCGAACGGCTCTCTTCTCATCTCTTTCCAATGCAAATATCATAAAAGAAAAATGAAAATACAAGCGAAGAAAAATCGTTGAAAAAACGGCTTTTATAATGGGCTGTTTATCAAACGTTTATAAAACGCGGTTTTTGCATGGTAAATATTTTGACAAAAATTTTTAAAACTCTGGAATACAGGCTTTTAGTTGTAGAATTATGCTTTTCCATTTGTCCTTTTACAGGGCGGTTTTTCGCTTTTTAACGCGCTTGCGTAAAACAAAACGGTTTCCATTGCAGTTACCTTCTATAAATGTTCTTAATTGGAATAATTCTATATAAGCCAAAAAATTTTTTTATTAAATAAATGTTTTAAGGGGCAAGAATGGCTAAAAAATATTACCGTTTTTACTTGCTTTTTATAATTATAGACTATAAGGAAACAGCTCGGCTTTGCGATCCTCATAAAAAAATCTCCCGAAGGAGATTCTTATGAAAGTTCCAGGTTGAGTGTCTTGCGCAGTTTTTCAATCGTGGGGTTTTTCTTCACAAGCATCTCATACTGTTTTGTTCTGTCGTATATATGTTTCTCAACCGTGGTCTTGTTTACGGTTATTTTCATCACCGGCATTATGTTGCCCAATCCCACGGCTATGCCCTTTGTTATGCGCTCGGCTTGCTGCTCGAAGAGCCCGGCAACCAACTGGTTGTCGACCGAGATTGTGAATGTGTTGCCCTCCACAAGTGTGGGAGTTATTATTTTCATTCTGTCGGCAAGTGCTCTCTCCTTTTCGGGCAGTTGCATTGCGAACGCGGTCCACGCCTGCACAAGTGTCTCTTGTGTGAGCGGTTTTTCTGCGGGTTGTGCTGTTGTGGCCGGGGCTGCATTGCTGTTCTGTGGCATTGATGCACCCTTTGGGGCAGGCGCATTTTCTTGTACAAGGGAAGTGCGTGCGCGTTGGAACATTCCGCCAATGCTCTTGGGTGCGGTGGTCTGCTGCCGCAGTGCTTCGGGGCGGCCGTTCAGAACAGGCCGCCTTTCTGCTGTCACGGGGGCAGGCTCCTCACGTTTGGGCGTATCTGCTTTGATGGGTTGCTGTGCCACAGGCCGGGGAGGTGTCGCGCCTGTGTTTTTTTCTGCTATCGGCTGTTGCTGCTCAATCTTGTTGAATATGGGTTTCAGTATCTTCGGGCCACGCCCACCATCCTCGCTGTCGTCGCCTGTGACAAGCTGCGACAGCTGTATGAGGGTAAGTTCCACAAGCAGTCGCTTGTTGCGGCTTGTCTTGTAGTTGAGTTCGCAGTTGTTGCATAGCTTTATGGCGCGGAACAGGAACTTCGGCGGTATCTTTGCCGCCTGCTGCACATATCTTTTGCGCAGGTCGTCGCTGCCCTCGAACAGGGGAGCCGTTACCGGGTCGCCATTGACAAGCAGGTCGCGCATGTGCGATGCCGTTCCCTCAATGAATATGTTTCCCTCGAAACCCTTGCCAAGCACTTCGTTGAACAGGAGGAGTGCCTGCGACGTGTTGCCGTTTATAATATAATCGGTGAGGCGGAAGTAGTATTCATAATCGAGCACGTTGAGGCTCTCTATGACTTTTGCGTAAGTGAGGTCGCCTTGTGTGAAACTTGTCATCTGGTCGAACAGCGAGAGGGCATCTCGCATACAGCCGTCCGACTTCTGTGCAATTATGCGCAGTGCTTCATACTCGCTGTTTATATTCTCCTTCTCGGCTATGCTTTGAAGGTGGGCGATGATGTCGGCACTCTCAATGCGGCTGAAATCATATATCTGACAACGCGACAGAATGGTGGGGAGAATCTTGTGCTTCTCGGTTGTGGCCAGTATGAATATGGCGTGTGCAGGCGGTTCTTCAAGCGTTTTAAGGAATGCGTTGAAGGCTGCTTGCGACAGCATGTGCACCTCGTCTATTATATATACCTTGTAACGCCCTATCTGTGGCGGAATACGCACCTGTTCGTTAAGCGAACGTATATCCTCGACCGAGTTGTTGCTGGCGGCATCGAGTTCATAGATGGAGTAGGAGCGTTGTTCGTTGAACGACTTGCACGACTCGCACTCGTTGCAAGGCTCTCCGTTTGCCGACGGCGACAGGCAGTTTATCGTCTTTGCAAAAATGCGTGCACAAGTTGTCTTTCCCACACCGCGAGGGCCGCAGAAAAGGTAGGCGTGAGCCAGTTTCCCGCTCTGAATGGCATTTTTCAGTGTGGTCGTGAGCGACTTCTGCGCAACAACGGTTTCGAACGTGTCGGGGCGATATTTACGGGCCGATACTATGTAGTTCTCCATCTTTTATACATTTAGGAAGTTGGATAATGCAAAGATATTATTGCATTACTACTGCAAAAATAGTGTAAACCGCGAGCAATACAAAATATGCGGTAGTTTAATTTTATTTATTTGACCTATCTTTGTTTTATTGTAGGTTATTTTGTTCCCTCTTCTTTGCTACGAATTGTTTTTGCATTTAATTCCTCTTTTGTTACCTTTGTGGAAAATTGTAAATTTGTTTTAGTTGCATCCCTAAATTGAGTTAACAGTATGAACAACGACAGTATAGCCGTGCTTTTCAGGTGGGTGTTGAACCATAAATACCTGTTTGTGACCATAGCTTTTGTGGCGATAATGGTGTTTTTCGACAAGCACAACCTTATTGAGCATTTCAAGAACCAGCGTGAGATTGTTTCGCTCAAAGCCGAGAATCGTGAGCTTAAAGAACAACTCGATGAGCTTCGTTACCGTTCCGACGAGCTGCATAAGGATGTGACCATTATGGAGAAGGTTGCCCGTGAGAAGTATGGTATGCACAAAGAGGGTGAAGAGGTGTTTATTGTAAAGGATTGATTATGAAATTCTGGGCTTTTACGAATAAATTGAGTTGGGTGGCGTTGCTTGCCGGTGCTGCCGGTAAGTTATTCTATTGGGAGGAGGCTTCGTGGCTCTATCTTGGCGCGGCCGTTCTTCTTGCCGTTTCCCAGTTTGTCATCCGTGAGAAGGGTGGCGGTTTTGTTGTGCGCCGCCTGGTGATGCAGCAGCAGATAGCCGGCCTTGCTTTGGTTGCAGCCGGTGTAATGATGTTTACGATGGTGCGTAACGAGTGGATGGTGGCTATGTTTATTGGTGCCCTGCTCGAACTCTACACTGCTTTCCGCATTCCGCAGGAACTGGGCAAGGATAAATAGCCATTCCTGCGGCCCGCCTGCAAGAGTCGGAGAATATATCTTATACATATTTCCTTGTGTCTTATTGCTTTGCGTAGGGGCAGACCGGGCAATTAAAACTCTCCCTCTTTTTTGTAATAAAGAGGGAGTACCCGTAGGGGGTAGGCGATAAAACCAATTGTTCTGTTGCATTCAATCGCTTCTTTATACTCCCTCCGAAATTTACTTGTAAATTTCTCGTCCCTATATCAGAGGGATGGTTGTTCTTGTTGTTGTTTCTTTGCTTGTGTGTTTTTTTGGCGCACACATCGGTGCGCTACTGCATTGTTTGTCTTTCTGTTCTTGTGTTTTATTATCTTTGCCGTAGGGGCAGACCGGTGTGTCTGCCCCTACGGCATTTTGTTTGCTTGTGTTTTTTGGTGATCCTCTTGGGAAGAGTGGCTCCCCGTAGGGGTGAAGAGATTGCTTTTTGAAACGTATATAAACAATGAAGGCTACCCGCAGGGGTAGCCTTCATTGTTTATATCGTAGTCTTTATTACTTTGTAATGAAGTGTACGGTCTGGCTGTTGTCGCCCATATCCTCGGTTTTTACAACCAGCTTGTCGGCGTTAACCGAGTAGCGGTTTACGAGAATCTCCTTAACCTTGTTTGCACGGCTCTCGGCAATCTCGGCTTTTGTGGCGTTGGTGTTACCCACAATCTCGATAGTGTACTGGGGATTGGCCTGCATAAGTTTTGCTACGTTCGAGATGTTGACCATCTGCAACTCCTGGTTGAAGGTGTCCTTTCCGTCGTGGAACACAACATAGGGGATGAGGATGTTGTCCTTCTCGGCAGGGATAACAACGACTTTCTCTTCGGGCTTGCCCTTCTCCATCTGCTCGGTCTTAACCATTGCGAGGTAGTTGCTGAGTGCTGCATACTGCTCCGAAGATATTGCGTGTGTGGTTCTGAAACCCTGCTTGCCAATCTTCCACTTCAAACCGACCTTGCCCGAAAGGATACCGTCGAAATCGGTCTTCATTCCCGACTGGCCGTCGAAGGTTGAACTTGTTCCTGTAACGCCAAGGTCGATGTTGATACCGATGCGCTTGGTTACGTTATAGGTTGTTGAAAGACCTCCGCGTGCAGCAAAGAGTGTGCGGCCGTCAACCCCTTTTCTCTCAATGGTGGTAAGTGCGGCTGCACCGATATAGAGTTCTACATCAACAGCTCTGTCGCTCTTCTTCTCCTTTGAGAAAAGGTTGATGAGGTTAACCATTACATCGGCACCCAAAGAGTAGTATTTGAGGTCCTGTATGTAACCGAAACGTGTGTCAACACCTTTTGATTCGAGGTAAACCTTTCTGGGGTCCTCCAAATAGTTGGGGTATATACCGCCACCTGCGTTCCAGCCTTTGAGTCTGTTACCGTCAACGCTCAAACGTACACCGAACACGGGTGTTATCTGCTTTCCTATGGCGATGGCAAAGCCGTGCTTTACGCGGTCCTTGAACGAAAGGTGTGAATCCTGCTCGCCCATCAGTACTGCGCCACCGAACGAACCTTGTACATAAATGTTGTCGAAGAACGACGACTTGTATTGTGTCTTGTAATCTACTGTTACACTCTCTGTCTTTGTGGTGGTTTCAACACGCTTGCCCTGTGCATAGGCAGCAAAGCCCACCATAAGCAATAGAGATAATATTGTAAGCTTTTTCATATTATTTTCTGTTTTCGGTTTTAATTATTCTTCAATAATGCTCATTACAACAACACGGTTCCAACGGAAGTCTTCATCGTAAACGCGCTCGGTATCACCCTTTGCATTGGTTTGGATACGGTCCTCGGCAATGCCGCACTCGTTGATGAGGTATTTCTTAACAGAATCTACTCTTCGCTGGCTCAAACGCATATTGTACTCGGGATATGCAGTCTCTTTATCGGCGTAACCGGTGAGCATAACCTTTGCACCCTCGTTCTCCTTCAAGTAGCTTGCGATTTTGTTGATTTGGGGCTTCTGTCCCTTCTCAATGTATGACTTGTCAATGAGGAAGCGGACAGCAAAGGGAGCGATAATCTCTTTTGCGGGAGCCTTGACCTCCTTGATGACTTTGGGTTGGGGAATGTATGTGTCCTCGTATATAACAGGGAGCTGAACATTTGTATTTGCAGGAGCACCGCCGAAGAAGTAGCTGAAACCGAGGCTGGCCGCTGCGACAAAGTCGAGTTTCTTGTAATCGCCGCCAAGCTCACCGCCTACAACACCGTCGAACGACTCGTTGAGGAAGTTTGCCTGCAAGTCGGCCATAATAGAGAAACGTTTTGTAATCTTGTAATCTATCTGCGTACCCACTTTTGCACCCCAAGTGCAGTTATTGTGGAAGTTCTGCTTCTTGAACGAGTATGTGAATGTGGGGCCGGCATAAAGCTGGACACTCCATCTGTTCTCCTTGTCCTTGTCGAACCATTTCACAACATCGGTCATCGCAGCAAGGCTCAAATCCATATATGTGAACTTGCGGCGGAAGTAGGCTAGGCCATTGTGGTTTATGATATATTGCATTGTGCTTGCAGGGTAGTCGAACGAGTTCAGTTTTTTACCATAAATTGCACCTGCAAGGTAGTATGCGCTTATCTTGCCCACACCAATCTGTCCTCTCAAACCGAAATAGTTGTTGAACCAGTATCCGGTTGTGAGTTGAATTCTGGCTCTTCTGCGGTCGATGAAGTCATTTACCTTGTCGTTACCTTCGGCAGCAATGGCATTGACACCTGCACCGAAAGATACAAACCAATTCTTCTGTTTAAGGGCTGCATCGTCAGCAACGATGTCATCAGAAGTTCCTCCCAAAATAGCGGCAAGATTGCCGAGGCGCGATTCGCGGATTGTATCCGTCTTGATTGTCTGTGCATCAATATCGTTGGCGAAAATGAATGCAACGCCAATCAACAGCGCCTTTAAAAAAGTAGATTTATTCATCTTTCTGTAATTAAATATGAAGTTTGTTAGTTTTTTAAGGTGTGATTTTCCGAGCAAAGGTAGATAATTTTTGTAAAATAGCGAAATTCAAGTTAATAAAAAACAAAATTTTTAAAAAATGATACGCTTTTTGCTGTCATCGCAGTTCTATAATGTCGCCAATCTTTATGCCGCGCTCCGAATATTGTCTGTTCCTTTTATATAGTTTGTCGAGCTTTATACCATATTTTTGTGAAATGGAGTGCATACTCTCCCCGGCCTTCACGGTGTGCGCGGGGTACTCTTTGCTTGCTTTGTTATGTTTCTTTTCAAGGTATAGTATGTCGCCGGCCTTTATGTTGTAATCCTTGTATAGGTCGTTGTACTTTATGAGCTTGCGGCGCGACACGCCCACCTCCTTGCCCAGCGACTTGAACGTGTCACCGGTATTGCCGAACACATAGAGCAAGCCGTTGGATTTGTAAATGGTTCTTCTGCCACCCGTTTCGTAGGTCTCGAATGCAACGCCGTCGGCACGTTTCACATCCTTCATCGTATATTCGTCGTAACGTTGCAGGCCATATCTTTCTATGAGGTTTATGAGCTTTGTGGGGTATGCGGGGTCTTCGGCATATCCCGCCTTCTTCAACCCTTTTGCCCACCCTTTATAGTCGCTCTTTTTTAGTTTGAACAGTGAGGCATACCGTTGGCGGTTGACAAGGAACATGGAGTGGTCCTCATAGGAATCCCTCACGCTGTTGTATTTCCTGAAATAGCATAGCTTGCCATTGTCCATTGACGATGTGCGCTTGCCTTTCCAGCTTTTGTCGGCCTTTATGCCGAAGTGGTTGTTTGAACTCCTCGACAGCTTGCTGTTCCCGGCTCCCGATTCAAGCAACCCCTGTGCAAGGGTGATGCTTGCGGGTATGTTGTGCCTTACCATCTGCTCCACGGCAATGGGGTAGTAGGTGAGTATGTACCTCTCGTAACTGTCCTTTGCCTGTGAAATGTTCTTTGCCGGAACGCTCTGCCTGCTTGTGCTGCATGAGGCGAGTGTCAGCACTCCTAATAATATAAATATGTGTAAGGGTTTCATTGTGTATCGGTTATTCGCCCACAAAATAAGCGAATAAATTGTTTTTGCGCAACATTTTTTTTATCTTCGCCACAGAAAGGTTCACAAATCAATTTCCTTTTCTGCTTTGTTTATATGTTGTGTGATATATTCAAAGTATAATCCTTTAATGAAAGAGATTTATGAAAGAACTTGTTTTACAGACAAAAGTGAAGGTGTGCGTTTATGATGAATTCTCGCCCCTGGACAAAGAGCTTGTGGATGCTGCACGTGCTGCAACTGCCAATAGTTATGCCGTTTACTCGAAATTCAATGTAGGTGCAGCGGTGCGTTTGGGCAACGGGGTGATTGTAAAGGGAAGCAACCAGGAAAATGCTGCCTATCCGTCGGGCCTGTGTGCCGAACGCACGACGCTCTTCTGGGCCAATTCGCAATACCCCTCCGAGCCGGTCCTCACGCTGGCCATTGCTGCCCGCACCGAAAACGGTGAGCTTGAAAAGCCAATCCCTCCCTGCGGTGCCTGCCGCCAGGTTATTCTCGAAACGGAAAAACGCTTCGGCAATACAATAAGAATAATACTATTCGGAACGAAGGAGAGTTACATTATTGAAGATGGCATAAAGGCCTTGCTGCCGCTCTCTTTCGATTCGGCATTTCTTGATGAATGAAAAAGATACTGTTTGTGTGCCACGGTAACATCTGCCGTTCGCCGATGGCCGAATTCATAATGAAGAAGATAGCTGCAACCGCAGGGGTTGCAGCTGCTTTGCATATCGAGTCGGCTGCCACCAGCAGCGAAGAGATTGGCAATTCTGTCTATCCTCCCGCAGTGCGCGAGCTTGCCCGTCACGGCATATCGTGCGAGGGGAAACGTGCCCGCCGTATAAATGCTGCCGACTTCGATTTCTACGATATGGTGGTTGTTATGGAGGATTACAACCTGCGCAACCTACGTGCTCTTCTCGTGGGTGATGCGCGTGAAAAGGTGTGGAAACTGCTCGACTTTGAGGGTTGCAGCGCAGCCGGCAATGCCGAAAGGCTGGCAGGCGGCGATATATCGGACCCGTGGTATCACGGGAACTTTTCGCAGACCTATGCCGAAATAGAGCGCGGTTGCAAGGGGTTGATAACTTATCTTGGAATGTAATATGCAACAGGCTGTTCCCACCGACGACAGAGTAATTATGGGTATCGACCCCGGTACCAATCTTATGGGCTATGCCTTCATTGGAGTGAACGGCAACAAGGCAAGGCTCATAGCAATGGGTGTGATAGACCTGCGCAAGTGCCACGACAGCTACATAAAGCTGGGCGAGATTTTCACCCGTGTGCAAGGGCTCATACAATCCTTCCTGCCCGACGAACTGGCTATTGAGGCACCGTTCTTCGGGAAAAATGTGCAGAGTATGCTTAAACTGGGGCGTGCGCAGGGCGTTGCCATTGCAGCGGCAATAAGCCGCGAAGTTCCCATACACGAATATGCGCCGCTCAAAATAAAGATGGCAATAACGGGAAACGGTTCGGCATCGAAACAGCAGGTAGCCGAAATGTTGCGCCGTATGCTGAATATCTCGGCCGACGAGATGCCCCGTTTTATGGATGCAACCGATGCTTTGGGTGCTGCCTTCTGCCATTTTCTGCAACGCAATAATCCGGTGCGCAGCGCGAAGTACAGCAGCTGGGCCGACTTTGTGCGCAAGAACAACGACAAGGTCAAGGGTTAGCCTCTGCTCTTTTAATATTTATACAGTTTGTATGTGGTGCGCAGCACCTGGAACTCGGTGCGTCGGTTAAGCTGGTTGCAAATCTCCTTCTGCTCCTCCTCTTCGAGGCTGTTGATGTAGTCCTCGGTAAGTACATCGTTCTCTTTAAGGAAGGGGTATTTCTCGGTGAGTTTCTTGTGTACAATTTTGGGCTTCTCCTCGCCATATCCTTTGGGAGTGAGTCGCTCGCTCTCTATGCCGTGTTCGATAAGATACTTTACAACCGACTCGGCACGTGCCTGCGACAGTTTCACGTTGTACCCGTCGGTTCCCTTGTAGTCGCAATGCGCGCTCAACTCAATGGTTACATTGGGGTTGAGGTTGAGCAACTTCACAAGCTCGTCGAGCGAAGCCTCCGATTCGGGGGTGAGCGTTGCTTTGTCGAACTCGTAGAAAATGTTGTCTATGAGCACGGGGCGTGTTATGGAGGGGAGCGCAAAATCGCGCTGGTACCGTACGGAGCCTTCAATGGTGTCGGCCGACAGCTCCTGCATTGTATTAAGGTAACCCTTACAACTGCCAAGCATCACATAATCTACGCCCGGTGTAACCCTTACCGAGTATGAACCGTCCTTCATTACACCGAAACTTGTGTTGGTGCCATCTTTTCCCACCATATGAATGACGGCTTCGGGCAGTTCGTATCCATCCTTCTCGTAAATCCAGCCGTAAAGGGTGTGTATGGTTTCGGGCAACAGGAACGAATATATATGGTCCCAGCCACGGGCATCGCCACGGTTCGACGAGAAGTAGCCACGGTATAGCCCGGGTGCGAATGTCATACCGAAATCATCGCCGTTGGAGTTCAATGGAGCCATCATGTTACTCACGTTCCACAAGGTGTCGTTAGCTTGTGTGGCGCAATAGATGTCGAGCCCGCCCATACCGGGGTAGCCGTCCGACGAGAAGAAAAGCTCCCCTTTGGGGCCGAACGAGGGGAATTGCTCGTCGCCTTCGGTGTTAATGCTCTCGCCGAGGTTCTCGACAATGCCTTCGAGTGCCTTGTTGGGGCCTATGTAGTATCGCCATATATCGAGCCCGCCTATTCCGCCCGGCATGTCCGATGTGAAGTAGAGCCAATCGCCCTCGGGCGATACTGCGGGGTGGGCAAACGAGGTGAGCGTGTCGCTCGATATTTCAACCTTCTGTACACCGCTCCACGATGCATCGCTGCGGTTGCTGCGGTATATTGCGGCGTAACGGGGGTATTGGTCGTCGTTCACGCAGCGTGTGAAGTACATTGTCTTGCCGTCGGGTGTGAAGGCGCAGGCACCATCCTCGTATTCGCTGTTTATTTCGCTTTCTATAACCTCGGTTTTCTGCCATTTGCCCTTGTCGTTGCGGCGGGTGAGGAATATGTCGGCCATCTTCTGTCCTGTGATACCGCTCACGTCGTCGCCGTTCGCCTCCTTGCGGGTCGATGTGGTGACAATCATGGTAGTGTCATCGCCTACATACATCGGGCAGTAGTCGCTACGCAATCCGTTCAGTTCCTTGGAGCGTTTCACAATGTAGCGGTTGGGGTTCTTTTTCCATTCGAGCGACTGCTTGGCGGCTTGCAGTCCCACTTTGGCAAGGCGGTCCTCGCTGTTGAGTTGCAGGTAGGCCTCATAGTTGTTCATGGCATCCTTGTAGTCGCCCTTTTCGAGTTGTGCATCGGCAAGGTGGCGCAACACAAGCGAGTCGGGGTATTTGTAGCGCAATGCGTTGCCATAAGCTCCCACGGCACGCACGGCGTTGTTGCTCTTGCGGTAACACTCACCCATTTTCCAGGCGACAACGGCACGCTTGCTCCTCTCTTTGGGCGAAATCTTGCGGTAGGCCTTCTTGTATTGCTTTGCCGCTTCGTAATATTCGTTCAGCGCGGCATACTGGTCGCCCTTCTTGATGGCTCTCTCGCTGCCGCACGATATTATTGCCGCAATGCCCAGAATGGCTATGGTGTATGTGAGTATGCTTTTCATATATAATATATCCGTTATATGTCAGTCTATATTAAATAACTGCTTTTTCTTGAATTTATTATACTGCCTTGCCTGTTTGCTGCCTAATTGTTTATGGTGGAGTTGTCGCCGAGCACGTCGTTTACAATCTTCACAAGCATCAGCTTCAACTCTTCGATAAATCCCTTTGCTTCGTATTGCCGTTTCTCTATGTCGCGCAGCTTCTTCTCCCACTGTCCGGTGAGTTCCGCGCTTTTGAGCAGTTCGTTCCTTATTATGCCGATAAGTTCCGTGCCTGTCTGCGTGGGAACTATGTTCTTCTTTTCGCGTCGCATATAGTTGCGCTTGAAAAGCGTTTCTATGATGTTGGCACGTGTCGACGGGCGGCCTATGCCATTCTCCTTCATGGCATCGCGCAACTCCTCGTTGTCGACAAATTTTCCGGCAGTCTCCATTGCCCGCAACAGGGTGGCTTCGGTGTATGGCTTTGGCGGCGATGTCCATTTTTCGGCAAGGTCGGGAGTGTGAGGCCCCTCCTCTCCTTTTGTAAAGTGCGGGAGGGTCTTCTCGTTTTCATCCTTTTCATCGCTGGTTTCGGCTGCAAAAACCACTTTCCACCCGGCATCGGTAATCTCTTTGCCCGTTGTCTTGAACGGCACGCCGCCGCTCTCGCCCTGTACGGTTGTAGTGCGGAACTTGCAGTCGGGGTAGAAGACGGCAATAAAGTGCAGTGCTATAAGGTTATAGACCTTCTTTTCGAGTTCTGTGAGCCCCTGCGGGTGTACGCCTGTGGGTATTATTGCGTGGTGGTCGGTTACTTTCTTGTTGTCGAAGACCTTTTTCGACTTTGGCAAAGGCTTCCCGGTCAGGGGCGCAGTGAGTTGCTGGTAGTCGCGCAGCCCTTTAAGGATGTTCGGGCACTTGGGGTAAATGTCGTCGCTCAAAAAGGTGGTGTCCACACGGGGGTAGGTGGTGAGTTTCTTTTCGTAAAGCGACTGTATTGTCTGCAAGGTGACCTCGGCCGAAAGGCCGAACTTCTTGTTGCAGTCGACCTGTAACGATGTGAGGTCGTAAAGGCGTGGTGGCAGTTCGGTGCCGTTCTTGGCTGCAATGTCGGTTACAACGAATGGTTGGCCGGTGATGCTTTGCAGTGCCTCTTGCGCCTCTTCAATGCTTTCGAACTTGCCCTTTGCCGCGCTGAACTGCGTGTCGCGGTATGTGGTTTTCAGTTCCCAGTACTGCTTGGGAACAAAGTTCTCAATCTCCTGTTGCCTTTTTACCACAAGGGCAAGAGTGGGTGTCTGCACACGCCCGATGGAGAGGACCTGCTTGTTCTTCCCGTATTTCAGTGTGTAGAGGCGTGTGGCGTTCATGCCCAGGAGCCAATCGCCAATGGCACGTGAGAGCCCTGCTTCGTAGAGCGATTGGTATTCGCTTTGGTCTTTGAGTGTGGCAAAGCCTTCGCGCATAGCCTCCTCGGTGAGCGACGATACCCATAATCTCTTTACGGGGCATTTTGCCTGTGTCTTTTGAATTACCCAGCGTTGTATAAGTTCTCCTTCCTGCCCGGCATCGCCGCAGTTTATAATCTCGTCGGCGTTCTGCATCAGTTTCTCAATTACAGCAAACTGCTTCTCAATTCCTTTGTCGTCGATGAGTTTTATTCCGAAACGGGGAGGCACCATTGGCAGGCTGCCGAGGCTCCATCGCTGCCACATAGGGGTGTAGTCGCCCGGCTCTTTGAGTGTACAAAGGTGTCCGAAGGTCCAGGTTACCTGGTAACCGTTACCCTCGAAAAAACCGTCGCATTTGTTGCGCGCTCCCAGCACCTCTGCAATCTCTTTGGCAACAGATGGTTTCTCTGCTATGCAAACAATCATTCTTCGGGCCTCTTTTTATTCGCGGTTAAGGAATATGTTCATAAGCTCGCAGGCGGCCTTTGCCACGCTTGTGCCGGGGCCGAAGATGCCGATAACGCCGGCACGGTAGAGGAAGTCATAGTCCTGTGCGGGAATTACACCGCCTGCAAATACCATAATGTCCTCACGGCCAAGCTTTGCAAGTTCCTCAATGAGTTGCGGAACAAGTGTCTTGTGTCCGGCGGCGAGCGATGAAACGCCCACAGCGTGCACATCGTTCTCCACTGCCTGGCGCGCAACCTCGGCGGGAGTCTGGAACAGCATTCCCATATCAACATCGAAACCGCAGTCGGCATAACCGGTGGCTACCACCTTTGCGCCGCGGTCGTGTCCGTCCTGGCCCATCTTGGCAATCATAACTCTGGGGCGACGGCCCTCTCTCTTTGCAAACTCCTCGGTCAAACGGCAAGCCTCCTTGAAGGTCTCGTCCTCTTTGCTTTCTGCTGAATACACGCCTGAAATGGTTCTTATAATTGCTTTATAACGCCCTGCGACGGCCTCGCAGGCATCGGAAATCTCTCCAAGTGTGGCACGCAGGCCGGCAGCCTCCACGGCTGCTTCCAACAAGTTGCCATTGCCGCTTCTTGCGCACTCGGTAATTTTGTCGAGAGCGGCTTTCACAGCTGCCTCGTCGCGGTTCTTGCGGTTGCGCTCTATGGCAGCAAGCTGCTCCTGGCGCACTGCGGTGTTGTCAATCTCCAAAATGTCGATGGGTTCCTCCTCGTCGAGGCAGAATGCGTTGGTACCCACAATAACCTGCTTGCCGCTGTCGATGCGTGCCTGTGTACGTGCGGCAGCCTCCTCGATGCGCATCTTGGGTATTCCGGTTTCAATGGCCTTTGCCATACCGCCAAGCTCCTCAACCTCCTGAATGAGTTTCCAGGCCTTTTCGGCAATCTCTTTTGTGAGGCTCTCAACATAGTAGGAACCGCCCCACGGGTCTATCACGCGGCAGATGTTTGTCTCCTCTTGCAGGTAAATCTGCGTGTTGCGGGCGATGCGTGCCGAAAAGTCGGTGGGCAGGGCGATAGCCTCGTCGAGGGCGTTGGTGTGCAACGACTGGGTATGTCCCATCGCGGCACTCATAGCCTCTATTACCGTGCGGCCCACGTTGTTGAAGGGGTCCTGTTCGGTGAGCGACCAGCCCGATGTCTGGCTGTGTGTACGCAGAGCCATCGACTTGGGGTTCTTGGGGTTGAATTGTTTTATAATCTTCGCCCAAAGCATACGGGCCGCGCGCATTTTGGCAATCTCCATAAAGGGGTTCATTCCAATGCCCCAGAAGAATGAGAGGCGGGGCGCAAAGGCATCGATGTCAATACCGGCATTGACACCTGCACGCACATACTCCAAGCCGTCGGCAAGGGTGTAGGCGAGCTCAATGTCGGCCGATGCTCCGGCTTCTTGCATATGGTAACCCGAAATTGATATCGAGTTGAATTTCGGCATCTTCTGCGATGTGTAGGCGAATATGTCGCTTATTATGCGCATTGAGAATGCGGGCGGGTATATGTATGTGTTGCGCACCATAAACTCTTTGAGAATGTCGTTCTGTATGGTACCGGCCATCTCTTCGAGCTTTGCACCCTGTTCAAGCGCAGCGTTTATGTAGAAGGCGAGTACGGGCAGAACGGCACCGTTCATAGTCATCGATACCGACATCTTGTTCAAGGGAATACCATCGAACAGCTGCTCCATATTCTCCATACAGCAGATTGACACTCCGGCCTTTCCCACATCGCCCACCACGCGCTCGTTGTCGGGGTTGTAACCGCGGTGTGTGGGGAGGTCGAACGCTACCGAGAGGCCCTTCTGTCCCGATGCGAGGTTGCGGCGGTAGAAGGCATTGCTCTCCTCGGCTGTGGAGAAACCGGCATACTGCCTGATTGTCCACGGGCGGAAGGTGTACATCATAGAGTAGGGGCCGCGCAGGAAGGGGGGTAAGCCTGCCGCATAGTCGAGGTGCTCCATCTCTTTAAGGTCTTCGGCGGTGTACACCTGTTTCACGTTTATGTGTTCGGCAGTTTCCCAAACACTCTCGCCTGCCGGCTGTGCCACGGGGGCTGTGTTGCCGGCAAATATATCTATATTGTTGAAATTCTTTCTCATAATAGGTTGTCAGTTAAGAGGTCGTTCAATTTTTTCATTCAATGGTATGAAATCAAATGCCTAATTTTGTGTTGAGGGCTTTCAATGTGTCGAGTACATTTACCCTCACGTGAATGAAATTCTCTATGCCGGCTGCTTTCAGTTCGTCGCTGCAAGCGGGTGCTCCTGCCACAATGAAGATGGCTTTCTCTTTCACAGCTTCGTAGGCCGGCACTGCGTATTCGGCATATTCGTCATCGCTCGAACATATTACCACAATGTCGGCGTTGGCATCCATTGCGGCTTTTGCTCCCTCTTCCACGCTCTTGAAACCGAGATTGTCAATAACCTCGTAACCGGCGGCTGCAAGGAAGTTGCACGAGAACTGTGCTCTTGCCTGACGCATTGCAAGGTTGCCTATGGTGAGCATAAACGCTTTGGGGTGTTTGCCGCTTGCCTCTGTGGCAAGACGCAGCTGCTCGAATTCCTCGCCCAGGCGCAACGGGCTCAATCCGTTGCCTTCTCCATTGCTGCAACCGCAGCCGCACGCTGTCGAGAGCGGTTTTCTCTCGCCTGCCGTTTCGGTGAAGTTAGGGTACTGGTTGGTGCCGAGCAGAATCTCTTTGCGGCGTGCCAGGGCTGTGAGCCTTTCGCGGCCCGAAGCCTCAATAGCCTCTTTTATCTTTCCGCTCTCTACTGCCTTGCCGAACCCGCCCTCGTTTTCAATGTCGAGGAAGAGTTTCCAGGCCTGTGAGGCAATCGAAGCGGTAAGGCTCTCAACGTAATATGAACCGCCGGCGGGGTCGGCAACCACGTCGAGGTGGCTCTCGTGTTTAAGAATAAGTTGCTGGTTCTTTGCTATGCGCTCGGCAAAATCGGTGGGTGTCTCGTAAACCGAATCGTAGGGCTTCACGGTTATCGACTCAACACCGGCGATGGCTGCGCTCATCGCTTCGGTCTGTGTGCGCAACATATTTACATAGGGATCGAACAGGGTTAGGTTGAACGCTGTCGTTTCGGCGTGTATAATCATTTTGCCGGCCTCCTTGTCGGGGGTGTATTGCTCCACAATCTTTGCCCACAGCATACGTGCTGCGCGGAATTTGGCAATTTCCATAAAGAAGTTGCTCGATATTCCCATATTGAACTTGATGTTCTTGGCTGCCACGTCGCCGGGAATGCCGGCAGCAGTGGCAGTGTCAAGGTACTCGTTACCCCAGGCGAGGGCGCAACCGAGCTCCTGTGAAATGTAGGCACCGCTGTTGCAAATTTTTGCGCTGTTCACATTTATGGTGCGCAGGGCGGGTGCCTGTGCTGTAATATCCACAAGCTGTTTTATGTTTGCGGTGAAGTCGCCAACTTCGGTGCCCTTGCACAATGCTTTGCCTATGGGATCGTAATTAACGCTTCCTCCCACTTTGTCGAGGGCATAACCCTGCTTCTCATAATAGGCTATGAGCTGCTTTGTGAAATCGACCGCGCATTTCTGGCATACGTCGAAGTTAACTTCGGTAGCCTGCGGGTCTATCCCGTCGAGCAACTGTGCGATGAGGGTTCCGGCATCAATCTTGCCACGCACTTTGAACCCTATTGCCGTAACGCCCTCCTTTATCATCTTTTTTGCCTTTTCGTTGGCTGCGGCAGGTTCGCCGGCGGGTATCTCTATTCTGATGAGCCATTTGTTGTCGGCTCTGTTTCCTCTTGTGTAGGGGTATTCTCCCGGCAACGATGCGGTTGCGTTTGCGGCATCCTCCTTGCGGTAGAACGGCTGCACGTTGAAACCCTCATTGGTTCGCCATATCATCTTCTTGTCATAATCGGCACCTTTGAGGTCTTCAATTATCTTTCCTTTCCACTCGTCGGCGGTGACCGGTGGAAATTCGCTGAATAGTTTCTCGTTTGTGTCCATAAATGTTTTTATTTAGTCTTTTGTATTGTTCTTTGGGTTATTCGTCGGCAAATATAACATAACTTCCATTTCGTTTGGTTTTTTGCCACCGGAATTGTGCATTTTTGCGGGTTTTCGTTCAGCAAAGTTATAAATATAATTCAAATGTACACCTATTTTAAAATAAAAACGTAACTTTGCAAAGATTTATGAACGGCTGCCCTGTGTGTCGCAACAGTGTCGGCAGCCGGTAAAACAGAACTACTATGCATTTGTTGAAAAGAATCTCATTGATGATTGTTGCGCTTTGCGCATTGTGTTGTGTTGCTGCACAGGAGTCCTACTACACCTCGATAGATGGTGTTAAGGGCGGTGCTACATTGAAAACCGCGCTGTACGAACTTATAAGGGTACACGAACGTATCAGCTATGGCAGCGGCTCCACATCAACCTGGGGCGCGTTCTACTCGACCGACCGTAACCCTGCCAATAACCAGGTGTACGATATGTACTCTTCCGAAGTACGCTATTTCACCAGCAAAGGTTCGGCCATAAGCGGTATGAACATCGAACATAGTGTTGCAAAGAGCTGGTGGGGCGGTGGAAAGAACGATGCTTATTGCGATTTGCACCACCTGAACCCCTCGGACCAGAATGCGAACAGCCGCAAGAGCAATTACCCTATGGCTGAACTTGAATCGGTTTCTTGGGATAATGGCGTTACTTTCGTGGGAAAGGCAACCATTGACGGCAGTTCAATAAATGCATACGAGCCCTGTGATGAATATAAAGGCGATTTTGCCCGCACATTTATGTATATGTTCACCTGTTACCAGAACCTTACCTATGAATATACCTGGATGAACTACGCGAGCAGCACCTATCCCACACTGAAACCCTGGGCTGTGGAGCTGTTGCTCAAATGGAGCAAGCAGGACCCTGTGAGCGAAAAGGAGATAGCACGCAACAATGCAGTGTATGCCATTCAGGGTAACCGTAACCCATATATCGACTATCCCCAACTTGCCGAATATGTGTGGGGCGACTCTGTCGATTACACTTTCAATTTGAGCGGTGCAGTTATTGGCGGCGGTGACAATACAGGTGGTGACGGAACCGACGACACACAGGGCAACATACTTATTATGGAGTCCTTCTCGGCCGACCTGGGCGACTTTACCCTCGGCAACGCCGCAGGTGAGTATCCCTGGACTGTGAAATACGGTGCAGCCTATGTCACAGCTTATGTGGATAATGTAAACAATGCGGCCGAGAGCTGGCTCATATCGCCTGCTATGGACCTCTCCGAAATGGATAGCGTGACAATATCGTTCGACTATGTAACGAAGTACAACGAGTCGGGCAAGGCGGCCGAGCGTAACCAACTCCTCGTAAGCAGCGACTACAACGGCGATGTGGCATCGGCAACCTGGACTGCAATTGACTTCTCAATTGTTGAGAACAGCACCGACTGGACATTTACAAGCACAGGTGATTTACTGTTGCCTGCCGCGTTTATGGGCAAGGAGAATGTTACAATAGCCTTCAAATATACATCGACCACAACAAAGGCCGGTACCTGGGAGGTGAAGAACCTGCTTGTCACAGGCGTGAAGGGTGAGCCGGGAGGTGACGATACAACCGGCGGTGATGACGGTGATGGCGACGACACCATAGGTGATGATAACACTGGTGACGGTAATCAAGGAACCGTGGGCAACGGCGGCAAGTTCGAGTTCGATAATTTCCACCTTGTAACCGACGCGGCCGACCTCACCGTTGGCGACTCCATAATAATTGCCTACGAGAATTTTGTAATGGGTCCGCAGTCGGGCAACTTTCGTACACGCCTCGAAGGTGCAGTAATTGCAGGTGATTCCATAACTTCTTATCCCGAAGGCACCCAGGTGCTTGTGCTCGAAGAGGGCGCGGTCGAGGGCTCTTTTGCATTCAGGGCCGACAGCCTCTATCTTGCAGCCGTGTCGAACAGCAGCAACTATATGCGCTCATTGGCAATGGATGCAGTTACAGCCGACGCAAGCTGGAAAATAACCATCGGCAGCGACAATGCGGCAGAGGTAAAGGCGCAGGGAAGCTACACCCGCAATGTTATGCAGTACAACACAAGTTCTCCACGTTTCTCTTGCTACACCGGTACACAGAAGAGCATTGCCATTTATGCAAAATCGCCACGCACAACGGTTGTGCAGGTAGTGGGCGATGCCGACGGCAGTGGCAATGTGGATGTTGCCGATGTTACCCTCATCGTATCCATAATACTTGGTGAGGCCGAAATGGTGGATACTGCCGATGTCGACGGCAGTGGAAACATTGATGTTGCCGACGTTACATTCGTGGTTTCCCGAATACTTGGAACAAGCGAGGAGTAAGAACTGCGTAAACAACCTAAAACAGAATAGTTTTGAAAAAGATAATCCATCCCGAATATCTCCGCCTGGAACCGGAATTTGAGAAGATACTCAATGGTGACTAC
Organism: Bacteroidales bacterium; assembly: GCA_015060885.1. Classification (GTDB taxonomy): domain Bacteria; phylum Bacteroidota; class Bacteroidia; order Bacteroidales; family Bacteroidaceae; genus HGM04593. The sequence continues at coordinate 37,148 of SUXO01000019.1, forward strand.
ACGCCCGACATTGTCTTCTGCAACAAGCGTAATGTCGTGGAAAAGGTTACAGTTGCCGGTGAGGAGTTTGTGGTGAAACGCTACAAGCAGCCGCCGCTTGTGAACAGGGTGGCCTATTGCCTCTTCCGCAAATCAAAGGCCCGCCGTGCATACGAATATGCCGTTAAACTTCTGGATTGCGGTGTGGACACTCCTTTCCCTGTTGCCTGTTTCGAGTTTTACAGGAAGGGCCTTTTCGACTACGGTGTCTTTATATCGAGATATGTACCTTACAGCCTGCTCGAAAACGTGTACGAGGAGTCGCCGTCGGCCGAAGAGAGGGAGAAAATACTCGATGGATTCGTCGATTTTATGCTCTCCGTTCACAAAAAGGGAATAATGCCTATGGATATGAACGGGGGTAACATTTTCTATCATAAGGACGAGGAGAACGGCCGATATATGTATGCCCTCACCGATATAAACCGTATGAAATTCGGTGTCTCTCCCAATTTCTTTGAGATGGTATTCTCCTTTGAGCAGTGTTTCCCCGAACTGGAACGCCTTACCGACCTTGCCCGTATCTATGGCAAAAAGGTGGGGCAGGATGTTATGGTGGTGTTGTACCACATTCTCTCTTGCCGAATGAAGAGAATGAAAAAACAGCTGTTCAAGAAGAGGATTTCTAAAAAGAGATAAGGATTTTGCCAAAGGCAATGCTTTATTATGTAATAATATAGATATTGACCAGGAAATATTTTTCCGAGTCCTTGTCATCTCGAACCTTGTGTGAGAGGTCCCTCATTGCTTTGCTCTGTCGGGGTGATATTGACATAAAGAGCGAATGTTAAGGCTCACCTGCAAATTCTATGGGACTTACTCAAAACTTCTCGGTGTTATTGTCGGCTATTCTCTTATGTAGGGGCGCACCGGTGTGTGCGCCCAACCATTGCGTGGCTTTCATCTGGGCAGACACACCGGTCTGCCCCTACGGCAAAACTGCAAACCTCCTGCGCTAAACACTTTGCT
>SUXO01000020.1 GCA_015060885.1 Bacteroidales bacterium
CCGTCGAAATCAACCTCGATGCCTTCGGGGAGTTCAAGGTCGAACTGGATTGCCGAGAAGGGATAGCCGGGGTTGTTGATGTTGATGAGCAGTGTAGAGCCATCGCCATCGGCCGATACTGTGCTAACCTCACCGGCGCGTGTAGCGGCTGCTTTTGCAGGAGCTGCACTTGCAGTATCTTTACCCAGGATTATGGTAACAAGTGCTGTTGCATCTGCAACTGTCAACTCACCGTCACCGTCAACGTCAGCTGCGGCGGTTGTTTCTACATCACCGAGAATCATTGCAACTACTGCTGTTACGTCGGCTACGAGAACCTCACCGTCGCCGTCAACATCGCCTGGAAGTGTCTCTTCAACATCTTTAATTTCGGCGAATTTCTCATACAACTCTTCGTTCTTCACAACCGAGTGGAATTCGAATGTCCACATACTGGTTGTTGTAGTTGTATTATATGAGAGGTTTGCACCTCCTGTGTCTACCGCTTTCGACAATGTACCTTTGGTGGCATCGATACCGGTGTATATTATTGCTGCTTTCTCGTCAATGTCATACTCGAATGTTATTGTACGATAATCAACGTCGTCAAATTCGGCTACCATATAGTAGTTCTGCTCGCGACCGTTTGTTGCGTTTCTGAAACGGTAAACACACATCTCGTACGACTTGTTTATAATTTTGTATCCACCATATTTGTTTACAGGGATAATTGCCCACAACATATCATCGGTGATGGCCTCTTCGTTTGCTGCTGCAACGAGAGATACACGTTGGTTCGTTGCGTTTACACTCCATACCTTGCCGGTCGATTTACTACGTATAACATACCATTTGATGTTGCTGTCGTTGGTCTCTGTGGGCGATACAACATTGTATTTGCCTTCGATGTTTTTGAGGCTCACACGCAACTCGGTAATATAATTGTAGTAGCTGTCTGTGTTCTCCCAATCAACAGAAGTGTAGTCGTTGTAGAGGTCTGTAATGTAATCCTGCAAGAGAATGTCATTTGAGTAAACATTCTTGTTCAGGAGCACAGTGTCACCCTTTGCAAGCTCAATAGTGTCGGTAACCTCAATAAGTGTCTTTTTCGCTTTTGCTACAAGCTCGTTAAGAGTTGCTGTTTCGAATTCAAGTGCTTTGTCTTCGAGTACACGTACAGCCCATCTTGCTTTTGCTTCGCTGGGGCTCATACCAAGCGCATTGCCTCCAAGTTTGTTAAGACCAATACTTATCGAAGAGTTGTTCTTCGTTGTGAAGAATGTTCTACCGTCGTTTGAGTAGTTTACATTGAATACGATAGCCGAACTTGTATACTTGCTCATTGCATATATATCACTGTTGAGTGCTATCGATGAAATGTAGTAACCGTTCTCGTTCTTTATATAGTAGTCACCGGGAGTGCCTGCGTATTCAAAAGTCCAATGTTTGTCGGCATCATCCTGGTATGTGCCTAATGTGGGGTTGCTTATCTGTCCGATAAGGCCTGTTTCTGCCCAAGTGAGGTAGTTCGAAGCAAGGCTGTAATGGCCATTGAACATATAGTAGACATTACCCTCTTTAATGGTGACACGTGCCTTTTCGTTGTTTACAACCTTGTTGTACTCGTCGTCGAGCATACCACTCCATTCTGCATATGAGTGCTCGCTTGTGTCTTTGTTGTCATACGCGGCCTTTGCTGCTGCATAAACTGTTTCGAGTTCCGAAACATAATCGGTAAAGTATTTACCTACTTCATTGTTCGACGATGCAATGTTGTTAATAATATATGAAGCGTTTTTGATAGACGCACTGAGTGTCTCATACTGCATCTCTTCGGGGCCTTCCGAAGCATTAGGCACAATGTAATCTGTTCCATCGGCTTGTGCTGCAACAATTCTCAATTCGGCACCGACGTGCATTGCGGGAATTGTCATACTCTTCTTGTTTGTAAAGGTAAGCAATTCACCTGTTTCGGCATTGTACATCTTGAAACCGAGGGCGCCCTTTGCACCGGTGTCCTCTTTAATCATAATTTTGCCATTAACATTGGTGTAGTAGTAGCCTTGCGCCTTCACGCTTTCATCGATATAATCTTCCCACTGGCCGAAGTCGCCAACATCTCCAATACGCTCACCATCCCAGTTGGCATAATTGGCGCGATAGCCGTTTTTAATATATTCGTTGTCTTTGAGTCCGCCGATAAGGTCTAATTTCGCGTTAAGTTCTTCGTTAACGATGTATTTAGAGGGGCGTATACGGTCTTCAAGGAACATTAAGTGTCCGCCTTTCTTCTCATACTTTTGCATACGTGCCTTGCTTGCATCGATATCTGCCTGGTGCAAGTATACATAGTGGTGTCCATAGTCGCCCACAAATGCGTTCTTCATAGGAATGAAGAAACCCCAGGCTTCGAAGAACTCGCTAAGGTCCATTTGCAGAATTTCGCAGCAAACCTCGGCAAACTTCAATTGGTCGTTGAGCGCATTCATAGAGCCGATATAGTAGCCGTTCTCGTCGAGTTCATCGCGTGCACCGGTGCTCCATCCAACAAGGCGGTCGTAGCGCAGTCTTTCGAACAGTTGAGGATAAAAATCGGGGTGTTTGCCGGCTGCGTATGTGTAGAGGAAGAGCTGGAAGTACATACGTGTCATACTGAACAATTTACTTCCGTATGCACTCTCGCCGCGTACTACATAGGGTACTTTGTTCTCAAAATCCACAATCTGGTTAGTCATGTTCTGGCCACGGCTGGTATGTGTACCCACTGTGAATATAACCATATTTGCGAGGGCGTTGTTGCTGACCTCCGATGTTCCCACAATCTCAAATGCATACTGGTTGTTGTGTCCAATCTCGTGGTTGGGGCCCCAAGAACTACCGGCATCGGTAGAAATTACCTCATAGTTTACGATTGTGCTCAAAGTGTTGTTGTTGTAGTGTGTACGGTGGTTACCGGCGTCCATAAATCCGTTGTCATCGGACATTGCCAACTGCAAGTTGTTGAACCAGGAATAATACTTGTCGAGGTTCATGAATTTCTGTTGTGTCTTGTTCCAATAATCCCAAAGGGTCATAACTTCGGAAATCTTTTCGGGACAAGCGGCAAGGAATTCTCTTTTGCGGAAGTCAAGCAATGTGAAATCGCCTTTGGCCTGTATGGCATCCTCGTTCTTGAACATATTGTTCTTCATATATGTCCAGTCGGCATTTGTGTGTCCGCGCTCTTTGCTCCAAAAACCGTTGACATAGCCGTTCTCTATGTGTATTTTAACGGCGGGGTAGTCGGCAAGTTTTTTGCCTGCGGTGTCGGTGTCACAAATATAACGTACATAGATAACACCATCGCGCTGTGCGGCGGGAACAATGTTCAAACCTTTGCGCAGGGGGGTGTTGGTGCCAAAGTAACCGGTTCCCGACATCTCGGCAAGTTCAATTGTCGAACCTTCGGGAATTGTGTCTACAAAAACGTATGTATAGCTCTTGTCATCGGCAGAGCATATACCGGTAGGGTTGTCTATGGGGCTGTAAAGACGTGTATACAGTATGTTAACCCACTTGTTGGGGTTGCTGTAAGGTTTGTAGTCGTATATACGGAACTCCTTCTCGCGTGTAACGCTGTCCCAAGTGTTGTTCTTTACTTTAAGGGCAACAGCTTGCAGGTCGGCAGGAATTGATGCCGCATCCATTGCGCTTTGCAGGTCGGCATCGCTCATTGCGGCATATTCGGCCTTTAATATTGTGCAGGCTTTGTCCTCGAAGAACGGTTCGAAAGCATATGCAATGTTCAATGCATTGTCGACAACGCTTGTGAAATTCTGGTAGATTGTGCGCGCTTCTGCAATCTCTTCGGCGGTAATGCTCACCTCCTCAAAAGTCCAGTTGGTTGCCTCTGCACTTGCGTTCCAGGGTACACAGGTACCACTGCTGTTACAGTGCATTGCCCAGTTGCTGCCTTTTGTCGATGTTATAGTATAACAGCCGTTAAAATATGTGCTGTTATCATTTATAAATAGGTAGTAACTTGTGCTGGGGGTTGTATAGAATGGAACGTTTGTGCCATTTTGGAACCCGAGGTTACGCCCTGTGTACACATTCTGAATTGTGTAGCACGACTCAACACCGGTTTCTGTTATTATCCACAGTTGGTTGTAGTCTGTGATTGTACCCGCTTTTGCGCAACCAACGGTGTGGTCGGCAACTTTTTCAAAGGCTACTGTTCCGTATTGCTTGTTTACTATACGATAAACTTTGCCCGATTCAACCTGCGCAGTGGCAACAATGGTTGAAAATACTGTAAGTAGTGACAGTAGTAAGGTTTTGATTTTCATATGGTTAATGTTTAAAAAGTTTGCTTTTTATTCCGTATATATGCTCTAATGGCATAATAACTCTAATATATTTCTTTGCAAATATAGTGTTTTTTTTTAATATGTCTTTTCTTTTTAATATTTATTTGAATTTTAACTTTTGTTTAAAGGAATGTTTGGGCTTATGTCTTTGAAATTTTTATAGGTCTTTTCTGTGCAAGAAGCTGTCTGAAAGTTATCCGGCTTCTAAATATATATTGATTGGATTGCAGTTTGTGTGCTGTGCCTTTCTTCTCCTTATTTATATTAGTCTCTTATTTATATTACTCTTGTGCTCTTGTTCTCGATATTATTCCTGTGATGTTCGCCTGTAATAAATTTATCATACTTTTTTATTTTTTCTTTAAAATAATTGCGTGTTTCGATAAATCTCTACATATTTGCATATTAAAAAGTACGTTCAAATTGGAGTGTATAGTGCGTTTTATGGCTATTGGTTTGATAGTCAAAACGTTTTGCAAAAAATGGAATGTGATAATGTTTAACCGTCGGGAATACCGCCGGTGTTATAAAAGATTATAATTAACCTATTTTATTAACTAATTTCTACGTTATGAGAAAAAATCTATTTCTAACATTTGCGTTGCTGCTTGCATCATTTGCAACTGTTAACGCACAGTGGTCGCAGACAATGTCTGCGTTGGATGGTTTTGCCGGCGTAGCAGACGAACAAACCGGCTGCAAAACTATCAAAACCGGTCTTATCACGCCCGATTCTCCAATCGAGGGTTTGCGTATCACAATCGTTGATACAGAGGCTCCCGAATTGAACAAGGGTGTGACTATGGCGGCTTTTGCCGAAATTAAGGTTCTTGACGGTGAAGGTAACGCACTGAACTTTACTCCCACAAGTAACTCTATTCAGACAGGTGGTGCAGACGGTGGCGGTATGCCTGCGTTGAACGATGGTGATTACAATACCTATTACCACTCTTATTGGGGGGGTAGCGGTACCAACGATCGTGCCGAGGGCGAGTATGTTTATGTAGAACTTGCATTCGATCAGCCTGTTGAGGCTTTCCGTTTGATGCTTGTTTCTCGTAAAAACACACCCAAGTTTACTCCCACCGTAGCTGTTCTTACTCCCGCAGGTGTAGTTGGTGTTCCCGGTGAGGTAGGCGAGGTTCCCCAAGGTGAATTTACTCTTGGTGAGCGTCTTACCACTATGGACGATGTTGTGGCATCTCCCTACGTAGCTCTCAAAACAAACACTTTGAAAGAGTGGACAAAAGATAAAGAGACATATGAGTGGGTAGGTCCCTACTTCGTAACCGGTACAGGTTCAGGATGCTATGTTTCGGCCGATTCTACACACTTGTATAACTATGCAATGGCGATGACAGTTACCGAAAGCGCAGCTGTGCCCGGAACATATCATTTTTATAGCGTTGACTATGACGCATATTTCTCAAAAGTCTTGAACGGATATACTCAAAAAGCGTATAACGGACAGGACAACTGGCAAGGTTGGCAGGTTGGCGACAGAAATGAAGAGAACGCTGCCGATATCGTAGTGGATGAACTTGCAAACGGCCGTTTTGAGTTCTCTTACGAAGTTGTACTCGATACCGCGGCTACAAAACTCGATGAGCCGGTAGTTTCTACTGCATACATTGCTGCTCACCCTATACCCACCGGTGGTCGTCCCTTAAAGACTTTCGATGGTAACAACAAGGCAGCTTTGAAGAGCGGCATTGTACAGTCTGAAACATATGGTTATCCTGTTGCTTTCGACTTTGAGTTCTATGCTTGTACTTATGTAGCTCCCTTGTATCTTGCACAGGCCGAGCTTAATGGCTACCTCTTCGATGCTGCAAATGCGATAGCAAGCTATGGCGGCTTGCAGGACAGCGAGGCTAACTGGGGCTATGAAGGCTATTATGATGCTTTGGTTCAGGCTATCGAGGATGGTCAGGCTCTTATTGACGGCGGTGCCGGCAGCGAGGAGCTTGAAGCGTATGCCGATGTTGTGAAAGAGGCTATCGTTTGGTATCTTTATACCGTAGCATACCAGAAGTTTGACGAAATCGACAACCTCTATACAGAGTTGTCAGATGGAGGTCTTTTCTGTTCAAACGATGCTCTCGAAGTTGGCAAATACACCGAAGAGTCTTTCGAATCTATCGTTCGTCCTCACCAGACAGTAATGGAGGTTCTCTATGGCGATGTTGAGTCTTTTGGTGCCGACTATAGTTTGTATCCCTCTCTCGTTGCAGGTTTTGCCGACTATGAAGCTGCACTCAAACAGTTCTATGCAGGTAAAGTTGTTGCAACACCCTGGCCCGCTACATTCACTTCGGCCGATGGTTTGCACGTAACAGGTGCAGCTGTTTGGCAGTCACCTCTTATCCGTCCCGACTTCAATGGTTTGACCGGCTTCCGTATTACATTCTTGGAGGTAGCTCCCAATAATGGTATGTATGGTGGTTATCCTATGGTGAGCCTTTCAGAGTTTGCCGTTAAGGATGTTGATGGCAACACAATTCCTTTGACCGATGCAAACATCACTTGTAACTCAATAGCTACAAACGAAGGTAGCAATGGTCCTTTGAGCAATCTCCTCGATGGTGACCGCTCAACATTCTATCACTCAACTTGGGGTGGTGGTGATGCAGCTCCCTCTGAATATGTATATTTCGATGTTGAACTTCCCGACACATATGTAGGTATCACAATCGAGTGGATTGCACGTGACCATAGCAATCCCTTCTCTCCCAAGAAAGTTTGTGTAGGTCCTTACGGAGAGAAATACGACCCCATTGCAGAGTCGGAGAACACTTACAACGTAACAGTCGGTGCACAGGTTGCCGAGGCTTCTCAAATCCAAGACTGGGGACTTTATGCAATCAAGGGCTTGCTCGACACCAATGCAAGTGTATTGAGCGAGGAGCAGCTTGGTAAGGAGAACTGGTATTCAGGTACAGGACACTTCCACACAACAGTGGTACGTGAGGATTGTGCTTACTTCTTCGTGAAGAACAGCGATGGCACATTCAACATCCTTAACTTGAAGAGCTCTAAATTCTGGGGTGCCGATGCAACAGAAGTCAACACAACTTCGGAAGCTGCCGACATTAACATTGTTAAGTCTACCAACGCAGCATTCTCTAACACATTTGTACTTTACAGTGTATTGCCCGAAACAACAATCGATACAGCATCTTTCAAATACGTGTTCGAAGACAAAACCGACTCAATTGAAGTTGCTGAAGTTGAAGTTCCCACAACATACAACGTGTTTATGGACTGGGCCGGTGGTTTGGCACGTCGTAACTGCGTAGCTCCTCAGCCCGGTATCGCTGACGCTTCAATTTGGGGCGAGCAGGCTGTAAACGTTGAAAAGGTAACCGAATATCTCCAAGCTAAATCTTCGGCAGGTGACTACTTGCACTTCAACAAGACCAATGGTGAGGGTGAGTGGAAGATATATCGTCTTACAATGGACAACCCCTACTTCTATTGGTTGACATCACTTGTTGGTATTGCCGAGTCTATGGGTATCACAGAGGGTGTTAACCCCGGTCAATTCGTAGATACCGGTGATTTTGCTGCCGACTACGCAGCTGCACAGGCTGTTGTTGAGGCTCAGAATTATGCAGGTGCCGAAGCTGCTGCCAAGAAGTTGGCTGCAACAATGGAGGCAACTGTAAACGGTAACTTGGTTCGCAACCCCATCACCGAAGGTGTTTATATCTTCGAGGCTGCTCACAGCGGTTATGGTGGCAGAAAGGCTATGTATGTTAAGACTTTGGATGATGGCTCACACGACCTCGCTTGGGGTAACAAACCCGAAGACTACACAACAGAGGAGGGCAAAACATTCCTCTTCCAGCTCGAAACATCTCCTTATGTTGACGACCTCATCGCCGATGGTGTTATCACAGAGGATTTGAGAGAGTGTGTATACTTCATCAAGAACGTTGCAACAGGTGAGTATGTACAGAACTACACAGGTGACCCTGCTTACACATTCTCGTTCACAACCGATAATCAGGCTGCGTTTACATATATCTTTAAACGTGGTACAACCGATATCTACACTATCAATACCGATGGCCAGGGCCACTTGCACACAGAAGGTCACAGTAACGGTAACGGTAACGCCGGAGATATCGTGAACTGGAACGGTACTCCCGACAATACATCGGCTTCTGCTTGGCGTTTGATCAAGTATGTTGAGGAAACTACACTTCCCGGCGATATTGACGGTGACGGCGAGGTTCTTGTAGCCGACGTAACGGTGCTGGTTGCAATGATTCTCGGTGATGTAGCGACAAACGCCGCAGCTGACGTTGATGGTGACGGTGAGGTTCTCGTAGCCGACGCAACAGCACTTGTTTCCATAATCCTGGGTAAAGACACTGCAAGTGCAGCTCCTGCAAAAGCAGCCGCTACACGCGCCGGTGAGATTAGCACAGTATCGGCCGATGGCGATGGAGAAACACTGCTCATCAACATCAACAACCCCGGCTATCCCTTCTCGGCAATCCAGTTCGACCTTGAACTCCCCGAAGGTATCGAGGTTGATTTCGACGGCGAGTACTACGCAGTTGACCTCGGCAGCCGTACAAACAGCCGCAAGCACTCATATCCCGAGTGTGCCATTCAGCCCGACGGTTCACTTCGCGTGGTAATCATCTCAATGAGCAACGCTCTTTACAACGGCACAGAGGGTGACGTTGCAACCGCATCCCTCAAAGTGAACGGTGCTGCCGATGGCGACTATCAGTTCACCATCAAGAACGTGGTTCTCTCGGCTCCCGGTTCAAAAGAGAAACTTGAACCCTACACAGGTTGGATTAACGTAACAGGTGGTGTTACCGGTATCGACGAGATTACTGCCGAAGCTGCCGATGCAGCTGCTACTGCAATCTACGACCTCCAGGGCCGCAAGGTTAACAGCACTGTTAAGGGTGGTATCTACATCCAGAACGGTAAAAAGTTTATTGCAGAATAATTAAACTCTGAACTTAATAAACGTACCTCGGCCGTGCAATGCACGGCCGAGGTTGTTTTTTCTCCCATAGTGGAGAGTTTTTTGCTCACCGGCAAATTCTATAATGTTTACCCAAGGCCCATCGGTGTTATTCTGGCTCAGTAGCAAAAAGGTGTGGTCACTCACTATATACGATACTAAACATTCTTTCTTTTGACTTCTCGGTGTTATTTGTCGGTTATTCTCTCATTGGAAATATATCTTTGATGTTCTTTGTCGCGCAAAGAACCAAACGCCCGGCACGCGAGAAAAATCAGTCGCTCGGTTCTTTGTTCACGTCGCCGAAAGGCGAACCTTCAGTCGAACCTCCCTTGCCGTGTTTATCTTTCTCGCATTTGCAGGGTGCTGTGGGACTTCCTCAGTTAGTCGCCTTGCGGCACCTAACTCGCGGGCAAACATTCCTCGCACTCTCTCCTGCAAATGCTCGGATAAACACTGTGATTTTAACGGTGCCGGTTTCTTTTTAGAATTACCATTGCAGGAGATAATTCGTTACACAAAGGGCTGCGTGAGGTGACACAACTTATTAAAAAATCAACTTCTCCACACTAAATTTCTACTGAACCGTTATTCTCGGCTATTCTCCAATGTAGGGGCGTCACCGGTGTGTGCGCCCTGTTTCGCGTGGTGCTTTTTTGGGCAGACACATAGGTCTGCCCCTACGGCAGAATCGTAAACCTTCTATGCCGGGTGTTTTCGTTACTTTTTAAGCGACAAAAAGTAAACAAATGAATTCAGGATAGAAAGAATAGTTCACGGATCACCGAGGATTTAAAAGTGAGAAATCTTTCCCTAACTTTTGCAAGTGAGTCATTTTTTTGCATATTATTTCCCGTAAATAAGACTTTTTAACTTTTTTGTTCGTATCTTCGCAGAACTTATTGAACCGAACAAACAAGAATAGAATATGATAGATGTAATAAGCGTTGCAAAAAAGTGCTTCCAGGACGAAGCTGATGCGATTCTGAATCTCATTCCTAATCTCGACGATAACTTCACAAAGGCCATAGAACTCATTTATGAGAGTAAGGGTAAACTGATAGTTACCGGTGTTGGAAAATCGGGACATATCGGTGCAAAGATAGCTTCTACACTTGCAAGCACAGGTACTCCTGCATTCTTTGTAAATCCCCTCGACGCTTTCCACGGCGACTTGGGTATGTTCACCGGTGACGATGTTGTGCTTGCTATCTCCAATTCGGGACAGACCGACGAACTCTTGCGTTTCATCCCCCTGCTCAACGAGCGTAAGATACCCATAATTTCAATGTCGGGAAATCCAAAATCACTGCTTGCAACATATTCCGATTGCCACCTGAATATTGCGGTTTCGCGCGAAGCCTGCCCGCTTAATCTGGCACCCACATCATCGACCACGGCAACGCTTGCAATGGGCGATGCCATTGCATGTGCATTGATGACAGTGCGCAAGTTCAAAGCATCCGACTTTGCACAGTTCCACCCGGGCGGTTCGCTCGGCCGTCGTCTGCTTGCGCGTGTAAAGGACTATATGATTTCATCCGACCTGCCCATTGTTACACGCGATTCCAAGATAAGTGATGCCCTGCTAAAAATAAGCAGCACCAAAATGGGTATTGCCATTGTGGTTGAAGAGGGTAAAGTTATGGGAGTTGTTACTGACGGCGACATACGTCGTGCAATGCAGTTCCATCAGGATATATTCTTCGAACTCACAGTGAAGGACCTTATGAGCCATAATCCCAAGACCATAAACGAGAATGCAAAGCTCGCCACTGCCGAAAAGATATTGCGCGAGCACAACATTCACTCGTTGATAGTTGTTAATTCCGAGGGACAGCTCGTGGGCGTAATTGACACGTTCAGCTGTATCTGATAACTATAAATCAAGAGTTATGAAGGTCGTGGCATTTGTTCCCATCCGCTTGAACAGCAAGCGAGTGGTTGGAAAGAATCTTAAACTTCTGGGCGGCAAGCCTATGATGTGCTATCTGTTGGAGACGCTTGTACAGGTTCCGCAGATTGACGAGGTATATGTATATTGCAGCAGCGACGAGGTGCGCGAGTTTCTCCCCGCAGGTGTGAAACTGCTTAAACGCGATACAGCCCTCGACAGCGACACCGCGCTCGGCGAGGAGATATATGATGCCTTTGTGCGCGATGTTGATGCCGATGTCTATATGCTTGCCCACACAACCTCTCCTTTTATAAAGGCCGATACAATATCCAAAGCCATTGACGAGGTTGTAAAGGGTGGCCACGATTCGGCTTTTTCGGCACAGAAAATACAGACTTTCACTTGGTACGAAGGCAAGCCGCTAAACTATTCCCCAACTAGCATTCCCCGTACACAGACCATAGAGCCTGTTTTTGTAGAAACGAGTGCTTTCTACATCTTCCGTCGCGATATTTGGGTGGAGCATCATCGCCGTGTGGGTTTCAATCCTTATATGGCACTTGTGGGCCCTGTCGAGGGTGTCGATATCGACTACCCCGAAGACTTTGAGTTTGCAGCCAGGATAATAGGTAAATGATTAAACAGTAAGAGGCTGTGCAATGCACTGCCTCTTACTGTTTAATATTGTTTTCTCTCTTGTCTGTGAGGCCTCTTTACATACCGAAACTTATACTGTTTATGCCACCATACACAAAACTGCAAATGCCAAGCGATATAATGCCAATGAGGCATATTGCAAGGCTTGCACGGGTTATGATGCTGCACTTGAATGGCGGCACAGGGGTATCGTTCCTGTTTATGTACATAGCCTTTACGATGAGCAGGTAGTAGTAGAGCGAAATAACGGTGTTTATGAGAGCAATGAACACCAGCACCTTGAACCCCGCACCAAAGGCACTCATAAATACAAAGAACTTGCTGAAAAAACCTGCAAAGGGCGGTATTCCCGCAAGCGAGAAGAGTGCAAGTGTGGTTAGAAAGGCAAGTTTGGGGTTGCTCTTGTAGAACCCGTCGAGTGTTTCACGGCGCACCTCGTTCTTTATATTATGTTCCACGGCACCTATGACACCGAATACAGCGAGGTTGGCAAAAATGTAGACAAGTACATAATATACCATCGCGCTCATTCCTTGTGCCGTGCCACCAATCATCGCAAGCACAATGTAACCGGCTTGCGAAATGCTGCTGAACGCCATAAAACGCTTTATGTTGCGCTGTTTCATAGCAAACAGGTTGGCAATGGTGATACTTGCCACGGTTGTAATGTAGAGAATTGTCTGCCACTGCTCTATCATTGGTGCAAACACCGTTGTGAGTACAATGAAGAGTGTGAATGCAGCAGCTCCCTTTGAAATTACCGAAAGGTAGGCCGTGACGGCCGTGGGGGCACCCTCGTAGCTGTCGGCAGTCCACAGGTGGAAGGGTACAAGCGAAATCTTGAATCCAAGCCCGGCGAAGAACATTACAAGGGCATATATCTGCATTGGCGACGCTGTGAGTCCCTCGCGTACCTCGTTGTAGTAGAGCGAGCCTGTGGTGCCGTAAAGGAACGATATGCCGTAGAGCATTACAGCCGATGCGAACATCGAGGTGAGGATATATTTAATTCCGGCTTCGGCCGAATGGTGGCGGTATTTGTCGAAGGCAACCATACAGGCCATAGGCAACGATGCGAGTTCTATTCCCACAAAGAGCAACAGGAAATGTCGCGCGCTTATCATAAAGTACATTCCCACAAGGGTGCTCAACAGCAGTATGTAGAATTCTCCCTGTTTGTAGTATGTGGTGGTTATGCGCAGCCACCGGTGTGCCTGCATCACCACAATGGCACTGCCGAACGCAAGCATTGCCTTGACAAATACTATCATTGCATTGCTGTGGTACATCCCCTCGAAAAGGGTATATTCGCTTGTGTCGCGAAAACATATTACGGTGTGCAGCAGCATTGCTACGCATACCAACGGGTGAAAATAGCGTCGTGAACGGCCGGTGTATATGAGGTCGTAGAGGAATATTATGAGGAAGAACCCAAGCAGGCTCGCCTCGGGGCGCATATGAAAGAATTGAATGTAATTCATAAAAGTGCTTTATTGTTCTTTATGGTTGTATGTTAGTAATGATGTTTGCAACGCCGCCCTCAATAAGGTGGCTCACCCACATAGGTGCAATGCCGAGGGCAGCCACGCACACCACAAGGCAGATGATGGTGAAACGCTCGTCCCAACGGGCATCGGTGAGCAGTTTGTGCTCCTCGTTTTCCGGTTCGCCGTACAGTATGCGCCCCACAACACGCAGAATGTACACAGCTGTTATCACAATGCTTGTGCAGGCAATTATGGTTACCGTGCGGTGGAAAATGTCATCTGTTTCAAAGGCCCCCACAAATATTGTCATTTCGGCAACAAAACCACTGAACCCCGGCAGTCCCAGGTTGGCCAGTCCGGCAATTATGTAGGTCACGGCAAGGAAAGGCATTATCTTCATAAGGCCGCGCATCTTGTTTATGTCGCGCGTGTGTGTACGGCCGTAAATCATACCTATCACGGCGAAGAAGAGGGCGGTCATAAGCCCGTGCGACAGCATTTGCAGTATGGCACCCGTGCAGGCGGTGCGTGTGCTCATAAGAAGGGCGAAAAGCACAAGGCCGCAGTGCGACACCGAAGAGTAGGCATTTATATATTTGAGGTCGGTCTGGCTTATCGCGCTCAATGCGCCATAGACAACGCTTATGGTAGTAAGTATTATGAATATCCACGCGAGGTCGTGGGCAGCTTGGGGCAACAGGTACATAGCTATGCGGAAACAGCCGTAACCGCCCAGTTTCATCAGCACGCCCGCGTGCAGCATAGAGACGGCTGTGGGGGCACAGGCGTGTCCGTCGGGGCTCCAAGTGTGGAAAGGGAACAACGCGCCAAGCACGCCGAACCCAATGAATGTAAGCGGGAAGAATACATATTGCACCTCGCGTGCAATGTTTCCCATTGCGGCAATCTCGTTTATGTTCATTGTGGTTGCTCCGCTACCATAGTATATGCCCAGAATGCCTATAAGCAGGAATGCCGAGCCGCCCATGAGCATAAGCGTGAGTTTCATTGCCGAATACTCCTTGCGGCCGCTGCCCCAAACGCCAATGAGCAGGTACATGGGTATGAGCGCGGTTTCGTAGAACATGAACATTGCGAAGAGGTCGGTCGATATGAAGAAGCCGTAAACGCCGGCCGACAGCAGCGTGTACCACAGGAAGAACTCCTTTGTCATCGGTTTCAGCCTCCACGAAGCGAACGTGCCGGTAAACACAATTATGGAGGAGAGCAAGAGCATTGCCACCGAAATTCCGTCGACACCGATGGAGTAGTTTATGTTCAGCGGTGCATACCAGCTCCACGAGTCGCAGTAGAGCATAGCGGCTGTGTTGCCGGCATTGCGCAGGGCAATAAAATCTATTGTAAGGTAAACCGACAGGGCAAGCAGCAGGGTGGAACCTGCAACCATAGCTGCGCGTGTCTGCTGCAATGTGCGGCTACACCACAGTGCAAGCAGCATTAGCAGGGGAATTATTACAAAGAGGTTCAGTATATTCATAGCTATTCTTTATGCAAGGTATATGAGTACAAGTATTATTATAAGTGCACCGCTGAGGAACCACACGCTGTAAGACTGCACGTTGCCGCTCTGTACGGGGCGTATGAAGGTCGCTGCTTTCTGTGTGCCGGCCGCCAGCTTGTCGAGCGTTCCGTCGATGAATTTGCGGTCGAACCAGGCAATGGGGCGGCTTATGCAGTTGAATATAACCTTCTTCGTGACAAAGAGCCACAGGTCGTCGATGTAGAAACGGTTGTAGGCGGCCGACATAAGTTCGCGCAAGCTGCTGTTGAGCCCGCGTGTTATGCGGCTGTTGCCGCTCTTGTACATAAGGGTGGCAAGGAATATGGCTCCAACAGCAAGTGCAATGCTTGTAGCTGCCACACTCTTGTCGATGTGTATCGCGTATGCCGTGCCGTTGCTGCTTATGAACCGGCCGAATGGAATGAACCCGGCAACGCAGCTGATGGCTGCAAGGATAATGAGCGGAACAGTCATTGTGGCAGGTGCCTCGTGGGGTTTGTGGGGCTTGTGGGTGGTGCGCCCTGCATCGTAGAGTGCCTTCTGCTCTTCGTAATGGCTTTTGCCCCAGAAGATGAGATAATAGAGACGGAACATATAAAAAGCGGTGAGCGCGGCAACAAAGCTCATAAAAAGCCCTGTCGCGTTGGAGTAGGCATAGCAGGCTGCCAAAATCTCGTCCTTGCTGAAAAACCCGCTAAATGGCGGTATGCCGGCAATGGCAAGGCAGGCTATCAGGAATGTGATGTGGGTGATGGGCATATAGCGTCGCAACCCGCCCATATACATCTTCTCGTTGCTGTGAACGCTGTGTATTATGGCTCCGGCACCCAGGAACAGCAACCCCTTGAACATCGCGTGGGTAAACAGGTGGAACATCGAAGCCATATATCCGAGCCCGCCGTTGTGGGGGTCGGCCGATGTGCACACGCCAAGAGCAACCATCATAAATGCAATCTGTGATATGGTAGAAAAGGCCAGTACACGTTTTATGTCGGTCTGCACGCAGGCCACCACGGCTGCATATAGTGCGGTGAAGGCCCCCGCGTATGCAATTATATGCAGCACGTCGGGCGCATACTCCACAAAGAGCGGGAACATACGCGCTACAAGATATACGCCTGCAACAACCATTGTGGCGGCGTGTATAAGTGCCGACACGGGCGTGGGGCCCTCCATTGCATCGGGCAACCATATATGCAGGGGGAACATCGCGCTCTTTCCAGCACCGCCCACGAACATCAGTCCCAGGGCCGTGGGCAATACTCCGCTTGCTGCTATGAGCGCACTCTCTTGTGGAGCGAAAGTGAATGTGCCGGTGTAATATCCGTAAATGAGTATGCCGATGAGGAAAAAGAGGTCGGCAAAGCGTGTCACGATAAATGCCTTTTTCGATGCCGCAATGGCCGCAGGCTTTGTGTAGTAGAACCCTATGAGCAGGTACGATGATACTCCCACAAGTTCCCAGAATATATACATCTGGAATATGTTGGTTGCAACCACAAGCCCCAGCATCGAGAATGTGAACAGCGAGAGGAATGTATAATATCGCTGGAACCCTCGCTCGCCCTTCATATATCCCAGTGAATAAATGTGTACCATAAGGCTCACGGTCGATATGACAATGAGCATCATCACCGAAATCGGGTCGAGCATAATGCCCAGGTCGATGCTTAACGTATCGCCCAGTGGCAACCACTCAATGTTGAACGGCGTTATCGTGGCAAAAATGCCCTCGGCAGTGCGCCCTGCACCAAAATATATGGCAGCGGTGGCGTATGCCAGAACGGTTACTGCCGTCAGCGTGGCTGTGCCTGTTATGCCTGCCGCCTTGTGCGACATAAATTTGCCTGCAAGAGCCAGTGTGAGAAAACTCAACAGGGGCAAGGCGAGTATCGAAAGTGTGAAATCCATTGCTTCTTGGAAACTGTTTAAATTTCTTGTAAAATATATATCAAAGCTGAATAAATCTCAAACAGCTTCTTAATGTTTAAGTTCTCTCAATCGTTTGATGTGTATCGAGTGTATGTTGCGGTACACGTTTATTATTATGGCTATTGCCACGGCAGTTTCGGCAGCTGCAATTCCAATGCCGAAGATTGCGAACACATACCCTTCGAGCAGGCCGGGGTGGCAGTAGGCATTGAACACTGCAAAGTTTATATCCACGGCGTTGAGCATAAGTTCGGTGCTTATGAGCAACGATACGAGGTTGCGTCGGGTGAAGAACCCGAATACTCCTATAAAAAAGAGTATTGCCGACAGTATAAGAAAGTAGTGTGCAGGTATTATCATGGCTCTCTATTTTTTGCGTGCGATAAGTATTGCTCCCACCGTGCAGGCGAGCAGCAGTATGCTCAGTACCTCGAACGGCAGTATGTAGTTATAGCGGTCGGTTCCCATTATTGCCAGGCCGAGCGATTTCATAGGTACATCTTTTCCCATAAAGTGCGTAGCATCGAAGGCGGTGGAATCTATAAGGTATATTGTTATGACTGCTCCCGAAAGGGCCGACAGGAGTCCGGCAAGGTAACGCAGTTTCGACGTGTGCGTGATGTCGATGCTTCCTTTGCCAATGAGCAGAATGGCGAATATGAAAAGCACCACAATACCGCCCGCATACACCGTTATCTGCACCGCTCCCAAGAACGTGTAGTGCAACATAAAGTATAGGCCGGCAGTGCCGAAGAGCACGAACAGCAGCAGGGTGGCGGCGCGCATAATGCGGCTCGACGTAACAGCGAACATTGCTGCCAGAATCATAAAGAGAGCAAGCCCCGAAAATATAAAAAGGTTATTGTGAAACTCCATATTCTCTATCTGTTTAGTTTAAGTACAAGTTTGCTGCGGTCGAACACCGCGTTCTCAAAGTCGTTGTTGAAGCGTATTGCATCCTTCGGGCAGGCATTCACGCAAAGCTGGCAGAATGTGCAACTGCCCAGGTCGTAGCTGTATTCGGCCAGCACTTTGCGGCTCTTTCCTGTGGCCTCGTCGGTAATGGTCGATGTGGTGATGCTTATGGTACCGTTGGGGCAGGCATTTTCGCACAGCCTGCAAGCAATGCAACGGTTGCGCCCCTCCTCGTCGAGGGGCATATAAAGGCGTGCGCGGTGTCTTTCGGGTATGTGCAGCGTGGCGCGGTTTTCGGGGTACTGCTCGGTAACCTTCGGTCTGAAAAACTCAACGACAGTTGTCTTTAAGCCGGTGAGCAGCGAAGCCACCGTAGTGGCAACAATTCCTATGTATGTATCTTTAATTCTCATATCTTCAATAATTTAGAATGTCCATTCAGCCACAACGCAAATGGTCATTATGAGCAGGTTTACAAGTCCTATGGGTACAAGATATTTCCATTCAAGCACCAGCACCTGGTCTATGCGCAGGCGCGGGAAGGTCCAGCGTATCCACATAAGCAGCCATATCACGAAGAAGGTCTTTCCAAGCATCCACACGATGCCCGGAATGTAATCCATAACAGTGTTGAAACCCTCTAATCTCGGTATGTGGAGCGGAGCCCAGCCGCCCAGGAAAAGGGTCGATGCTATGCCGGCCACAATAAAGAGGTTCATAAACTCGGCAACATAGAAGAAACCGAAGTGCATACCCGAATATTCGGTGTGGAAACCGGCTGTCAGCTCCGACTCGGCTTCGGGCAGGTCGAACGGTGCGCGGTTCGTTTCGGCATTGCCGGCAATGAGGTATATGAAGAATGCGATGCAGGCCGGTATGTGCCCTTTGAATATGAACCACCCGTCGAGTTGCTGCTCCACAATCTCGCTTATCTGCATAGTGCCGCCAAGCACCACCATTGTGAGCATACACAACCCCACCGACAGCTCATAGCTTATCATCTGTCCGCCGCTGCGCATTGCGCCAATCATCGAGAATTTGTTGTTGCTGCTCCATCCGGCAAGCAGAATGCCAAGTACCCCGAACGACGATGTCGCCATAATGAAAAAGACACCTATGTTGAAGTCGAGAGCCTGCAATCCCCGTGCAAAGGGAAGGCAGCTGAATGTGAGTACCGAACTCATTACCACAATGTATGGTGCAAGGGCATATAGTATGCGGTCGGAACGCTTGATGCTTATAATCTCCTTTATGAGCATCTTGAACACATCGGCAAAAACCTGCAACAACCCCCAGTAACCCACACGCATAGGGCCCAAGCGGCACTGGAACGCGGCACACACCTTGCGCTCCATAAATATCATTACTATTGCTAAAACAACGTATGCGAGAACGAGGCACAGCGCAACCAATACACATTCGGTGAGTATTGCGGCCTGTTCGGGCAGGTGGCTGCGCAGCAGGTTGTCTATGGCTGTGGTTATTATGCTGAAATCCATTTGCAAATACATTTTTAAAGAGGTTCCTTTATCGGTCGATGTCGGGTATCACATAGTCGAGTGTGGCACCTGTGGTTATGAGGTCGGCAATCTTGCACCCTTTAAGTATCTTGTGCATACAGGCTACAAGCGGCAGTCCCATAGAACGGAATTTCACGCGGTAGGGCTCCCGTTCGCCGTGGCTTTCGATGAACACGCCGAACTCTCCGCGCGAGCCCTCGACTGCGGCAAAAAAACGTCCTTCGGGCAGTTTTATTATGGGCTTTGTCTTCTGCTTGAACTCGCCGGCAGGTATGTTGTCGATGAGCTGTCTTATAATGCTTACCGACTCCTTTATCTCGTCTATGCGCAGGAGCATACGGTCGTAACTGTCACCGTGTGTGCGCAGTGCCTCCTTGAATTCTACTTCGCCGTATAGGGCATACGGGTGACGCTTGCGCACGTCGCAGGCCCAGCCTGCCGCGCGGCCTGTGCAACCTGTTGCGCCGTAGGATATGGCATCTTCGAGCGAGAGGGGGCTCACTCCGCGCATACGGTTCCTGGTTATTATGCAGTTTACAAAGAGGTCCTCGAACTCCTTGATCTTGTCAATCTGGTATGTGCAGTACTCCTTTACCTTGTTTTCCCATCCGGGAGTGATGTCGGCCTGTACACCACCTATTATATTATAGTTCTGAATAAGGCGGCCGCCGGTAACCTCCTCAAATATGTCGAGTATCTTTTCGCGGTCGCGGAATCCATAGATGAATGCAGTGAGGGCACCCAGGTCCATTGCTGCGCACGAGAGCATAAGCAGGTGCGAGTCAATGCGTTGCAGTTCGTCCATTATGGTGCGCAGGTATTGGGCGCGTGGTGTAACGTCGAGCCCTATGGCCTTTTCTATACACATACACATTGCGTGACGGTTCTGGTGGGCACTCAAATAGTCGAGCCTGTCGGTAAAGGCAAGCAACTGCGGGTAGCTTTTGCTCTCGCACAGTTTCTCAATGCCGCGATGTATGTAGCCGCAGTGGATGTCAATCTTGCGTATCTCCTCGCCTGCAAGTGCCAGACGGAAACGGAGTACTCCGTGTGTGGCCGGGTGCTGCGGGCCTATATTTATCACATACTCATCGACGTGCATAAAGTTCTCGCGCTTGGCTATGGCCTCGAACTCCTTCTCCTCCTCAATCTCATAGGAACGCTGCAAGTCCTCGCTGGGCTCGCTTGTGAGGCGTATGGGGTTTATGGCTTCGCTGGGGTTATAATCCTTGCGCAGGGGGTATCCCACCCAGTCGTTACGCAGGAAGAGGCGGCGCATATCGGGGTGTCCGGTGAAACGTATGCCGTAGAAGTCGTAGACCTCACGCTCATATAGCTCGGCAACTTTCCACAGGTCGCACACTGTTGGTATGGTGGGTTTCTTGCGGTCGGTCGTGCGCACGGCAATCCCTACATTCTCGTGGGTAGTGCTGTTTTCGAGCAGGTATATTACACCCAGCCCCTCGTCGCCCCAGTCCATACCAATGAGCTCGCGCAAGAAATCCATTCCGCTGTTGCGCAACTCTTTCAGTTTGGTGCGCAGTTCCTTCTTGTCTATGAATTCGAGTTCCATTATCCTTCGCATTTTTCGCATCCCTCAACAGGAGCATTGGTTACTGTTATGGGCTCGCGGCGCACTTCGCGCGGGTCTTGCTGAATATTTTTGCCTCCGAAGAACTTTTCCACTTTCACCTTGCGTTGCAGCTGCATCATACCATAAAGAATGGCTTCGGGGCGCGGCGGGCATCCCGGTATGTAGACATCGACGGGCAAGAACTTGTCCACGCCGTTCACAACGTGGTATGAGCCCTTGAACGGGCCGCCGCTTATGGCGCAACCGCCTACCGCAACCACATATTTGGGTTCGGCCATCTGGTCGTACAGGCGTTTAAGAACCGGCGCCATCTTGTGGGTAATTGTACCGGCTACCATTATGAGGTCGGCCTGGCGGGGGGAGTTTCTTGTCACTTCGAACCCGAAGCGGGCAAAATCGTAACGGGCAGCACCCACCGACATAAACTCTATTCCGCAACAGCTTGTGGCAAAGGTGAGCGACCATAGGGAGTTGCTGCGTCCCCAGTTTATAAGGTCGTCGAGCGCTCCAACTACAACATTGGTGCGCTCTTTGTTGAGTTCCTTTACGAGGGCTTCGAGTGTTTCGTTGTCCTTGAACTCTTCGTAGGGTATCGATTTTATAACGGGTTTTTTCATTTCCATTCAAGGGCTTTTTTGCGCCAGGCATAGGCGAGGCCGAGTATGAGAATAAACATAAAGAAGAGCACTCCCACAAGAGCCTTTAAACCAAGTTCCTGTACAATGGTTGCCCAGGGGAAGAGGAACACCGCCTCAATGTCGAACATAAGGAAGAGGATGGCGAAAAGGTAGTAACCGGCCTTGAAGTGCACCCAAGTCTCCCCCTGTGTGGGAATTCCGCATTCGTAGGACTCGCTTTTCTGCTTGTTGTATGTGCGCGGCGAAATCCACCTTGCAATCAACATTCCGGCAAAGACAAGCACCACCGATGCAATAATCATTGTGAAGAGTAGAATGAAATTCATATATCTCCTGTTTGTTGTTTTTTATAAACTGTTTATTAAACAATTTTTTAATTTTGCTATTGCATTAAAAGATAAGCAATTTGCGGTTCTGGGCCATTGTGGCGCGGCAAATGTAACAAAAATATCCTTTGGGGTGGATGCCTTTTTTGTATAAAAATATAACAATTTTGCCACTCTTATCCGATAGTGGCATCGAATATCATCATAAGTGCAAAGCCGGCCGCAAAACCAATGGTACCAATGTTGCTGTGTTTCCCGCTTTGCGACGAGGGTATAAGCTCTTCAATGACAACATATAGCATAGCTCCTGCGGCGAAAGCAAGCAGCAATGGCATTGCGCCGGTTGCGCCTTCGAGGAAAAAGAGTGTGGCGACAGCCGCAACAGGTTCCACAAGCCCGGAGAGTGCTCCGAACAGGAATGCCTTTCCGCGGCTCTTCCCTTCACTGCGCAACGGCATCGAAATTATGGCACCTTCGGGAATGTTCTGCACTGCCATACCTATCGCCAGAGCCAGAGCCGCAGCAAATGTGATGGTTCCGCTCCCGTCGCCGATTCCGGCAAACACCACTCCCACAGCCATGCCTTCGGGTATGTTGTGCAGTGCCACGGCAAGCATCATCTTGGTGGAGCGGGGCAGAGCCGAGCGCGGCCCTTCGGGCTGGTTGTCCTCGATGTGCTGGTGCGGTATAAAGGTGTCGAGCGCAAGCAGGAACCCCATACCCACAATAAAGCCTATGATTACCGGTGCGGCTTCTTGCAGTGAACTGCTGCCCGTCTGTTCCAGTGCCGGCTGCAAAAGCGACCAGAAACTTGCAGCCACCATTACACCCGATGCAAAGCCAAGCATCGCCTTGTTGGTGAAATCGGAAATCCTGTCGCGCACAAGGAATACCATTGCTGCGCCTATCGTTGTGCCCAAAAGGGGCACGGTGAGTCCTGTGAGTAGTTCCATAATCTAAAATATGTTTATGCGCAAAATTATGCATTATTTTTTATAACAACTCCATTGGGCCTGCTGTTTTTGCAAGGAAATATATCGTTTTGCCGGGCTCCCGAATAAATTTTAAAGAAATTTAAACAGTTTCCAAAATCGTATCTCAAAGATTGTTTGAAATCCGTTTTTTGTTACTATCTTCGCGTGTTGTAAACACAGAATGCAAACAATAAAAATATAAAACCGGTTTATGATCTATTTTTTCAGTACCCCCGGCCGTACGGTTGTTGCAACCGAGGCTGCAAGTGCACTGCAAGCACAAGATATTGAGAAACTATGTTGGTTGTACGGCGAAGCCGCACTCATAGAGGGTGAGCAGGTCGAAGGCTTTTTTGTGGGCCCCCGCCGCGAAATGATTACCCCGTGGAGTACAAATGCTGTTGAGATTACCCAGAATATGGGACTCGGCGGCATTCTTCGTATAGAGGAGTATTTTGCCGTTAATGACGAGAATGCCGAGTACGACCCCATGTTGCAGCGTATGTACAAAGGGCTCGACCAGCAGATTTTCAAGGTAGACATCGAGCCCCGTCCCATCGAATTCATCGAGGACCTCGACAGCTATAACGAGCAGGAGGGCCTTGCCCTGTCGAAGGAGGAAATCGACTACTTGCACCGTGTCGAGGGCGAGCTCGGCCGTAAACTCACCGACAGCGAGGTGTTCGGCTTTGCGCAGATAAACTCGGAGCACTGCCGTCATAAGATATTCGGCGGAACATTCATTATCGATGGCGAAGAGATGCCCTCGTCGCTATTCGCAATGATTAAACGCACCACCAACGAAAACCGCAACAGCATAATTTCGGCCTACAAGGATAACGTGGCCTTTGCGCAAGGTCCCGTTGTGGAGCAGTTCGCCCCCGCCGACCACTCGATGCCCGACTATTTCGTCATAAAGGACATTGAAACCGTAATATCACTGAAAGCCGAAACACATAACTTCCCCACAACGGTGGAGCCCTTCAATGGCGCATCCACAGGAACCGGCGGTGAGATACGCGACCGTATGGGTGGCGGTAAGGGCTCCTGGCCCATTGCCGGTACAGCGGTCTATATGACATCGTATCCCCGTACATACGACGACCGCAAGTGGGAAGATATCCTCCCCGTGCGCAAGTGGCTCTATCAGACTCCCGAACAGATACTTATAAAGGCATCGAACGGAGCCTCGGACTTCGGTAACAAGTTCGGCCAGCCGCTCATCTGCGGTTCGGTGCTCACGTTTGAACACAAGGAGAATAACGAGGTATACGGTTACGACAAGGTTATTATGCTTGCCGGCGGTGTGGGCTACGGTACACGCCGCGACTGCCTCAAAGGAACCCCCGAAAAGGGCAACAAGGTCATTGTGATGGGTGGCGACAACTACCGCATCGGTCTTGGTGGCGGTTCTGTTTCGTCGGTCGACACAGGCCGTTACTCGTCGGGCATTGAGCTCAACGCCGTGCAGCGTGCCAATGCCGAAATGCAGAAACGCGCCTACAATGTGGTGCGCGCACTATGCGAAGACGACACCAACCCCGTAGTATCCATACACGACCACGGCTCGGCAGGCCACGTGAACTGCCTCTCGGAACTCGTGGAGGAGTGCGGCGGTCTTATAGATATGTCGGCTCTTCCCGTGGGCGACAAGACACTCTCGGCAAAGGAGATTATAGCCAACGAGTCACAGGAGCGTATGGGCTTGCTCATTAAAGAGGATGCCATTGAATATGTGAAACGTGTAGCCGACCGCGAGCGTGCTCCCATGTATGTTGTGGGTGAAACGACAGGCGATGCCCGTTTCGCCTTCGAGCAGGCCGACGGCAAACGTCCTTTCGACCTCTCGGTGAGCCAGATGTTCGGCTCTTCGCCCAAGACATATATGATTGACAAGACAGTGGAACGCCACTACAAGGATGCCGTTTACAGCGAAGACAAGATAGAGGAGTACCTCACCGATGTGCTCCGCCTCGAAGCCGTTGCCTGCAAGGATTGGCTCACAAACAAGGTGGACCGCTCTGTAACAGGCAAGATAGCCCGTCAGCAGTGCCAGGGCGAAATTCAGTTGCCTTTGAGCGACTGCGGCGTGGTAACGCTCGACTATCGTGGCAAGAAGGGTATTGCAACATCTATCGGTCACGCGCCCCAGGCTGCGCTTGCATCGCCTGCAAAGGGTTCGGTGCTTGCCGTGTCGGAGGCACTCACAAATATTGTGCTTGCTCCCCTTGCCAACGGAATAAAGACACTCTCGTTGAGTGCCAACTGGATGTGGCCCTGCCGCTCACAAGAGGGCGAGGATGCCCGTCTGTACCGTGGCGTTGAGGCTTTGTCCGACTTCTGCTGCGCTCTCAAAATAAATGTCCCCACAGGAAAGGACTCTTTGTCAATGACACAGAAATACCCCGACGGCACAAAGGTGATAAGCCCGGGCACTGTAATAGTATCGGCCGGCGGCGAGGTTTCCGATGTCCGCAAGGTTGTGTCGCCCGTGATGGTCAATGAACCCAAGAGCTCGTTCTACCACATCGATTTCAGTTTCGACAACCTGCGTCTTGGCGGCTCGGCATTTGCGCAATCGCTCAACTGCATAGGTGACGATGTTCCCACAGTGCAGAATCCCGAATATTTTGCCGAGGCTTTCGATGCCGTGCAGAAACTGGTGAACGAGGGCATTATACTCGCCGGTCACGACATTTCGGCCGGTGGTCTCATAACCACCCTGCTCGAAATGTGTTTTGCTAACACCACAGGCGGTATGGAAATAGACCTCAACCAGATAGCCGAAAAGGATATTGTGAAACTGCTGTTTGCCGAAAACCCTGCGCTTGTAATTCAGGTAGCCGACAAGGATAAGTGCCGTATGCAGGGCATTCTCGACGATGCAGGCATCTGTTTCGTGAAGATTGGTGCTCCCACCACAAAACGCCACATTGCCGTTACGAAAGAGAAACGCACACGCCTCTTCGACATCGACCACTACCGCGATGTCTGGTACGACAGTTCATATCTTATGGACCGCAAGCAGAGCTTCAATGGCTGTGCCGACGAGCGTTTGAAGAATTACAAGAACCAGCCTTTGCGCTACCGTATGCCTGCGCAGTTCAATGGAAAACTTGCCGCCTATGGAATGTCGGCCGACCGTCGTGAGAAATCGGGCGTTCGTGCAGCCATCATCCGTGAGAAGGGTACCAACGGCGAGCGCGAAATGGCCTATGCAATGTATCTTGCAGGGTTCGATGTAAAGGATGTTACAATGACCGACCTCATCAGCGGCCGTGAGACACTCGACGAGGTGAACTTCATCGTGTTCTGCGGCGGTTTCTCCAACTCCGACGTGCTCGGCTCGGCCAAAGGATGGGCAGGCGGTTTCCTCTATAACCCTGCTGCAAAAGCAGCACTCGACCGTTTCTATGCACGCGAGGATACCCTCTCGCTCGGTATCTGCAACGGTTGCCAGCTTATGATGGAGCTTAACCTCATAAATCCCGCTCACGAGCAGCGCGGATATATGCGCCACAACAACTCGCACAAGTT
Source organism: Bacteroidales bacterium (assembly GCA_015060885.1). Taxonomy (GTDB): domain Bacteria; phylum Bacteroidota; class Bacteroidia; order Bacteroidales; family Bacteroidaceae; genus HGM04593. Next base: position 26,321 of record SUXO01000020.1, read on the forward strand.
CGAGTCGTCGTTCGTTGGCGTGAATGTGCCCGAAAACAACAGCGTGCTCTTCGGCTCACTGTCGAACAGCCGTCTTGGCGTTTGGGTGGCTCACGGCGAGGGTAAGTTCGACCTTCCTTATGCCGAAGATAAATACAACATCGTGGCACGCTATGCTTACAGCGACTATCCTGCCAACCCCAACGGCTCGGCCTACGATGTTGCGGCACTTGCAAGTGCCGACGGCCGTCACGTGGCAATGATGCCTCACCCCGAACGTGCCATCTTCCCCTGGCAGTGTGCAACCTATCCCGCTGCGCACATCAATGACGATGTAACTCCCTGGATTGAGATTTTCCGCAACGCATATATGTGGGTGGCCGAAAAGACCAAATAAAAAGGAAAAAGTGTTTGTGAGAGGCTGTCTGCAATCGCCGGCAGCCTCTTTATATATCCCAAAGCAGTATAATGAACATAGGGCTTTTTAAACTCTTCATCACATTCTTTAAGCTGGGGCTTTTTACCATAGGCGGCGGTTATGTGATGATACCTTTGATTGAACGTGAAGTTGTCGACAAGTATGGCTGGCTCGAACGCCGCGACTTCGTCGACCTGCTTGCCGTGGCGCAGTCGGCACCCGGAGTGCTTGCCGTGAATATGTCCATTTTCGTGGGCTATAAGCTGCGTGGCGTGCGTGGCTCAGTGGCGGCAGCCGTGGGCAATGTAATCCCCTCGGTGGTTATAATACTGCTCATTGCTCTCTTTTTCAACCGTTTCCGTGAATACGAAGTGGTCAATAATGTATTTATGGGAATACGCCCGGCTGTGGTGGCATTGATAGCCTCACCGGTATTTTCGGTGGCAAAGAGCGCGAAGGTGGGGTGGATCAATGCGTGGATACCGGTGCTGTCGGCCCTGCTCATAGTGGCCTATGGCGTTTCTCCTGTTTATATAATCCTTGCTGCGGGTGTGGGCGGTTTCCTTTGGGGTAAAGTGAAAGGAGGCAGTGTATGATAATTCTGTTGGAACTCTTTTACACCTTCATAAAGGTGGGGCTCTTCTCCTTTGGCGGCGGTTACGGAATGTTGTCGGTGATACAGGGCGAGATTGTGACGCGCCACGCCTGGCTCACAAGTACCGAATTTGTGGATATTGTGGCTGTGAGCCAGATGACTCCCGGTCCCATAGGCATAAACTCGGCCACGTATGTCGGTTACACGGCTGCAATGAATGCCACGGGCTCGCCGGCAGTGGCGGTGGCCGGTTCATTGCTTGCCTCGTTGGCTGTTATGTTGCCTTCGTTTGTGATAATGCTCACTATAAGCCGTTACTTTATGAAGTACTGTAAGCATCCGTTGGTGGAATCGGTCTTTAATTTTCTGCGTCCGGCAGTTGTGGGGCTTATTGCATCGGCAGCCTTGCTGCTTATGACCGAAGAGAATTTCGGTTCTCCCACAAAGGATACGGTGCAGTTTGTTGTGAGCCTTCTGCTCTTTGTTGCTGCCTTTGTTGCTGCAAAGTGGTTCAAGGTGAGCCCCATTCTCATTGTGGTTGCCTGCGGTGCAGCCGGCGGGTTGTTCTATGGCCTGTTCTGTTAGATGTTAATGGCTGCCGTAGCAAGCCATATCATAGTCCGGGTTCTTGCATTTCGCTCCATATATTGGCCCAGGCATCTCTGTATTCATACTCTTCGGAGTCCCAACTTTCATCTTCGTCTGTGGTGGTTGATGGGATTATTACGCTGTCCATAACGTCATCGGTCGCATATTCTATAATATTAGCTTGTGGCGTTCGATATATTTTTTTCATAGCATTTCTTCTTGTTTAGTGTGTAGTTTACTTTATGTAAATCTTTTTGCCGTTCTTAATGTATATGCCCTTTGTGGGGCTGTTTACAGGGCGGCCGTGCAGGTCATACAGTGTCTGCTCTTTTTCGTTCCCGGTCTTTTCGGTTATGGTATTAATGTCTGTGGTACCCCATTGCTGGAACTGTCCGAATTTGAATGTGGTGTTTGCGCTTTTTGCTCCCGGAGTTATAGTAAGGTACCAACGGTATGCGCCCAATGTTACATTGTTGTTGCCCGCCTGTCTTAATTTTCCTCCCGACAGGGCGTAAATGCCTGTTGCACCGTCTTCGCTTGCGATTTCTCCCGCAGTTCGCTTCTCATATTGCCCCACAAGTGTGTATGTGTTACCGTTGTTTGATGTGAATGTGGCATTGCGCTTTTCCGATGCAGGTTCAAGGTGTCGTGCTATGGTTTGGTTGTTGTTGTCAACACCTTTTTGCAGGTCGATATCACGCTCCACTCCTTCGGCACTCGCGCTCTTGGAACGTATAAGGCAGGGGGTGTGGGCGGTAATGACTTCTGTGTCATTGTCCAATGTCCTTGCTGTGAGATAGAAGTATGTTACATTGTTGTTGCTGTCGATGTAATCGGTAACACCCTCTATCACGGCGACCTCCATCATATCCTCCCTGTAATCGAATTTCTGGAACTCAAAAGGTGTGTACAGGGCTTGCCAATCGCTGTTTTTAAAGGTGCGCTCATATGTTGCCGACGATGAGTAGTATACATTTATTGTGGTGATGTTGCCGGTTGTTGTACTTGTTCTTCCCAGTTCATCCCCGATGGTGTGTCGCTCCTCTCTTGTATAATCTTCACTGTCGCTCAGAATTATTTTCTCGACGTGTTGAATGTACTCAATCTCGGGGGTGTCCTCTTCTTCAGGTGCAATAGCCGCCAATTCCACAATCTCAAAATTCCCCCATCGGCTTGCCGCTTCGTAGGTATTGCCGGTTCCGTACGGGACTTTAATTATTGCGGTTTCCATTCCGTAGAAACCGTGTGTGTTGTTTGCATTCCAACGCTGCCCCATAACCTCCGGCGGGGTTGTTGCAAGGCAGGTGAGCGATGTTAGGTTTGTACCGGTGAATGCGTATTGGTGAATTTCGGTTACCGTGGCGGGGATGATTATACCTTTGATGTTGCTGCAACCGTCGAAGGCGCAGTCACCGATTATCGTGGTTCCGTCAAGAATGGTAACGTTTGTTTTTGCTCCCGGGCAGGCAACCAGCTCAAATTGGTTCTTTTCGGGGTTGAAAGGGTCGTCGGGGTCCTTTACCAGCCATTTGTACACAACACCGTCGTTGTCGAAGTAGGTTTCGTTTTCGTCGCTTACGTTTATGTTTTGCAGGTAGATGCAGTCGGCAAACGCAGCTGTTTGTATGTCTGTGATTGTCTTCGGTAATGTGGCTGTTGTAATGTAGGAGTATTGAAAGGTGCCTGCACCTGCCTGTGTCCACGATGAACGTTTCTCTAATGTGGTAATAGTTGTGTTCCCGTTTTTCTCTGGAATAAAGATGTCGCCATAATATTTGTTGCTTCCCGGTGTGTCCTTTGTGCCGCCGTTGCTCACCACGGAGTTGCCGTCGAATACAAGGTCACTGCCGGTCTTTCCGCCTTCAATAATGTAATCCTGTGCCGTAGATGGTGATATGAGCACTGTTGTAAACAGCGCCATCAATAAAAATGATAGTCTTGTCATAGTAGTTTAGTTTTTGCGATGATAGTCTGTTTTCGCTTTTTTTGCAAAGGTAAGCAAATGTGGTTGTGCAATTACCCCCCCCGTGTTAAAAAGAGTTAATAATTGTGTTGATTTCTTAAATAGATTTTAAGGAAACTTCCTGTGTGTGATGCTTCGCAGGCTGCAACCTCTTCGGGAGTACCTGCTTGCCGTGGCGCAGCCGGCGGGTTGTTCTATGGCAGGGCTGGTGGTTGCTAAGGGTAATTAAAGGGGGTAAGGGCAATTAAAGGCTATTAAGGGTGATTAAGGGTGATTAAGGGTTATTAAGGCATTAGTTCTCCTTAGTAGCCCTTAGTCTTCTTTAATTCTCTTTTCTCTTTAATTTCCCTTAATTCTCTTTCCTCCTTAGTAGCCTTTAGTTTTCCTTTTCTTCTCCTTTCAGTCTTTCTCTTTGCTTCCTTTTGAGCGTTGTTGCAGCCTTGTGCGGGATAGTTTTTCTCGGAAACCGCCTTCGTTTATAAATCGTTCTCCTGCCGATTGCAGATATTTGTAAAGTAAATAATCTTCTTGGTATATAAGTATAATGGCTATGTTTGCTATTGTGCAGGCATCGCGCGTTGTTACAATGTTCATCCAATAATCGGAGTCGTTATGTGCGCGGCCCAATTGTTGCGCACATTTTGCCTGTTCCGAATCTTCTTTCCAGCGTGTGTGCCCACGCGTGCGCAAATAATCCTCATAGTCCACAAGTAGTTCTTGCAAACTGCTTTTAGCCACATTAAAAAGTTTTAATTCAGTTTCTGCCGATGTTGCACCGGCTGCATAGCCCTCAACAATGTTTTGTTTGCCACTGCGGGCGGCTTGTACCATTTGGTCGATAGTACGGTCCCCTTTACCAAGAAATTGCTTGGTAAAAAAGTATGTTATATCGTATATTGCTTCGGCTTTGCGGTAGCATAGCAAATTTTTGTAGTTTCCTCTGTTGGGTATAAGGTTGGGCATAGCGGGTAATGGTTTGCTGGCGGTAACTAAGGGTTATTAAGGGCTATTAAGGGTTATTAAGGGCTATTAAGGGCTATTAATGGCTATTAAGGGTTATTAAGGGCTATTAAGGGTGATTAAGGCATTAGTTCTCCTTAGTAGCCCTTAGTTTTCTTTAATTCTCTTTTCTCCTTAGTAGCCCTTAGTTTCCCTAAATTCTCTTTTTCTTTTCTTTTTCCTTTCTCTCTTTTTATTATTGTTGCAGTTTCTCTTTCAAAAACTGCCCTGTGTAGGAACTTTCGCAGGCTGCAACCTCTTCGGGAGTACCTGCTGCAACGAGTGTGCCTCCCTCTTCACCCCCTTCGGGGCCCAGGTCGATGAGGTAATCGGCACATTTTATTATGTCCATATTGTGCTCGATGATTACTATGGAGTGGCCACGCGCTATGAGCCTCTCGAACGAGTTGAGCAGTTTCTTTATGTCGTGGAAATGGAGCCCGGTCGTTGGTTCGTCGAAAATGAAGAGGGTGGGGCTGTCGCTCTGTCGGCTTAAATAGTAGGCGAGTTTCACACGCTGGTTCTCACCGCCCGAAAGGGTTGATGATGATTGCCCCAGCTTTATGTAGGCAAGCCCCACATCCTGCAATGGTTGCAGGTTGGCGGCTATGCGTTTCTCCCCGTGCTCCTGGAAGAAGTTTATTGCATCGCCTACAGTCATTTCCAGTATGTCGTGTATGTTCTTGTCGTGGAACTTTACTTCGAGCACCTCTTTCTTGAACCTTTTGCCGTGGCAGGCCTCACATTCCAGTTGCAGGTCGGCCATGAATTGCATCGATACGGTTATGGTGCCTTCGCCCTTGCACTCTTCGCACCGGCCCCCTTCGGCATTGAACGAGAAGTAGCTTGCGCCGAACCCCAGCTGCTTGGCGAGTGGCTGTTGTGCAAAGAGGTGGCGTATCTCGTCATACACTTTGAGGTATGTGGCGGCATTGGAGCGCGACGATTTGCCAATCGGGTTCTGGTCGACAAATTCCACACCGCTTATCTGTTTCACAGCTCCCTCTACGGTTTCGCACTGTCCGGGCGCGTCGGCCACCTCGCCAAAATGGCGTTTGAGCGAGCGGTAGAGAATGTCGCGTACCAGTGTCGATTTCCCCGACCCGCTTACACCGCTTACGACTGTAAGTACATTGAGCGGGAAGTTCACATCAATCCCTTTAAGATTGTTCTCGCGGGCGCCTTTGACAGTGATGCAGTTGTTCCATTTGCGGCGGTGTGCGGGCAGTTCTATTACCTCTTCGCCCAAAAGGTATTTCACGGTGTAGCTGTTGCTGCCCGGTGCAAGGTCCTTCATATCGCCCTCATATACAATGTTGCCGCCATAGGAGCCGGCTTTTGGCCCCACGTCTATTATGTAATCGGCGGCGCGTATAATCTCCTCGTCGTGCTCCACAACAACCACGGTGTTGCCCAGGTCGCGCAAGCGGTAGAGCACGCTTATGAGGCGTTCCGTGTCGCGGCTGTGAAGCCCTATGCTGGGCTCGTCGAGTATGTATAGCGAACCTACAAGCGCACTGCCAAGCGATGTCACAAGGTTTATTCGTTGGCTCTCGCCGCCCGAAAGGCTGTTGCTCAAACGGTTGAGTGTGAGGTAACCGAGCCCCACGTCCATAAGGCAGTCGATGCGGTTCTTTATTTCGGTGAGAATGCGTGCGGCAATCGCATTGTCGTGCTCGTCGAGTTGCAGGTTGTCGAAAAACTCTTTCAAGTGGTTCACCGGCATCTCAATGAGTTCGGTAATGCTTGCTCCGCCCACCTTCACGTATGTGGCCTCCTTTTTCAGGCGTGTGCCGTGGCAGGTGGGGCATATGGGCTTCCCGCGGTAACGGGCAAGCATCACGCGGTATTGTATCTTGTATTGGTTGGCCTGCACCATCTTGAAGAAGTTGTCGATGGATATTGCCTCGCCATACTCCTCAATCCACGGCCCTTTGTGCCACAGGTAGTCCTTCTGTTCTTGTGTGAGGTTGTAGTATGGCTCAAAAATGGGAAAATCGTCCTTTGGGGCGTGGCGGCAGAACTCTTTTCGCCACTCGCCCATCTTCTCGCCGCGCCAGCAGAATACCGCACCGTCATATACACTCAATGTCTTGTTGGGCACGACAAGGTCCTCGTCTATGCCCACAATGCGCCCGAAGCCTTCGCAGGTGGGGCAGGCACCAATGGGAGAGTTGAACGAGAACAGCTGCTCGCTGGGCTCCTCGAACTCAATGCCGTCGGCCTCGAATTTTGTGCTGAACGTGTACTGCTCCTTCTCATTGACAAATTGCAGTATGCAGGTGCCTCCACCCTCGTAGAAGGCCGTTTCGGCCGAGTCGAGTAGGCGGCTTGCCGTTTCGTGCGACTGCGATACCGACAAACGGTCAATGAGCAGCAGTGGGGTGTCGCCCTTCTTGTGCGTGTAATCTTCGATGCGAACAACCTCGCCGTTTATATATATACGGGTGAAGCCCTGTTGCAGGTATATCGATAACTGCTCTTCAATGGTGCGCCCCTTGCGTTTGGGAATGGGGGCGAGTAACAGGAAACGAGTCCCTTCGGGGCGGCTTTTCATCAGCTCCACAATATCCTCGGGGTTCTCCTTCTTTACGAGCTTGCCGCTTATGGGGGAGTAGGTCTTGCCCACACGGGCGTAGAGCAGTTTCAGGTACTCATATATTTCGGTGCTTGTGCCCACGGTTGAACGGGGGTTGCGGTTGTTCACCTTCTGCTCTATTGCTATTGCCGGCGGAATACCTTTGATGAAGTCACATTCGGGCTTGTTCATCTGCCCCAGGAACTGCCGTGCGTAGGAACTTAACGACTCCACATAACGTCGTTGTCCCTCGGCATACAGGGTATCAAAGGCCAGTGACGACTTGCCCGACCCTGAAAGGCCGGTAATGACAACCAGTCGGCCGCGCGGTATATCCACGTTCACGCTTTTAAGGTTGTTTACTCTTGCACCGCGTATGGTTATGAACTTCTGCTCCATAAATCAACTGCTCCTTTGATAATCTTCCGCGAAAATACATAAAAAACAGTAAGGTTGTATCCCTTTAACAAAAAATAGTGCAAACGTAGGCGATGGGTGCGGCAATGCAATAAAAAGCCCCGGGCAGTTCACTGCCCGGGGCGGAAGGAAAAATCAATTTCTTATTTTATTAACTTTTTCACGTTTCGGGTTAATCATTTACAACCACCTTCTTGCCGTTTACCACATAACCTTTTTGCCGTTCTGTATGTAGATACCGCCCTTGACAGGCTCTGTTACCTTGCGGCCTTGCAGGTCGTAGATTGCAGTAGCAGCTGCTGCATCATCGGCTACGATAGAGTCGATACCTGTAACGCCACCGCTTACTGTTATCCAACCGGTGTAGTCGGCAAGTACCTCTTTACCGGTAGATGAGATAAACACGTTCTTGATGGTGAAGGGATATTCGCCATCGGCAGCACCATTGGCTTTGAGAAGCACTGTTGCTACATCACCCTCAGTATCTTTGAAGAGAGCGTTGCTGAGTGACATAATAACAACACGCAAAGAACCGTCGGCCTGAACTGCGCACTCGGGGTCTGAGTGTTTGCGGTGTGCACGGCTACCGAGGTAAACCTCATAGTACTCACCGTCGAAATCAACCTCGATGCCTTCGGGGAGTTCAAGGTCGAACTGGATTGCCGAGAAGGGATAGCCGGGGTTGTCGATGTTGATGAGCAGTGTTTCTCCATCGCCATCGGCCGATACTGTGCTAATCTCACCGGCGCGTGTAGCGGCTGCTTTTGCAGGAGCATCGTTTGCTGTTCTCGTTCCCAGGATTATGGAGATGAGTTCTGTTACGTCGGCAACATCAACTGTGCCGTCGCCATCGACATCGGCAGCATCGGTTGCGAGCGAGTTGTCGAGAATCATCGACACCAATGTGGTGGCATCGGCAACGTCGATAACTCCATCGCCATCGACATCGCCCGTGAGGCTGTTTGCCTCTTCAACAATATTGGCAAAGTTCTTCCAGTGGGTTGTTGTCAATTTTGTATCCCCTTCTACGGGAATGAGCATTATCTGGTCGAGCAAGAAGCGGAAAGCAAACCGGTTGGCATTCTTGGCAGTATAAAGTCCGTTTCCTTCATTATACTGCAATGGACGCAAAAGCTCAATGTTTACATCCACACTATGATTGTTTACAAAGTCAAAAATATAATCTTCGTTATTCGCATCCTTCAAGAAGATGGTATCTATGCGCGAACGGTCGGGAACAATCGCGTGCTTCTCCCACACACCGAAATTGGTATTTGAAGTACCAATGTTGAACGAATCGCAAGGGAACATAGCAAGCTGTTCATTGTTCTGGTTTACACGTACACGCAGATAAGAGTCGGCATATTGCGGGTCGATAGATGAGCTTATCAATGTATCGCTGTACGATTCTATGAACCAGGGTACTGTAACAAGTGCTATTTTATATCGCCCGTTACGTGCAATGCTCGTCTCGAACGTGGCTTTGGGCAGGTCGGTCATTTTTGTTTTTTACGGTTGATAGGCAAGCAGATAGTCGTTTCCATTGAGAGTGCCGGCAACATCGGGGTTCTGCGCTTCCACTTTCACAGTCTCATATTGGGCTTCCTTATCGAATCCGCTCATAGAAGCCAACAGGTCGTTATTGTAAACCGGCAACCTCCTAATCTCCATCTCCTCTCTTTGCGAAGTGCTCGATTGGTAGGCAGCCTTTGTGCCCGCCGGAACGTGGAGGGTAGCACTTGCATAATGTTCGGCAAAGGCCTCGCTATCGAGCAACGCAGGTATGCTACCCAGTGCATATATATCTTTAAGAGCAGTGCAACCCTTGAATGCGTCTGCGCCAATTGCAGTTACACCATCGGGGATTGTCACACCGGTTATGACCGTATTTCCATTGAACGCATTATCACCAATCATATAACTGCCGCCCTTGTAATTTGCAGGAAGTGAAATTATAGAGTCATTGCCAATGTAGGCATAGAGAGTATTTACCCCATCAATTATAGTAAATATATAATCTCCTTCGAACGAACCGTCAGGCACATTGATTACCTTGTCGGCATAATAGGCAACGTAGCCATTACCTGTTGAGCCCTTTATTAGTTTTAAAGAAGAAAAATTATAAACAGTTTTAAGGCCCGTGCAACCATAGAACGCATTGCTTTCTATCGATGTTACGCTATTTGGGATTTCAATGCTTGTGAGGCCTGTGTAACCACGGAACGCATTGCTGCCAATTACATAATTCTAGCTCTTGTAATTTTCGGGAAGCGTTATTGTAGAACTGTTGCCAATATAACCACACAAGGTATTTACCCCATCAATTACTCCAAAGACATAATCTCCTTCAATGGAGCCATTAGGCGCATTGATTACCTTGTCGGCATAGTAGGCTACATAACCATTAGTGGTACTGCCCTTAACTATATTCAAAGAAGAATTGTTGGCTACGGTTTTTAGGCCGGTGCAATTATAGAACGCATACTCTCCTATTGATGTTACGTTGTTGGGTATTTCGATGCTTTTTAGGCCGGTGCAATTATAGAACGCACAGCCCCCTATCGTTGTTACGCTATTACCTATTGTTACGTTTGTGAGGCCGGAGCAACCATAGAACGCATAATCTCCAATGCTTATTACACTGTTAGGAATTTCGATGCTGGTGAGACCGCGGCACCAATAGAACGCACTTTCTCCTATGCTTGTTACGCTGTTGGGTATTGTTACGCTTGTGAGGCCGGTACAACTACCGAACGCTCCATTTCCTATGCTTGTTACGCTGTTGGGGATTACAATGCTTGTTAGGCCGGTGCAACCAACGAACGTACTGTTTCCTATTGATGTTACGCTGTTTGGAATTTCAATGCTTGTGAGGCCGGTGCAATAAGCAAACGCCCAAACTCCTATCGATGTTACGCTGTTTGGAATTTCAATGCTTGTGAGGCCGGTGCAATAAGCAAACGCCCAAACTCCTATCGATGTTACGCTACCCGGAATAATTGTATTTTGGCAACCTGCAACAAGTGTATTTGTTGCAGTTTCAATGATGGCATTGCAACCCTCGCGACTGTCATAAACGCTATTGCCGCAAATAACGATGATACTTGTGAGGCCGGTGCAACCACGGAACGCTTCATTTCCAATACTTGTTACACTACTCGGAATTTCAAAGCTTGTGATGCCGGTGCAATCACAGAACGCATTGCTTCCTATCGTTGTTACGCTATTGGGAATTTCAATGCTTTTGAGGCCGGTGCAATAATAGAACGCCCAATCTCCTATGCTTGTTACACTACCCGGAATTTCAATGCTTTTGAGGCCGGTACAATCACGGAACGCACTGTTTCCTATGCTTGTTACGCTGTTTGGGATAATGGTATTCTTGCAACCTGCAACAAGTGTATTTGTTGCAGTTTCAATGATGGCATTGCAACCCTCGCGGCTGTCATATACACTATTGTTCGCATCAACAACTATGCTTGTGAGGCCGGAGCAATAGCTGAACGCGCTGCTTCCTATCGTTGTTACGCTATTGGGAATTATAATGCTTGTTAGGCCGGTGCAACCACTGAACGCATTGCTTCCTATTGATGTTACGCTGTTAGGAATTGTTACACTTGTAAGGCCGGTGCAACCACGTAACGCACTGTTTCCTATGCTTGTTACACTGTTGGGAATTTCAATGCTTGTGAGGCCTCTGCACTGGCTGAACGCCCAATTTTCTATGCTTGTTACGCTATTGGGAATAGTAATGCTTGTGAGGCCGTCACATTCATAGAACGCTCTGTTTCCTATCGTTGTTACGCTATTTGGGATAATTGTATTTTTGCAGCCTGCAATAAGATTATTTGTTGCTGTTTCTATAATGGCATTGCAACCTTCGCGGCTGTCATATACACTATTACCCGCATCAACAACAATGCTTGTTAGGCCGGTGCAACCACTGTATTTACAACCAGTTATTACTCAATATTTTGCGAGTAATAAGTCAGAAATATGGTCATAACCTTTAAGGGTGCATTCTAAAAGGTGAAGATTTAACATTTTTATTGTTTCTTAACGCTCAAAGCGTATC